>NZ_CP087190.1:1490000-1790000 GCF_024749165.1 Pseudomonas sp. B21-023 | reverse complement strand
ACAGTCGGCGTTGTACAGGCCGTCGGCACGGGCGATGGAGTTGTTGAGGATATCCGGGTTGCGCGACAGGGTTTCCCATTTCAGGCTGCCCTCGTTCATGCCCTTGATGACCTGCTTGGACACGGTCACCAGGGAGATGGTCGACTGCACCCCGGGGGTGTTGTCCATGGTCCACATCAACTCGTCGATCGGCGCCATGGTCGAGTGGATCGAACAGCTCTCGGCCGGGGTCTTGACCATGATCACCAGCACATCGGAACTGGTCGAGTAATTGCTGATGATGAAGCTGTTGTCCTGGTTGTAGCGCGAGTCCGGGCGCAGCTCCGGCGCGCCCTGGTCGAGGTCGCCGATCTTCAGGTTCTGGCTGTACCAGAGGCCGCCGCCGAAGGCCAGCAGCGCCAGCACCACCGATACCGGCGCCACCTTGGGGCTGGCGAAGTTGGACAGCAGGCGCCAGAACGGATGCTCGCGGGTCGCATCCTTCTTGCTGCGGGCGATGGCCTTCTGGCTGATGCCGACGTAGCTGATCGCCACCGGCAGCAGGATCAGGTTGGTGAACACGATCACCGCCACGCCGATCGAGGCGCCGATGGCCAACTCGCGGATCACCCCGATGTCGATGATCAGCAGGGTGATGAAGCCCACGGCGTCGGCGAGGATGGCGATCATCCCCGGCAGGAACAACTGGCGGAACGTGCGCCGCGCTGCGGTCAGGGCGTTGTCGGCGTCGCTGGACTGCAGGGCGATGCCGTTGATCTTCTGCACGCCGTGAGAGATGCCGATGGCGAAGATCAGGAACGGCACCAGCATCGAATACGGGTCCAGGCCGAAGCCCACCGCATGCATCAGCCCCAGCTGCCAGACCACCGCCACCAGGGTGGTGATGAGCACGGCGATGGTGCTGCGGATGCACCAGGTGAACCAGTACAACAGCGCCCAGGTGATGACCAGGGCGACACCGAAGAACATCGCCACCATCACCAGCCCGTCGATCAGGTCACCGACCTTCTTCGCGAAACCGACGATGTGAATCTTCACGTTGGGGTTCTGCGCCTGGAACTTGTCGCGGATCTTCTCTTCCAGCTGGTGGGAGAACTGCTGGTAGTCGAGCTTGACCTGGCGCCCCGGATCCTGCGGGTCGGGATGGTTCTCCAGCAGCGGGATGTCGATGATGCTGGATTTGAAATTGTTGGCCACCAGGCGCCCCACCTGGCCCGACTTGAGCACGTTGTCGCGCAGGGTGTCGAGGCTGTCCTGGGAGCCGTTATAGGTGTTGGGGATCACCTCGCCGCCGGAGAAGCCCTCTTCGGTCACCTCGCTCCAGCGCACGCTCGGGCTCCACAGCGACTTCAGCCCGGCGCGGTCGACGCCGGGGATGTAGAACACCTCGTCATGGATCTGGCGCAGGGTCTCCATGTAGTCCTTGTCGAAGATGTCGCCGTTGACCGCCTCCACCGAGACGCGCACGGTGTTGCCGAGGTTGGCCAGGTCGTTGCGGTGCTCCATCATCTGCTCGATGAACGGATGCTGCAGCGGGATCATCTTCTCGAAACTGGTGGACGGGCGGATCTGTGTGGCCTGCCAGAACAGGAACACGCTCACCAGCAGGCAGATGGCGATGACCACGGGGCGGTTGTTGAAAATCAGGCGTTCCAGCAGGGTGGCCTTGTCCTTGTGCTGCATGTCGAAGCTCTCCCGGCTGGTCATGGACGCACCTCCTGGGTCCCGTCGGCCGAGGCCAGGTGCACGCCCCCTTGCCCGACCAGCAACAGGCCGCCACCGCCCAGGCCACTCACACCCGACAGGGCGATGCGGTCGGCGCGGTTGCGCACACTGAAGGTCTGCCCGTCGTCATGGCTGCGCAGCACGCTGCCGCCATTGCCAACCAGCACCAGGCTGCCGTCCTCGAGAAGCGTAGCGCTTGCCAGGCCGAATTCGAGCGGACCGCGTTCGGCCTTGAGCTCGACTGGCTGCCAGCTGTCGCCGAAATCGGTGGAGCGGAACAGGTTGCCGCGCAGGCCGTAGGCCAGCAGCGTGTTGGACTGGGTGGTACCGATCACACCGAACAGCGAGCCCTCGTAGGGGCCCTGCACCGTTGTCCAGCTCTGGCCGGCATCGCTGGAACGGAACATGCTGCCCTGCTCGCCGACGATGAACAGGCCGGCGTCCTTCACCTGGGTAATGGCGTTGAGGTGAAGCTGGTCGGGGTTGTCCAGGCGCTCGGCGACGTCCTGCCAGTGCTGGCCGCCATCGGTGGTCTCCAGCAGCGCGCCATAGGCGCCCACGGCAATGCCATGCTGCGCGTCGATGAAGCGCACGTCGAGCAAGGGCGCTTCGCGGGACAGGTCTTCGAACTGCTTGCTCCAGGTCGCACCGCCGTCGTTGCTGGCGAGGATCTGGGCGTCATGGCCGACTGCCCAGCCGCGCTTGTCGTCGAGGAAGAACACCGCGGTAAGCAGTTGCCGGGTGGGCACCCGGGCCTGGGTCCAGGTCTTGCCCTGGTCGTCGGAGAACAGGATATGGCCGCGATCGCCGACCACCACCAGGCGCTGGCCGGCATGGGTGGCGCCGATCAACAGGCTCTGGCTGGCCTTGGCCGACTCCACCGAGTATTCCTCGGCGGCCACCGCCGCCTCGGCATTGCCGGCGCCGATGCCCAGTACCAGTGCCAGCATCGCGCCTGCCGCCAGCCTGCGGCGTGGCGTTGTCCGCTCTCTCATGACTGCCCCCTGTTGTGTTCTTGTGGTGGGTCAATCTATTGCCAGGCACTGCCGAAACCCCTGGTCCAGAGGCCTGGAATAGCTTCTGGCCATCGTATCGGGCTTGTCCGACAGAAAACAACGAGCGGGACGTTATGTTTTGTTAACCATCAAACGCATCGCGGGGCAAGTCGGGTCGCCGCATCGCCGCTCCCACGCCGCACGAGGTATGGCGTGGGAGCGGCGATGCGGCGACCCGACTTGCCCCGCGATAGCGTTGGACCAGGCTTACGCCAAGCTCTTGCTCACCACCTCGTACACATCGCTGGACAGCGCACCGGACGCGAGGATCCGCTCCAGCTCGCCCTTCATCAGCGCCTGACGCTGGTCGTCATACTTGCGCCAGCGGGTCAGCGGCGCCAATTGACGCGAAGCAATCTGCGGGTTGAGCGCATTGAGCTCGATCACCAGGTCCGCCAGGAAGCGATACCCCGAACCGTCAGCGGCGTGGAAGTTGACCAGGTTCTGCCCGGCGAAACCACCGATCAGCGCGCGCACCTTGTTCGGGTTCTTCAGGGTGAAGGCCGGGTGCTGCATCAATGCCTTGACCCGCGCCAGGCCGCCCGGCAGGGTGCTGGCCGCCTGCACGCTGAACCACTGGTCCATGACCAGCGGGTTGTCCTTGAAGTGCGCGGCGAAGGCGTCCAGGGCCTTGGCGCGCTCGGCCTCGAACGGCGAGTTGACCAGCACCGCCAGGGCGGTGAGACGCTCGGTCATGTTGTCGCAGTGCTCGTACTGCTCCAGGGTCGCCTCGAGCACCTGCGGCTTGCCGCTGAGCATCAGGTACGACAGCGCGATGTTCTGCAGGCTGCGGCGGGCGAAGTGCTCGGCCGAGGCCACGTAGGCGGTCTTGCGCGAGACCTCGCGGTTGGCCTGGTAGCGCGCCCACAGCGCATCGAACAGCTGCTCGGCGATCTGCCGGCGGGCGAACTCACGGGCGGCGTGGATGGCATCCACGTCGGCCACCTGGCTGATCTCGGTGAGGTAGGCCTCGCCCGGCAGCGAGAGCATCTCGGCGACCATGGCAGGGTCCAGCGACTCGTTGCCAATCACAGTGCCCAGGGCAGTGATCAGGCGCTGGTCGAGACACAGTGCTTCGCCACGCTGGTGCTGGCCGATCAGCTCCTGTAGCACCTGCACGGCCAACTGCTGCCCCGCTTCCCAGCGGTTGAAGCCGTCGCTGTCGTGTTGCATGAGGAACATCAACTGGTCGCGGTCGTAGGGGAAGCTCAGCTTGACCGGTGCGCTGAAGCCGCGCAGCAGCGACGGCAGCGGCTGGCTGGCAATACCTTCGAAGGTGAAGGTCTGCTCGGCTTCGGTTACCGACAGCACGCGGCTGGTGCCAGTGGCGGCGCTTTCGCCGGCCAGGCGCAATGGCAGGTCGTTACCTTGGGCATCCAGCAGGCCCAGCGCCACTGGGATCACGAACGGCAGTTTCTCAACCTGCCCCGGTGTCGGCGGGCAGCTCTGGCGGAAGGTCAGGCTGTAGCGCTGCGCGGCAGCGTCATAGGCCTCGCTGACCTCCAGGCGCGGGGTGCCGGCCTGGGTGTACCAGCGCTTGAACTGGGTCAGGTCGACACCGTTGGCGTCTTCCATGGCCTTGATGAAGTCGTCGGTGGTAACCGCCTGGCCATCATGGCGCTCGAAGTACAGGTCGCTACCCTTGCGGAAGCCCTCGGCCCCCAGCAGGGTGTGGACCATGCCGACCACCTCGGCGCCCTTCTCGTACACCGTCAGGGTGTAGAAGTTGGAGATCTCGATGAAGCTGTCCGGGCGGATCGGGTGGGCCATGGGGCCGGCGTCTTCGGCGAACTGATGGGTACGCAGGTAGGCGACATCCTCGATGCGCTTGACCGTGCGCGAATTCATGTCGGCGCTGAACTCGGCATCGCGGAACACCGTGAAGCCTTCCTTGAGCGACAGCTGGAACCAGTCGCGGCAGGTCACGCGGTTGCCCGACCAGTTATGGAAGTACTCGTGGGCCACCACACCCTCGACCCGCTGGTGGGCGGCGTCGGTTGCGGTCTCGGCGCGGGCCAGCACGCAGCTCGAGTTGAAGATGTTCAGGCCCTTGTTTTCCATGGCGCCCATGTTGAAGTCGTTGACCGCGACGATCATGAAGATGTCCAGGTCATATTCACGGCCGTAGACTTCCTCGTCCCAGCGCATGGACTTCTTCAGGCTGACCATGGCGTGGTCGCACTTGTCGAGGTTTTCTTCCTCGACATAGATACGCAGGGTCACGTCGCGGCCGGATTGGCGCTTGAATTCGCTCTCGACGCACCACAGGTCACCCGCCACCAGGGCAAACAGGTAGGCTGGCTTCTTGAACGGGTCTTCCCAGGTGGCCCAGTGGCGGCCGTTTTCAGCCGGCCCGCTGCCGACCGGGTTGCCGTTGGACAGCAGCACCGGATAGCGATGCTGCTCGGCGATCACCGTGGTGGTGAAGGTGCTCATCACGTCCGGGCGGTCGAGGTAGTAGGTGATCTTGCGGAAGCCCTCGGCCTCGCACTGGGTGCAGAACATCTTGCCGGACTTGTACAGGCCTTCCAGCGCGGTGTTGCTTTCCGGGTGGATCTTCACGCTGGTATCCAGGGTGAAGCGTTCGGCCTTGGGATGCACGGTGAGGCTGTCGTCATCGAGCTGGTAGTCGTTGGCGCCCAGCGCCTGGTCGTCCAGCTGCACACTCAGCAGCTCCAGGTGCTGCCCATCGAGCACCAGCGGCGGCAGGCCGGCGCCGCGCTCGGGGTTGCGGCGCATGACCAGCTGCGCATGGACCAGGCTGTGGTCCTCGAACAGTTCGAAGGTCAGGTGGGTCTCGTCGATCAGGTACTCGGGGGCCTGATAGTCCTTGAGGTAGATCACTTGCGGTTGTTCGGTACGCATGGTGACGATCCTTTTACTGGAGCACGGCCAGCTGGTAGGCCGTGTACTTGCGAATGTTGATCACGCCGGTGTCGAAAATCAGGTACTGGCCCTTGATGCCCAGCAGCGTGCCTTCCACGACGGGATCCTTGTCGAGGTTGAAGCTGACGATCTTTTTCGGGTAGGCCTCGACCGGGTAGCGCATCTGCACCACCTCGGCGTCGGGCAGCGGCTGGATGGCCTGCAGGCCGAAGCGCTCCTGCAGCCCACGGATACCGTCTGCGCAGGCGTCGAAGATCTGCTCGCGGATGGCCGGCAGGTCGAGCACCTCGGCGTCGTCTTTGAGCAGCGCGCGCCAGTTGGTGCGGTCCGGCACCTGGCTGCGCAGCACATCCTCGACCAGCCCGGATTGCTGGCGGGTGGCCACGCGCATGATCGGCAGCGCCTGGCTGGCGCCCTGGTCGAGCCAGCGGGTGGGCAGCTGGGTGGCTCGGGTGATGCCGACCTTGATGCCCGACGAGTTGGCCAGGTACACCACGTGGTCGGTCATGCAGAACTGCTCGCCCCACGACGGCTCGCGGCAGGTGCCGGCATCGTAGTGGCAGCGTTCCGGGGCCATGATGCACACATCGCACTGGGCCAGCTTGGTCATGCACGGATAGCAGTAGCCCTGGCTGAAGCTGGTCTTGGTGCGTTTGCCGCAATGGCTGCAGTGGATCGCGCCGAGGTACTCCAGGCGTATCGACTGGCCGATCAGCGGGTTGACCGGCACCTCGGTGTCATCCAGGCGGAAACTGTATTGAACGACCGGTGCGTCCAGGCGCACCGCCATCTTGCTCAGAGAGCCACGAGCGAGTTCGATCAATGTACCGAGTCCGACTTGAAGAGGATGTTGGCGATCGGCGCCGACTTCGAGGCGCATTCCTGCGGGCCCATGTAGCCGGTGCGCTGCTCTTCGGGGAGGTTCTTCATTTCCCAGGCGATCACCGCCTGCAGCGACAGCTCCTTCTGCTCAGCGGTCAGCTTGCGGCCGTCGGACCATTTGCCGATCTCCACGGCCGTCTTCAGGCTCTCGTAGATCTCGGGGGTGATGTTTTCGATCATTTGCGCGAACGTGGACATGCTGTCTCCTCAGTCAGGCGGTCAGTTTACGCCTCGCCAGCGCGCCACCCAAGAGCCCCGTCAGGCATCCGATGAGCAACCCGCCGACATGGGCGGCGTTGGCGATCTGGCCGAAGCCGAGCTGGCCGACCACGCCGCTCAGGCAGATCACCAGCCAGATCAGCATCATCACCAGCACGCCCTTGGGCAGGTTGAACTGCGGGTTCGGCGCCAGCCACTGGTACAGCCAGACATGCCCGAGCAAGCCGTAGAGCACGCCAGACAGCCCGCCGAACAGGCTTGGCCCGCTGGTGAAATGCTGAGCCAGGTTGGACACCAGACTGAACAACAGTGTCAGCCCCAGCAACATCCACGGCCCCTGGCGCAGCTCAATGCGCTTGCCCAGCTCCCAGTACCACAGGCCGTTCATGGCCAGGTGCAGCACGCCGAAGTGCAGCAGCATCGGCGACACCAGGCGCCACCACTGGCCTTCGGCGAGGCCCTGGAGCAAGGGGGTGAAGTACAGGTAGTCGCCCTGCACCTTGAACGACAGGAAGGTGAACCAGCCGATGGTCGAGAGGTTGTCACCCAGGCCGGTCACCCCGGCGACCACCAGGCTCAGGATCAGTACCGCGGCGGTGACCTTGCAGGCCAGGGCCTGCTCCTTCAGCGAAGGCGCCGCCGGGGCGGTGGGCATGCCGGCGTCCACAGGTTCGGGCATGGCTTCAAGGTCGGCATTGCCCTCAGGGAAGCGTCGATAGAGTTCCAGTACTTCGTGGGCCATGGCCGGCGGCGCCCAGAGCACCTGTTCCTCGCCCTCCTCCACCACCCGGTGCGGCACCTGCAGACGACGCAGCAGGGCGACGAAACCGCTGAGATCGACCGCCAGCGGCAGGCGCAGCACTTCGACCACGTTCATTGGCTGGCCTGCGGGCGGTCGACATCGACCCAGACAAACTTGTGCGGGTCGATGCGGGTCTCGTCGTCCAGGCGGTAGGCCGCGAGCTTGCCGTAGAGCACGGCGCTGTAGTCCAGGCAGGCCAGGTTGTCGCGGATCGGCGCGGGCCGGCCACTGCGCCAGTAATGGCCGACGAACAGCAACGGTTCGTCCTCGGCATAGCGCAGCAGGGCGTTCTTCTGGCTGTGGCTGAGCGGCGTGCGGGCCACCTCGTCGGGTAGCGCATCGGGCTGGAAGACGATGTCGCCGTAGGTCTGCGGGTCCTCTTCCCAGAACTTGGTGCGGAAGAAGGCGCGGGTCAGGCCGTCGCCGCCGGTCAGGGTCAGGCCGTCCGGCAGGCGCATGTCGGTGCCGCGCAGCAGGCGGTTGCACACTGTCGAGGCGAAGCTGCCGGACACTGCCGAGGCCTGCACGAAGTGCTCGTCGATGCAGCCCGTGGGGTACTGCTGACGCAACGGCTCGATCAGCCGTGGGTCCCAGCAGGCATGCACAAGGCGGAAGCGGCCTGCGTCGACGAACAACGGCAGCTCATAGAACCACTGGATGAAATCGTGCCAGTCGCCGGGATGCTGGGCGAACTGGGTAAGGGTCTCGTCGATCAGCCGGGCATGGCGCGGGGTATGGTCGCGCACGAAGGCCTTGCCACTGCCCGGCAACGCCGGGGTGACCCAGCCCAGGGCGTTGTACTCATGGTTGCCCATGATGCAGAACGCCTGGCCGGCCTCGACCATGTCATGAACAATGTGCAGCGCCTCGCGGATGCGTGGCCCACGGTCGACGATGTCGCCCAGGAACAACGCCTGGCGCCGCGGATGCCGCCAGACCCCGCCGATGCGCTTGTAGCCGAGGGCGTCGAGCAAGCGTTCGAGGGTGAGCGCGCAACCGTGCACGTCACCGATGATGTCGAAACTGCGCGCCGGATCGAGCATCAGTCGTCCCTGCCGCCCAGGCGGCTGCCCCAGCCGAGCTTGGTGCGGCAGACCTCGTAGTAGTTGTGGTCCAGCGGGTGGATCAGGCGCAGCTTCTGCGGTTTCTTGCTCACGGTGATGGTGTCGCCCGGGGCGCAGGTGAAATGATTCTGGCCATCGCAGGAAACCTGCGGGTAGATCTGCAGGTCCTTGGACACGACGATCTTCAGCTCGCTGTTGCCGTCGACCACGATCGGCCGGCCGGACAACGTATGCGGGTACATCGGCACGATGACGATGGCATCCAGCTTGGGGTGCATGATCGGGCCGCCGGCGGACAGCGCGTAGGCGGTGGAGCCGGTCGGGGTGGCGACGATCAGGCCGTCGGCTTTCTGGCTGCAGACGAACTGGCCGTCGATGTAGATCTCGAACTCGATCATCCGCGTCGACTTGCCCGGGTGCAGCACCACGTCGTTGAGCGCGTCGCCCTGGCCGATGGCCTCGTTGTGACGACGCACCTCGGCCTGCAGCAGGAAACGGTTCTCCACCAGGTAATGGCCGTCGAGCACCTCGGCGACCTTCTCCTCCAGCTCGTCGGGGCGGATATCGGTGAGGAAACCCAGGTTGCCGCGGTTGATCCCCAGCACCGGGATATTGTGACGGGCCAGGGCACGGGCGGCGCCGAGCAGGCTGCCGTCGCCGCCAACCACGATGACCAGGTCGCAGACCTCGCCCAGCAGCTTGCGCGTGGAGGTCTGCAGGCCGTGGCCGGGCAGGACTTCGGCAATGGTGTCCTCGAGAATCACGTGCAGGTGGCGCTCGAGGAGGAATTTTTTCAGTCGGCGAATGGTGTCGAGCACCTGGGAGCTGCCAAGGCGTCCGATGATACCGATATTGCGAAATTGCTCCATGGTGCTCCTGCAAGGCTCTGCGGCGGGGTGACAATGCCGGGATTATGGGCGAAAGGACCGGCCAGCGGCAAACCGGCTATGCTCGCAGGATGACGCCCTTCGCCGATCTCGAGCCCCTGCCCCGCCAGCTGCGCCACCCTGCCGTGCGCGACCTGGCCTGGGCGCTGCTGTCGCCCCCGCTGCTGGCGCAGGCCGGCTGCCCCCAGCGCCACCCGCTGCAGGGCAGCGCCTGGGCCGATGATCCCCAGCGCCTGGGCCAATGGCTCGTGACGCTCGACCAGGAGCCTGCGCCGCTGCTGGACTGGCTGGCACGCCTGAACAGCCGGCGGCTGGGCCTGTACTACGAAAGCCTGTGGCAGTTCGCCCTGCAGCAGGCACCGGGTATCGAGCTGCTGGCGGCCAACCTGGCGATCCGCGACGGCGGGCACACCCTGGGCGAGCTGGACATTCTGCTGCGTGACCGCGAAGGCGATCATCATCTGGAGCTGGCCATCAAGCTCTACCTGGGACCGCCTAGCGGCGACGGTGGCGACCCAGGCCTCTGGCTCGGCCCCGGTTGCCATGATCGGCTGGGACGCAAGCTGGCACACCTGGTGCAGCACCAGCTGCCCATGTCGAGCGGACCGCAGAGTCACACTGTGCTGGCCGGATTGGGTCTGGACCGGGTGCAAGCCCACCTGTGGCTTGGCGGCTACCTGTTCTACCCACGGTCGGGGCACACCCGTCCACCTGACGGGGCCAACCCCCGGCACTTGCGCGGTGGCTGGCTGCGCCAATCTGAATGGAGCGAAGCCGATAACGGATGCTGGCAGCCCCTGCCACGCCAGGCATGGCTGGCGCCAGCGCGCTTTGAAGCACAGGCCTGCTGGAACGCAACGCGCTTCACCGCCTGGCGGCAAGGGCTGGAGCCCGATGCCCACGCACACTTGCTGTGCAGAGTGGAGGAACAGGCGGACGGAACGTGGGAAGAGGTCGAACGGATGTTCCTGGTGGCCGACAACTGGCCGCACCTCCCCCCACGCTGAAGCAGCACCCGCTGCCGATTCACCGGCGACGGGTGCTCAAGCGTCAGGACGCCTCGGCCACCGGCTCAGGCGCCGGGCAGTGGGCCTGGGCATCCTTCGGCCACAGCACCTGGCCCTTGCCATCGACCACCTGTTCCGCGCCACAGGGCAAACGGTTGGTGTCGAACACCACACTGCCATCCAGACGATACAGGGCGCGCAGCGTGCGCACGGCGTCATCGCCATTGCCCTCGACTCGATAGGCGAAGATCGCACCACGCGCCTCGTCGACTTCCAGGTCCTGCCATTTGGCGGGCACCAGCAGCTTGCCATCGATGTCGTACAGCGCGCGCAGGGTATCGGAATTGCTGCCCTCGGCAGCCAGCAGGTGGCGGCCATCGGCCAACAGCTTGAACGACACGAACTGTTCCGGCTTGACCAGCACTTTGCCCTGCTCGTCCATCAGGCCCACGGTATCGGTTTCACTCGGCATACCGAGGAGCATCACCGTCTTCTTCGGCGATTTCAGCTCGGTGAAGGCATAGCGCTTGGGCGCTACCACGCCGATCTGCTTGTATATGGGCTGGAAC
The DNA here is from genome assembly GCF_024749165.1 of Pseudomonas sp. B21-023. Classification (NCBI taxonomy): domain Bacteria; kingdom Pseudomonadati; phylum Pseudomonadota; class Gammaproteobacteria; order Pseudomonadales; family Pseudomonadaceae; genus Pseudomonas; species Pseudomonas sp. B21-023. The sequence goes on along the minus strand of NZ_CP087190.1, from coordinate 1,778,904 downwards.
ACGACCTTCCCCTGGTCCAGGTCGATGGTTCCGTAGGTTGCCAGGAACATGTTCTGCAGCTTGCCGATATGGTTGAAACCCGGGCGATGGCCACTCATGCCGAGCAGGCCGATACCCGCATCGCCGATCGAGTCGTACTCGGGCTCGATCAGCCATTTGCCGTCATGCCCGATCATCCCGGCCTTGCCGCGGTCTTCGCCGGTGCGCTGCAACTGCACCATGCCGCCAACCTTGCCGAACGTCTCGCAGTTCTGGTATTGCGCCTCGATGACGACCTTGCCTTGATAATCCAGGTAGCCACAAGGTTTGTCGTAACCATCCCTGAAGGCCACCAGACCACCGCCTGGCGTGCCCAGCCAACCCTTGTCGAGCGCAATCACCAGGTTGCCGGAGGCATCAGCCAGCCCCTTGCCCGCGCCGCCTTCGCGGGTGACCACCAGATATCCGTCAGCCGCGCTGACTATGGTGTCGAAGTCCAGCTTGCGCAACACCTTGGTCTGGAGGTTGTATCCCCAGCTCTCGCCTTGCCGCTCGGCCAGCACCCAGTTGCCACGCTTTGCGAAATCCTCGCGCACGTACAGCGAGTCGAACACCGCTTCGCTGACCTTCTCGCCCTGAGGCGTGAGGATGCCGCGCAGTTCGTCGATCTCATAGACGATGAAGTCGTTGTCACCTCCGACATAGACAGTGTCGAAGATGGCCGGCTGGACTTCCTTGCCCTGCTCATCCATCACTCCGACCTTGCCATTGCGGACGTAGCCGAACAGGCCAGGGGTCAAGGTGTAGAGCTCATCTGTGAGGTCGGCGCGAATCACCTGCTTGCCGTCACCACTTGCCAGGTGCCAGTAGTCGCCACGCCCGAAGATGAAGGCGTTGGTGAAGGCTTGGGTGTAGATCTGGGTGAACTCGCTGCCTGGGGCGACTCGAAATGCGCCGTTCTGGTCCAGCACCGCGCACTCGTCGTTCACGCACAGCGGAATGGTCAGGGCGGCAATCGGTGGAGTCTTGACCGCCGGGGCTTGCTCGCAGCCGGCGAGCAGCAGGGACAGGGCGCCAAACAGCGCTACCCGAGGGGTGGAGATGAGGCGTTTCATTGACACAGGATCCTTGTGCGATGGAGATCGGGTGCAGGCCCAAAGCCATTACCCAGGCCCGTTGTGTCGGCCGTGTTTGATAGATCTGAAGCAAACACATTTCCACGCCAGCGATTAGAGTTAGGGGCAGGCGCCATCAAGAGCGCCCCTTCCGACCTGATGACGAGGACCCACCATGGTTTCATCCACTCCTGCGGCCCACTACGCGCGCCTGTCGATCGCCCTGCACTGGCTGATGCTGGTGCTGCTGGCCGCCGTCTACGCCTGCATCGAGCTGCGCGGCCTGTTCCCCAAGGGCAGCGCCGAACGCGACCTGATGAAAGACCTGCACTTCATGCTCGGGCTGACGGTGTTCGTGCTGGTCTGGCTGCGCCTGGCCCTGCGCCTGTCGCGCCCCACGCCGCCGATCGTGCCCAAGCCACCAGCCTGGCAGACCGGCCTGTCGCACCTGGTGCACCTGCTGCTGTACCTGATGATGATCGGCCTGCCGCTGGCCGGCTGGGCAATCCTCAGCGCCGCCGACAAGCCGATCCCGTTCTATGGCCTGGATCTGCCGGCCATCGTCGCCCCGGATCCGGACCTGAGCAAGTTCATCAAGGGCTGGCATGAACGCATCGGCAGCTGGGGGTACTGGCTGATCGGCCTGCACGCACTGGCCGGGCTTTATCATCACTACGTGCGGCGTGACAACACCCTGCTGCGCATGCTGCCCTACAAGTAACCGCGTCGTCCCTGCAGGCCTCCGGTATGCAGGAATACCAGGCGGGTGCCGGGAGCGAAATGCCCGGCCTCGACCCGGTCGCGCAGGGCCAGCAGGGCCTTGCCGGTGTAGAGCGCCTCCAGCGGCATGCCGGTTTGCCGTTCGGTGTCGGCGATGAACGCCAGCAGTGCGTCGTCGATACGGGCAAAGCCGCCACGGCTGGCGTCGTGCAATTGGTAGCCGTGCACGCCCGCCAGCGCTGCGACGGTTTCCGGTACACCGTGGTCAAGGGGCACGGCCAGGGCGCCATGGACCACATGTCTGCCCGCCTCCTCCAGCACCATTCCGGCCAAGGTCGTGCCGGTGCCTGCCGCCAGCCACCAGGCGTCGTAGTCCGTCCAGCCGAGCGTTGCCAACTGCGCCCGGCATTGCGCGACGATCAAGCCGCAGCCCTGCGCGCCAGCTTGGCCGCCACCGCCTTCAGGGATGCAGTGCCAATCCGGGTAGCGGGCCTGCCAGGGCTCCCAGAAACCGGGTTCATGGCGACTGCGGTAGCCGCCGAAACCGAGCCAAAACAGCTCCATGCCCAGGGCTCGCAGGTCTCGCACCGTCGGTGTGTCCTGGGGGGGGCCACGCAATAGCCCGACAGTGGCGAAGCCGAAGCGCTTGCCAGCCGCCGCCAGGGCATGAAGATGGTTGGAATGGTTACCCCCCAGGCTGATCAGGCCCGGTGCATCGGCCTTGCGAGCCTGGAGCAGGTGATGACGCAGCTTGAACCATTTGTTGCCGCTGATCAGCGGGTCGATCAGGTCCAGGCGCAGGACCGCAGCTTCGATTCCCGCGTGGCGTAACCAAGATAGGTCGAGGCGTTGCAGGGGGGCTTGGGGGAGAGAAAAATCAGACATGGAGGCAGTTTATCTGATTGCCCAGATACAAATGTGCTGCTCGTTGCCGTTGCCGTTGCCGTTGCCGTTGCCGTTGCCGTTGCCGTTGCCGTTGCCGTTGCCGTTGCCGTTGCCGTTGCCGTTGCCGTTGCCGATCAGGAGTCTAGCGCCATACCCCGCTAGCGACAGCTGCGTCAGCCCAGGCGCCGCCCGTAACTTCGCGACTTCAGGAGGCCGAACGCAGGTCTTGCGGAGGGAGGTGACGGGCATGGATGCCCGTCAAGCGCTGCGCCCCAGGATGGGGCGTTCAGCGCGGTCCTCCCGGGAGCAAGGCCGGAGTGAGGGGACCCGGAGCGAAGCGGAGGGCCGGATGAATGGAGCGCCACGGCTTTGCTTACTTTGGCCGCGGACGGCGAGTTACGACCAAAGTAAGCCGCCGTAAGGGCGGAAAGGTGACTGTGCGTCGACATCGCAAATGAATGAACTTATATCTATCAAAACCGATGCCGATTGATTTTGACTTTGACTTTGACTTACACAGCGTGTGTTTTAAAAGTTATATGCGCATTCATTCGCCATGTCGACGCACACTCACCTTTTCGCCTTTACGGCGACCTCCTTTTCTCTTGGGAAAAGGAGGCAAAACCGTTCGGCTCCGTTCATACGGCCCCTACGCTTCGCTCCGGGGTCCCCTCACTCCGGGCTCGCTCCGGGAGGACGCGCCGACGGGCCATCCATGGCCTGATCGGCGCTTGACGGGCATCCATGCCCGTCACCTCCCTGCGCAAGCCCTCCGTTCGGCCTCCTGAAGTCGCAATTTGTGTCGCCTGAACTATCGCGCACTTAGAAGCAAAAGCAGAGCAAGAGCAAGAGCAAGAGCAAGAGCAAGAGCAAGAGCAAGAGCAAGAGCAAGAGCAAGAGCAAGAGCAAGAGCAAGAGCAAGATACATGGAGTATATGAAGACTACTCGCAGTGCTTCTTCAGTTACAACTACTCGCTGACAAGCCAACTCCCAAAGGAAAGGTGTATCACCACCTCACCTGTGAAAGTTGGCTCATCACCTGTTCAAACAATTACAACTCGGCCGCCAATCTCGACCCTTGGTTAATCGCCCGCTTGGCATCAAGCTCAGCCGCCACATCAGCGCCACCGATCAAGTGCACCGATTGCCCGGCCGCCACAAGGCCATCATGCAACTCGCGCAGCGGCTCCTGCCCCGCGCAGACAACGATGTTGTCCACCGCCAGCACCTGCGGCTCGCCCTCGCCGATGCGCACATGCAGGCCGGCATCGTCGACGCCCAGGTACTCGACGCTGTTGAGCATCTGCACCTGCTTGTTCTTCAGCCCCGTGCGGTGGATCCAGCCGGTGGTCTTGCCCAGGCCGTCGCCAACCTTGGTCTTCTTGCGTTGCAGCAGATAGACCTGGCGCGCCGGCGCATGAGGCTCTGCCTTCACCCCGGCCACACCACCACGGGCCTCCAGCTGCGTATCAATGCCCCATTCCTTCCAGAACGCCTCACGGTCCTGGCTGGTGGCCACGCCCTTGTGCACCAGGTACTCGGACACATCGAAACCGATACCACCAGCACCGATCACCGCCACCCGCTCGCCCACCGGCTTGCGCTCGAGCAGCACGTCCAGGTAGTTCAGCACCTTGGCATTGTCGATGCCGGGAATGGCCGGCGTGCGCGGGGCGATGCCGGTGGCCAGAATGACCTCGTCGAACTCGCCGGCCACCAGCGCAGCTACATCAACACGAGTGTTCAGGCGCAGCTCGACACCAGTGGACTTCACCTTGTTGCGGAAGTAACGCAAGGTCTCGTAGAACTCCTCCTTGCCCGGCACGCGTTTGGCCACGTTGAATTGCCCACCGATCTCGCCGGCAGCATCGAACAGCGTTACGGCATGACCGCGCTCGGCGGCCACGGTGGCCGCTGCCAGGCCCGCAGGACCTGCGCCGACCACAGCAATGCGCTTCACCGCCCGTACCGGCAGGTAGTTGAGCTCCGTCTCATGGCAGGCACGCGGGTTGACCAGGCAGCTGGTCAGCTTGCCGCCGAAAGTGTGGTCCAGGCACGCCTGGTTGCAGCCGATGCAGGTGTTGATCTCGTCGCCACGGCCTTCGGCGGCCTTGTTGACGAAATCGGGGTCGGCCAGGAACGGCCGGGCCATGGAGACCATGTCGGCATCGCCCTCGGCCAGAACGGCCTCGGCCACTTCCGGGGTATTGATGCGGTTGGTGGTGATCAGCGGTATCTTCACCGCGCCGCGCAGCTTGGCGGTGACCTTGCTGAACGCCGCGCGTGGCACCTTGGTGGCGATGGTCGGGATGCGCGCCTCGTGCCAGCCGATACCTGTGTTGATCAGCGTGGCGCCGGCCTGCTCGATGGCCTTGGCCAGCAGTTCGATCTCGTCCCAGGTGCTACCGCCCTCGACCAGGTCGAGCATCGACAAGCGGAAGATGATGATGAAGTTCGGCCCCACCGCCTCGCGCACCCGCTGCACGATTTCCACGGCCAGGCGCATGCGGTTCTCATAGCTGCCGCCCCAGCGGTCGGTGCGGTGGTTGGTGTGGGCGGCGAGGAACTGGTTGATGAAGTAGCCTTCCGAACCCATGATCTCGACGCCGTCGTAGCCGGCGCGCTGGGCCAGGCTTGCGCAAGTGACGAAATCGCGGATCTGCTTCTCGATGCCCTCCTCGTCCAGCTCCTTGGGCTTGAACGGGTTGATCGGTGCCTGGATGGCGCTGGGCGCCACCTGTTTCGGACTGTAGGCATAGCGCCCGGCGTGGAGGATCTGCAGGCAGATCTTGCCACCGGCGGCATGCACGGCCTCGGTGACGACCTGGTGCTTGGCAGCCTCTTCCTCGGTGCTGAGCTTGGCCGCGCCGGAGTACACGCCGCCTTCATCGTTGGGCGCGATGCCGCCGGTGACCATCAGGCCGACACCACCACGGGCACGCTCGGCGAAGTACGCGGCCATGCGTTCGAAGCCGCCGGGGCGCTCTTCAAGGCCTGTGTGCATCGACCCCATCAGGGTGCGGTTGCGCAAGGTGGTGAAGCCCAGGTCGAGGGGGGCCAGCAGGTGCGGGTAACGGTCGGTAGCCATGGATGGACTCCACAGGTGGCATGATCACGGAATGCGGGCGCCTCTGCCGCTGGCTACACCAGCTCGCGGGGCCCGTCGGTTGTCTGAGGCCGACATTAAACAGGCGTTTGAACACGCTCAATGATCGAAACTGACAACTTATTGATCCTGCTGCACAGCAGGTCTACCCTAAGGCACCTCTACCGCACAACGCTGGACCGTTCCATGCGCAAACTGCTAGCCGGCGCCCTGGCGCTGGTCACCCTCGCCGCCCTCTGTGGCTACGGCTTCTGGACCCTGCAGCGTCCAGAAGGCCATTACCTGTCCGACCTGCGCATCGAGCTGGCCCTCAACCAGGGCGTGCCAGGCGAGCACGGCAACCTGCTGGGGGTCGAGCCGCTGTTGTATCCGGGCGACTACCAGAACCTGACGCGCCTGCACCGCAAGCTCTCGGCCTACCTGGAGCAGGCCCGTGCCCAAGGGCTGGTCAACCCGCGCACCGTGGTGGTACTGCCCGAGCATATCGGCACCTGGCTGTGGGCTCGTGGCGAAAAGCGCGAGCTGTACCAGGTGACCCAGCGCAGCGAGGCCTGGCAGTGGCTGGAGTTGAGCAACCCGCTGCGCTACGGCCTGGCGATGCTCGCCGCCAGCGGCGACGACCGCCGCTCGGACGCCCACCTGCGCATGAAGGCCGCGCAGATGGCTGCCGACTACCAGCAGCTGTTCGGCAACCTGGCCCGCGAGTTCGGCGTCACCCTGGTGGCCGGCTCCATCGTCCTGCCCGCGCCCTACGTCGAGAACGGCGTGCTGCGCACCGGCAACGGCCCGCTTTACAACAGCAGCCTGGTGTTCGCCAGCGACGGTTCGGTGCTCGGCCAGCCTCAGCACCAGCAGTACCCCGACAGCGAAAGCCGGCGCTACATCCAAGGTGGCCAGCAACACCCCCTGCAAGTGCTGGAGACCCCCGCCGGGCGTCTGGGCGTGCTGATCGGCAGCGACAGCTGGTACCCGGCCAACCATCAGCAACTGGCCGCGCAATCGGTGCAAGTGATCGCCAACCCGGTTTTCCTGAGCGGCAAGCACAGCTGGCAGGCGCCCTGGCGTGGCAATCGCCACCAGGCGCAGGCCGCCGACCTGCCGCTGCGACGCGGCGAGGTCAGTGAGCAACGCGCCTGGCAGCAACTACCGCTGGCCGCCAATGACAGCACCCCGAGCATGAGCGTGTTCATGCGTGGCCAGTTCTGGGAGCTGGGTAGCGACGGCCAGGGCTTTGCCAGCCAAAGCGGCACACTGTGGGTCGGCAACGACAGCCACGGTGCGCGCCTGCTCAACCTGTGGCTGTGACGCCATGCCCCGCCCCCGCGTGCGCCTGGGTGATCTGTCAGTAGGTTTCGTCCAGCCCCTGGCCGAAGCACTGGCCATGCTCGGCCACGACCCGCAGCCGCTGCTGCTGCGCTACGGCCTCGACGCCAGGCGCCTGGCCGAGCCAGGCGCGCGCCTATCGATTCCGCGCTACATGCACCTGGGCCATGCGGCGATCGCCTTGTCCGCCGAACCGGCCCTGGGCCTGCACATGGGGCGCCTGAGCCGCCTGGCCCAGGCAGGGCTGGCCGGGGTGACTGCCGCGCAGGCACCCACCCTCGGCGAAGCCGCCCGCACCCTGCTGCGCTTCGAACCGTTGTATGCCGCCAACTACCGGGGCCGTTCGAGTTTCCACGAAGACACCCAGGGCGCTTGGTTGAGGTTCTATTCCATCAGCCCCTACAACAGCTACAACCACTTCGTGGTCGACTCGATGCTCGCGGGCTGGCTGGCGCAGCTCGGCGCCCTCACCGCCAGGCCGGTGCAAGCCGAACGTCTTGAGATCGAATTCGACACTCCCGCCTACGCCGCGCAATACCAAGGCCTGTGTACGGGCACCGTGCATTTCGGTGGCACCGCCAACCAACTGCGCCTGAGCCGGGCCACCCTGGACCTGCCGAACCTGCAGCACTGCCCCAGTACCTGGCAGCACTTGCTGCAGCTGTGCGAAACGGAACTGGCCCAGCGCACCCGTGTGCGCAGCCTGGGCGAGCGCATCACCCATCTGCTGGGCCCACTGCTCAATGGCGGGCACGAACCGGACCTGGAGGAAGTGGCGCGGCACCTGCAGCTGCCAACCTGGACGTTGCGCCGCAAGCTGGCCGAGGAAGGCACGCGCTTTCGCAACCTGCTCAACGACACACGGCGTGACCTGGCCGAGACCTATATTCGCGATACGGAACTGGCCTTCGGCGAGATCGCCTATCTGCTGGGATTCGCCTCGGCAGAGGCGTTCCAGCGCGCGTTCAAGCGCTGGACGGGGCTGACCCCGGGGGAGTTTCGCCGCCATCAGCGGCAAGTCGGTTAGAGCTCGGTGGCGTCGTCGGCCGGCTCCGGCAGGTCCAGCTCATAGGCCTGGAACTCGAGCAGTTCTTCCTGGTAATCGTCCATCTTCACGCCCCTCATTCGTCGTTCTTCTGTCATTGCGCCAACCTAAGCCAGCGTAATGACAGAATGATTACAGCCCTATGAACGATAAACGTAGCAGGCACCCAGGAAGTTATCGACGAGTCAGAGTGGCGCCGGCGCCTGCTCTGCCGCCGGAGCTTCCTGCTGAACCTGGATCGGCGCTGGCTCGACAGGCGGCGCGATGGGTTGCGAACCCTTGCTGTCATCCACCACCGGCGCGGCCGGGGCCTCGCTGGACGGCACGGGAGGCGCTGGAGTGGCAACGGGCGCAGGCGCTGCGGCAGGGGGGGCAGCAACCGGTGTCGATACCGGGGCCGGTGTCTCTGCCACGCTTTCGGCTACCGGGGTGACGGGCTGCGGTACGGGCGCCAGGGCAGCGGGCGCAGGCTCCGGCAGGCCCAGGTCGGCGGCAGGTTTCTCCACCTTCGGCTCGGCGGCGGGTTCGGACTTCTCCGGCTTCTTCGGTTTCGGCAGGTAGCTTTCCACCAGGGCGAAGTAACGATCGTAGAACTGCGCGGCGGTGACCGTCTCGCTGGCCACCTTGACCATGGAGTCGTCGGTGGAGCCGATCGGCATCGACACCGAACCCAGCACGCCAACGCCAAGGCTGGCGGAAGTGTTGGACTTCTTCAGGGCGTAGCGATCCTGCAGGGCGTTGGCGAACATGGTCGAGCGCTGCTTGTCGCTCATGTCCGGCACGCAGGTGATGTTGAAGCTGATCTGCAGGTGATTCTCGGCGTTCTGCTGGAAGCTCTTGTTGCCGGCGACCTGGTTGGCATCGCTGCTGGTGATGATGTAGCCCTGGCTGAGCAGCGCACGCCGCGCCGCCTCGCAGGAGCCGGCCTCGCTGCTGGCGAAGGTGCGGGAAAAGGTGCCCGAGTCATCGAAGTTCTCGTGCTCGTAGACGGCGGCCTTTTTCGAGGAACAGCCGGACACGCCCGCCAGCACGAGGGCCAGCCCGAGCGCGCCATAGACGGTTGATCTAGACATTGCCAATTCCGGGAAGAAACGAATGGGGCGTATTGTGCATCACATCGATCAGCGGCTGAAACCTTTGATCGGTGAAGAGTCTGTCAGCATTATTGGAAATCCTTGCCCATGGCCGGGCAAGCTGCTGAAACGAAAAAAGCGACCCTAAGGTCGCTTTTCCGTTGCTTCGAGGTGTTCAAAGGGCCTCGAGGCGAAGATGGCGCAGCGGACGGGACTCGAACCCGCGACCCCCGGCGTGACAGGCCGGTATTCTAACCGACTGAACTACCGCTGCGTATCGTTCAGGTTTGCACCCGATTGAAACTGGGATCTGAGCTTTCAAGCGCTACAGCGCGAAAGCCAGGAACAAAAAAGGCGACCTATCATCGCCTTTTCTGCTTGCTTTGAGCGTTCATGGGGCTCTCGGCGAAAGATGGCGCAGCGGACGGGACTCGAACCCGCGACCCCCGGCGTGACAGGCCGGTATTCTAACCGACTGAACTACCGCTGCGTATCGTTCAGGCTTGCGCCTGATTGAAACTGGGACCTGGCCTTGCGGCCTCAGACCGGTGCAAGCACCCATCTGGGATAAAATGGCGCGGCGGACGGGACTCGAACCCGCGACCCCCGGCGTGACAGGCCGGTATTCTAACCGACTGAACTACCGCCGCGCAGTGTTGGACTTGCGTCCTGTTTCTCTCTGCCAGAGTGCTTCTTGCAAAGCACCTTGGACCAGAAACCTCCTCAGGAAGTGGTGGGTGATGACGGGATCGAACCGCCGACCCTCTGCTTGTAAGGCAGATGCTCTCCCGGCTGAGCTAATCACCCCCGCGATGTTGCTTGTTGCGTTTGCTTCGCTGAGGCCGCGAAATTTACGCAGGTACCGATGCTAAGTCAATACCCCCATTGAAGTTTTTTTCAAAAAGGGCAAAAACAGCTGCAAGCTTGAAGCTGCAAGCGACAAGAAAAAGCTCTCGTCTCCCTCACTACCGTATTCGACCCGGAGAAAGACAAAGGGGACCTTACGGTCCCCTCTTGCAGCTTGAAGCTTATAGCTTGCCGCTCAGGTATAGATCATCTTGCGGGTCATCCCGCCATCGACCACGAACTCCTGGCCGGTGACGAACCCCGCCTGGCGCGACAGCAGCCACGCCACCAGCGCCGCGACGTCCTCCACCGTCCCCACCCGGCCAGCCGGATGCTGGGCATGGTCGGCGTCGCTCAGAGGCTCGGCGCGCCGCTGCGAAGGGTCACGGGCATCGATCCAGCCCGGGCTCACGGCATTGACGCGGATCTCCGGCGCCAGGCTCATGGCCAGGGCGTGGGTCAAGGCAACCAGCCCGCCCTTGCTGGCGGCATAGGCCTCGGTGTCCGGCTCGGATTGCCGGGCACGGGTGGAAGCCAGGTTGACGATCGCACCACCATGGGCGCGCAGGTAAGGTGCGCAATGCTTGGCCAGCAGCATCGGGCCATTGAGGTTGACCGCCAGCACCCGGTTCCATTGGGCCAGGGACAGGCTCTCCAAGGTCTGGTTGTGCGGGTTGGCGATCGCCGCGTTGCACACCAGCGCGTCCAGTCGGCCAAACTGCCCGAGTACCTCGGACACCCCGGCACTAACCTGGGCCTCGTCGGCCACATCCATGGTGATGAACCAGGCGTTGTCGCCCAGCGCCTTGGCGACCTTGGCGCCACGCGGGCGGTCCAGGTCGCTGAGCACCACCTGCCAGCCCTCGCAGATCAACCAGGCGGCGATGCCCAGGCCGATGCCGCGGGCGGCACCGGTCACCAAAGCCACCCGACCATTATGGCCGGGCTCGCCACCCTTCCAGTCGATCACAGCGCCGCCAGGCCACGAGCCAGATCGGCTTGCAGGTCGGCCACGTCTTCCAGACCAACCGCCACGCGCACCAGGCTGTCACGGATACCCGCCGCTTCACGCTCCTGCGGCGTCAGACGCCCGTGGGAGGTGGTGGCCGGGTGGGCGATAGTGGTCTTGCTGTCACCGAGGTTGGTGGTGATGGAGATCACCCGGGTGGCGTCGATGAAGCGCCAGGCACCTTCCTTGCCACCCTTCACCTCGAAGCTGACCACCGCGCCGAAGCCGCTCATCTGGCGCTTGGCCAGTTCATGCTGAGGATGGCTCGGCAGGCCGGCGTAGTGGACCTTCTCGATACCGTCCTGCTGCTCGAGCCACTCGGCCAGCGCCTGGGCGCTCTCACAGTGGGCGCGCATGCGCAGCTTGAGGGTCTCCAGGCCCTTGGTGAAGACCCAGGCGTTGAACGGGCTGAGGGTCGGGCCGGCGGTACGCAGGAAGCCCACGACTTCCTTCATCTGCTCGCTGCGCCCGGCCACCACGCCGCCCATGCAACGGCCCTGGCCGTCGATGAACTTGGTCGCCGAGTGGAACACGATATCGGCACCGAGCTTGAGCGGCTGCTGCAAGGCCGGGGTGCTAAAGCAGTTGTCCACCACCAGCAGCGCGCCACGGGCGTGGGCGATTTCGGCCAGGGCGCTGATATCGACCAGCTCGGCCAGCGGGTTGGACGGCGACTCGACGACCAGCAGCTTGGTGTTGGCCTTGATGGCCTTTTCCCAGCCGTTCAGGTCGACCAGCGGCACGTAGTCCACCTGCACGCCGAAACGCTTGAAGTACTTCTCGAACAGGCTGATGGTCGAGCCGAACACACTCTGCGACACCAGCACATGGTCGCCGGCGCTGCACAGCGACATGACCACGGCGAGAATCGCCGCCATGCCGGTGGAGGTAGCCACGGCCTGCTCGGCGCCTTCCATGGCCGCCAGGCGCTCCTCGAAGGCGCGCACGGTGGGGTTGGTGTAGCGCGAATAGACATTGCCCGGCGTTTCGCCGGCAAAGCGCGCGGCAGCGTCGGCAGCCGTGCGGAAGACATAGCTGGAGGTCAGGAACAGCGCTTCGCTGTGCTCGGCCTCCGGTGTACGGTTCTGACCGGCGCGCACCGCAAGGGTGTCGAAACCGACACCCTCGAGGTCACTGTCCAGTCGACCGGCATCCCATTGTTCGGTCATGCCGTCGCTCCCAAATCAGTTGTTGTACAGGTCGATGATCGCGCTGACCGCCTGGTTCTTCACCTTGGCCAGGTCATTACGGGCCTGCTCGATGCGGTCGAGGTAGGCTTCGTCGATATCGCCGGTGACATACTCACCGTTGAACACCGCGCAATCGAAATGCTCGATCTTGATCTTGCCGCCACCGACCGATTCGATCAGGTCCGGCAGGTCCTGGTAGATCAGCCAATCGGCGCCGATCAACTCGGCCACCTGTTCGGTGGTACGGTTGTGGGCGATCAGTTCGTGAGCGCTCGGCATGTCGATGCCGTAGACGTTGGGGTAGCGTACCGCTGGGGCCGCAGAGCAGAAGTAGACGTTCTTGGCGCCGGCTTCGCGGGCCATCTGGATGATCTGCTTGCAGGTGGTGCCGCGCACGATCGAGTCGTCCACCAGCATCACGTTCTTGCCGCGGAACTCCAGCTCGATGGCGTTGAGCTTCTGGCGCACCGACTTCTTGCGCGCGGCCTGGCCGGGCATGATGAAGGTACGACCGATGTAACGGTTCTTGACGAAGCCTTCGCGGAACTTGACGCCCAGGTGGTTGGCCAGTTCCAACGCCGCGGTGCGGCTGGTGTCCGGGATCGGGATGACCACGTCGATGTCGTGCTCGGGGCGTTCGCGCTGGATCTTCTCGGCCAGCTTTTCGCCCATGCGCAGGCGCGCCTTGTATACCGAGACGCCGTCCATGATCGAATCCGGACGGGCAAGGTACACGTGCTCGAAGATGCACGGCTGCAGTTTCGGGCTCTTGGCGCACTGTTTGGTGAACAGCTGGCCGCCTTCGGTGATGTACACCGCCTCGCCCGGTGCCAGGTCGCGAATCAGGGTGAAGCCGAGCACGTCCAGGGCGACACTTTCCGAGGCGATCATGTACTCGACGCCTTCGTCGGTGTGACGCTGCCCAAACACCACCGGACGGATGCCGTTGGGGTCACGGAAGCCGACGATGCCGTAGCCGGTGATCATCGCCACCACCGCGTAGCCACCGACGCAGCGGCTATGCACGTGGGACACGGCGGCGAACACGTCTTCTTCGGTCGGCTGCAGCTTGCCGCGCACGGCCAGCTCGTGAGCGAACACGTTCAGCAGCACTTCGGAGTCGGAGTTGGTGTTGACGTGGCGCAGGTCGGACTCGTAGATCTCCTTGGCCAACTGCTCGACGTTGGTCAGGTTGCCGTTGTGCGCCAGGGTGATGCCGTACGGCGAGTTGACGTAGAACGGCTGGGCCTCGGCCGAGGTGGAGCTGCCGGCGGTCGGGTAGCGCACATGACCGATGCCGATGCTGCCCACCAGGCGCTGCATGTGGCGCTGCTGGAAGACGTCGCGCACCAGGCCGTTATCCTTGCGCAGGAACAACCGGCCGTCGTGGCTGGTCACGATACCGGCAGCGTCCTGGCCGCGGTGCTGAAGCACGGTTAGCGCGTCATACAGCGCCTGATTGACGTTCGACTTACCGACGATACCGACGATGCCACACATGCGACGCAACCCCTACTTTGATGAAACTTGAGTGAAGCGCGCTCAGGGCTTGGTCGGCCCGAGCAACTGCTCCTTGAACGGAAGGTCAACGGGTGCGCTGACCCCACTGGACATCCACTGGCCGCTGAACCCGAGTATGAGGTTCTTCGACCAGTCGGCTACCAATAGAAATTGTGGTATCAGGCGCGATTCCTGCCACCACGGATCCTGTTGCACCGGCCCCAGGCTCAGCAGCCCGACCGCCACCACCACCAGCAGGCCCCCGCGCGCGGCGCCGAAGGCCATGCCGAGGAAGCGATCGGTGCCGGACAGCCCGGTCACGCGGATCAGCTCGCCGATGAGGAAATTGAGCATCGCCCCGACCAGCAGCGTGGCGACGAAAAGAATGGCGCAGCCGGCAATGACTCGTGCGGACGGCATCTGGATATAGCTTTCAAGATACTGCGCAAGCGAGCCGCCGAACATCCAGGCCACCGCGCCGGCGACAATCCAGATGAGCAGGGACAAGGCTTCCTTGACGAAGCCGCGCTTGAGACTGATCAGTGAGGAAATGGCGATGATCGCGATGATCGCCCAATCAACCCAGGTAAATGCCACGGTGTTGCCTGCCGACGTTTGAGGCGGCGCATTTTACCAGAGCGAGGGGCTGGGGGTAAGCGGAATGTCAGGAGTTTGAAGGGCTGCAGGCTGACTCCGGGGACAGCTTTACAGGTTTGAAAACCATCGCGGGGCAAGTCGCTTCGGTGCGCCGATGCGACTTGCCCCGCGATAGATGCTAACCACGTTCCGGCTGGAAACGTACCACGATGCCCTTTAGGTTCTGCTGGCGATTAATCACATCACGCAGACGCTCGGCTTCCGCTCGCTCGATCAACGGTCCGACGAATACCCGGTTCATGCCGTCCGCCGAACGAATATAGGCGTTGTAGCCCTGGCTGCGCAGGGTCTTCTGCAGATTGTCGGCACCGGCCCGATTGGACAGGCTGGCCAACTGGATCGACCAGCTCACCGGCAGGCCGTTGACGTCGATCTTCGACGGCGTAGCGGGCTTGGCCGCGGGCGCGGTAGGCGCCGCGCTCGGTGCAGGCGCCGGACGGGGCTCGACCTTGGCTACCGGCGGAGCGGGCACCGGGGTCTGCGGTTTGGGCTGAGGTTGCGTCGCAGTCGGTGCCGGAGTGATCGGCTGGCTCGGCGTAGCCACCGGCGCCGTGGACTCGTCGACCACCACTACAGGCTGCTCGCTCTGCTCCGGCAGCGGTTGTGGCTCCGGCACCTGCACAGGCTCCACCTGCACCTGGGGCAGATTGGGCATGGCCGGCGCTTCCGGCGCCTCGACACGCACCTGGCGCATCTCGTCCTCGCGGGTGAACAACATCGGCAGGAAGATCACCGCCAGCGCCACCAGCACCAGCGCACCGACCATGCGCTGCTTCATCCCTTTATCCAGCACTGCCATCTACTCCATCCTCGGAAACCTGCCGCTCAAGCCAGGCCAGGGCCTCGCCGACGCAGAAAAACGAACCGAACAGCAGGATCTGGTCATCCGCCGTCGCCCGGGCGCACTGCCCTTCGAGGGCAGCCGCAACACTGGCGTAAGACTTCACCGTCGCACCGAGGTTCGTCAAGGCATCCGCCAGTTCCGCGGCCGGGCGGCTGCGCGGCGTGTCCAGCGGCGCCACCGCCCAGTCGGAGACCTGACCGCGCAGCGGCGCAAGCACGCCGGGCAGGTCCTTGTCTGCCAACAGGCCGAAGACCGCCAGGCGTCGCCCCCTCACCGGGCGTGCCGCCAGGCGGCGGGCCAGATACTCGGCGGCGTGCGGATTGTGACCGACATCCAGCAACAGCTCGACACACTTACCCTGGAATGACAGACCACGCCGGTCAAGGCGACCGGTGATACGGGTATCCAGCAAAGCCTGACGAACCTTGTAGGCATCCCACGGCAGCCCCATCAGCAGGAAGGCCTGCAAGGCCAGGGCGGCATTCTCCATGGGCAGGTCGAGCAACGGCAGGTCATGCAGCTCAACGGGCGAACCGTCGAGCTGGCGACCACGCCAATGCCAGTGGTCAACGCTGCTATCCAGGTCGAAATCACGTCCACGCAGGAAGAACGGGCAATCCAGCTCGCGCACCTTGTCCAACAAAGGCTGCGGCGGATCAAGGTCACCGCACAGCGCAGGCTTGCCCTGGCGGAAGATTCCCGCCTTCTCGTAGGCTACCGACTCGCGGCTATCGCCCAGGTAATCGACGTGGTCGACGCCAATGCTGGTGACCAGCGCGATGTCGGCATCCACCAGGTTGACCGCATCCAGCCGGCCACCCAAACCGACCTCGAGCACCACGGCATCCAGTGCGGCTTGCTTGAACAACCAGAACGCCGCCAGGGTGCCCATTTCGAAATAGGTCAGCGAGATCTCGCCCCGCGCCGCTTCCACGGCGGCGAACGCTTCGCACAGGCGCTCATCGCTGGCCTCCTGGCCGTCGATCAGCACCCGTTCGTTGTAACGCAGCAGATGCGGCGAACTGTACACCCCGACCCTTAGCCCCTGCGAGCGCAGCAACGCGGCCATGAAGGCGCAGGTCGAGCCCTTGCCGTTGGTGCCAGTCACCGTGACCACACGGGGCGCCAGCGCGCCCAGGCCCAGGCGCGCAAGCACCTGTTGCGAGCGCTCCAGGCCCATGTCGATGGCCGAGGGGTGCAACTGTTCGAGATAGGCGAGCCAGTCGCCCAGGCTGCGCTGGTTCATCACGCGACGGCGGCGACCTCTTTGGCCGCTTCCGGCGTCGGCTGGCCGGTCATCTGCGCCAGCAGGCGAGCCAGGCGCGGGCGCAGCTCGTCACGGGAAATGATCAGGTCGATGGCACCGTGCTCCAGCAGGAACTCGCTGCGCTGGAAGCCTTCCGGCAGCTTCTCGCGCACGGTCTGCTCGATTACCCGCGGGCCGGCAAAGCCGATCAGCGCCTTCGGCTCGCCGACGATCACGTCGCCAAGCATCGCCAGGCTGGCGGAAACGCCGCCATAGACCGGGTCGGTCAGCACCGAGATGAACGGAATGCCTTCTTCGCGCAGGCGCGCCAGCACGGCGGAAGTCTTGGCCATCTGCATAAGCGAGATCAGTGCTTCCTGCATGCGCGCACCGCCGGAAGCGGAGAAGCAGACCATCGGGCAGCGATTTTCCAGGGCGTAGTTGGCAGCACGCACGAAACGCTCGCCGACGATGGCGCCCATCGAGCCGCCCATGAAGGAGAACTCGAAGGCGCTGACCACGATCGGCATGCCCATCAGGGTGCCGCTCATGGAGATCAGCGCGTCCTTCTCACCGGTCTGCTTCTGCGCGGCGGTCAGGCGGTCCTTGTACTTCTTGCCGTCACGGAACTTCAGGCGATCGACCGGCTCCAGGTCGGCGCCCAGTTCTGCGCGACCTTCTGGATCGAGGAAGATATCGATGCGCGCGCGCGCGCCGATACGCATGTGGTGGTTGCACTTAGGGCAGACGTCGAGGGTCTTTTCCAGCTCCGGGCGATACAGCACGGCTTCGCAGGACGGGCACTTGTGCCACAGCCCTTCCGGCACCGAGCTCTTCTTCACCTCGGAACGCATGATCGAAGGGATCAGTTTGTCTACCAACCAGTTGCTCATGCTTGCTTTCTCCAGTATTGGCCGGGGAGACCTTTGCGGCCCCGCCCTGCCCTTGAGCTCAAATTCTTCTGTAAAGCGACGATGGGCCGACCTTGGGCCGCCCCACCTCCAATTCTTCCCCGGCATGCCCCGCGCTCTGGCGCGGCCTGGCAGCACCGGGCTGCGAAAGCTATGGACGATGGCGCGCGGCCAGCCGTCACATCCGCGTTCACGCGTGCTTGACCGCCTGCATGAAGGCTTCGATCCTTGCCGCATCCTTGATGCCTTTGGCCTGCTCCACGCCGCCGCTGACGTCCACCGCGTACGGGCGCACCTGGCGAATGGCCTCGGCGACGTTGTCGGCCGACAGGCCACCGGCAAGGATGATCGGCTTGCTCAGGTGTTGCGGAATCAGTGACCAGTCGAACGCCTCGCCGGTTCCTCCCGGCACGCCTGGTACATAGGCATCCAGCAGGATGCCGCGAGCGCCAGCGTAGTGCCGGCAGGCGGCCTCCAGGTCATCCCCCGGGCGCACCCGCAGGGCCTTGATCCAGGGGCGGTGGTAGCCCTCGCAATCGGCCGGGGTCTCATCGCCGTGGAACTGTAGCAGGTCCAGGGAAACCACTTCGAGGATCTCGTTGAGCTCGCAGCGCGAGGCGTTGACGAACAGCCCCACGGTGGTCACGAACGGCGGCAGCGCGTCGATGATCGTCCGCGCCTGACGCACCTCCACCGCCCGCGGGCTTTTCGCATAGAAGACGAAACCGAGGGCGTCGGCGCCGGCCTCGACCGCAGCCAGGGCATCCTCGATGCGGGTAATCCCGCAGATCTTGCTGCGAACATTGCTCATGGACAGCGAACCTTGAGTGATCGGGGAAGCGCCGATGGTAGCAAATGACCTGTGCTCCGTCAGTCCGCCAGCGCCTCGTAGCCAGTAAGAAAGTGTGGGCCGATGTAACGCTGCGGCAGCGCGTATTCTTCCGGGTACTCCACCTGCACCAGGTAAAGACCGTAAGGGTGCGCGGTTACCCCGCCGTCACGGCGGTTGCGCCCCTCCAGCACCTCGCGGGCCCACTCCACCGGACGCTCACCGGCGCCGATGGTCATCAGCACGCCGGCGATGTTGCGCACCATGTGGTGCAGGAACGCGGTGGCACGCACATCCAGCACGATCATCCGCCCATGCCGGGTCACACGCAGGTGGTGGATGTGCTTGATCGGTGACTTGGCCTGGCACTGGCTGGCGCGAAAGGCACTGAAGTCATGGGTACCCAGCAGGTACTGCGCGGCCTCGGCCATGCGCTCGACGTCCAGCGGGCGGTGGTTCCAGGTGACTTCCTCGGCCAGGTGCGCCGGGCGGATCGGGTCGTTGTAGATCACGTAGCGGTAGCGCCGCGCGGTGGCCTTGAAGCGGGCATGGAAGTGTGCAGGCATGGGCGCCGACCAGACCACGCTGATGTCGTGGGGCAGGTTGAAGTTGGTGCCCAGGGTCCAGGCGCGCTCGTCGCGCACGGCGCGGGTGTCGAAATGCACGATCTGCCCGCAGCCATGGACGCCGGCATCGGTGCGCCCGGCGCAGATCACCGAGATAGGTTCGTTGGCCACCGTCGACAGCGCCTGTTCCAGGGCCTGCTGGACACTCGGCACGCCGCTGGCCTGGCGTTGCCAGCCGCGATAGCGCGAACCTTTGTATTCCACGCCCAAAGCGATGCGGGTGTAGCCTTCGGCAGCCGATTCGGCGGCGGCGGTGTCGATGATGTCCAAGAGCGGCAAACCTGATGATGAAACGAAAGGCGGAAGTATACCGGCAAACCGTGCAGGGGCCGAAATGATCGCGGGGCAAGCCCGCCCCACGTCTTGCGTGAAAGCAGGCTTGCCCCGCGATGTACAGCTTTGCGTCAGACCAGGCGCGAGAGCATCTCGTTGGCTTCCTCGCGTTGGCTGTCGTCGCCGTCCTTGACCACTTCGTCGAGGATGTCACGGGCGCCCTGATGGTCGCCCATGTCGATGTAGGCGCGGGCCAGGTCGAGCTTGGTGGCTACCTCGTCGGCGCCGGAGAAGAAGTCGAAGTCCAGGTCGTCCAGCGGCTCGGGCTCCAGCGCCGCGTCCTCGGCGGTGAACGATGGCTGTGCAACCGATGGGGTCTCGAGGTTCTGCGACAGCTTGTCGAGCTCGGCATTGACGTCGTCCAGCTCCGAGGCGAAGTTCTTCGCCGCCGGCGAGTCGTCGTCCAGCGACAGCGACAGGTCGAAGTCCTCGGGCAGCTCCAGCTCGGAGATCGGATCGAACTCCGGAATCGCCTCGAAGGCCGCCAGCTCGGCCGCCACGTCCACCGGGGCCTCCTCGCTGCCGGTCAGAGCCACCGGCTCTTCGGCGACATCCAGGTCGAATTCGGCCAAGTCGTCGACATTTTGCGGTGTCGCCTGCGCCTGGGCGAGCAATGCCTCGAAATCGTCGTCGGCATCGGTTTCGGCAACGGCGGGTGCAGCCTCGGCCTCGGGCGTCTCGACGACCAGGTCCTCGAGACCGGCCATGTCGAGGTGGTCATCTGCCGGCAGGTCATCCCCCAGACTCAGGTCGAAGGCGCTGTCCAGGTCAGCCTCTTCGACCACAGGCTCTGGCTCTGGCTCTGGTTCGGCCGCCACGACCGGCTCCACGACGACTTCCGGCGCGCTTTCACCCAGCTCCAGCTCCTTGTCCTGCAGCAGGTCCTGGACATACTGCTCATCCAGCTCGGCGGCCAGGGCCGCGGCCCCGGCAGCGCCTGCCGCAACCGCCGCGACACCCAGCATGGCCGGGAAGCGCTCCTTGAGCGCGGCGACCTCGGCCTGGTTCGCGTCGTTGACCACCAGCTTGCGCTCCTGGCCAGCGAACGCGTCCTGGTCGCCCTGACGTGCGTAGACTTCCATCAATTTGAGGCGCAGATCGCTGCGCTGTGGCTCGGAGGCCACCGCGGCTTCCAGCAGGTCGGCGGCATGGTTGAGGCGACCACGGGCCAGGCTTTCATCCACCTCGGCCAGCAACGCCGCGCGCGGATCAGCCGCCGGGGCGACGACGTCGGCAGGCGCCGCAGGCTTTTCCGCCGCAACGGCTGCAGCGGCCGAGGCAGCCACTACCGCAGGCGACAGAGTAACGCTTGGCGCCGACACATCCAGGCCTTCAAAACTGCTCGGAGGCAAGTCCAGGTCCGGGCCACGCTCGCCGTCCTCGGCCAGGGCACGCGCCATGCGCAGGTGTTTCTCAGCTTCCTGCTGGGCCTTGCGCTTGCGGGCCAGAAGCAGCAACAACAACAGCAGCACCAGGAATGCGGACCCGGCAATCAAGCCCAGCAACAGCGGATTGCCCAGCAGTTGGTCGAGCATGCCGGGCTCTTCGCTGGCCGGCGCCTCGGCTGCCGCATCCTGTGGTGCGGTGTCGGCCGCGGCAGGCGCCGGGGCGACCACCGGTTCGGCAGGGGTCAGTTGCGCGTTCACCGCAGGTTGCGCCGGAGCCGGCTCGCCCGGCAGCGCCGCTGCCGGTGGCTGTGGCGCCGCGGCGCCCTGGGCCTCCAGACGCGCCAGCTGGTCGTTCTTCAGCTCGATCAGGCGCTGCAGCTTGTCCAGCTGGCTCTGCAGGTCGACCATGCGGCTCTTGAGTTCATCGTTGTCACGGCGGCTGGTGTCGAGACTTTCCTGGGCCATGGCCAGCTTGTCGCCCAGCGCCTTGGCCTCGCCGGCCGCGCCCTTGCCGCCCGGCGCCACCAGGCGCAGGTTGTCGCCCTGGGCAATGCGCGCGGGCGCCGCGCCAGCTTCGCCACGGCGGGTGGCGTCCAGTTGCCGCGCACGCGGGCCGAGGCGGCGGCCTTCGCGCCAGGCGGCGTACTGCTCTGCGACTTCGCGGTTGGCCTGGGCCTGTGGAATGCTCTGCACCTGCTGCTGATCAGGCAGGCGCAGTACCTGGCCGGTCTTGAGCTGGTTGATGTTGTTGCCGATGAAGGCATCCGGGTTAAGCGCCTGGATAGCCAGCATGGTCTGCTGGATCGAGCCGCCGTTGGTGTTGCGCGCGGCGATCTGCCAGAGGGTGTCACGGCGCTTGGTGGTATAACTGCCCGCACTGACAGCCGGGTTGATGCCCGCCGGGGCCGGCTGGCTGCCCTGGGCCTGGGCCTGGTCGAGCAGCACACTGTAGTCGCGCAGCAGGCGACCCTGGGGCCACATGACCTGGACCAGGAACTTGACCACCGGCTCCGGCAGCGCCTTGCTGGAGGTAACCCGCAGCACGCTCTTGCCGTTGGGGTTGATCACTGGCGTGAAGGTGAGGTCTTCGAGGTAAGGCGGGAAGGCCACCCCGGCCTTGGCGAACTCTTCCGGCGACGCCAGGCTTGGCGCCATTTCCGCCGCGGAGAGGTCGCGCACGTCGAGCAGTTCGATCTCGGCATCCAGCGGCTGGTTCTGCGCCGACTTGAGAGTCAGCTCGCCCAACCCCAGAGCGTTCGCCACCCCGGACGACAGCGCCGAGGCTGCCGCGATGGCCAGAACCAGTTTGCGAATTCGAAGCATGAACTCTTCCCTTGTATGAAACGTCCCGAAAACCCTTGTGCGGTGCAGGACAAAATAGCTCGCAGTATCTTTTACGCCATGTGTTTTATCAACAATTGTGCCGCCTGCACGGCGTTCAGCGCCGCGCCCTTGCGCACATTGTCGGTGGTCAGCCAGAGATTGAGCTGCTGGTCTTCATCGACACCGTGGCGTACACGTCCAACATAGACCACGTCCTGGCCCACCGCGTCACCCACAGGCGTCGGATAATCACCCGGCTCGACCAGCTCGATGCCCTCGGCGGCCTCCAATGCGGCGTTGACTGCCGCCAGATCGACCGGTCGACGGCTCTGCAACGCCACACTGAAGCTATCGCCGAAAAACACCGGGACTTGAATGCAGGTCACGGAAATCTTCAATTGCGGCAAGTCCAGCACCTGGCGCAGCTCGCTCACCAGACGGCGCTCCACCGCGGTATGCCCCTGCTCGTCGGCCGCGCCAACCTGGGCCAACAGGTTGAAGGCCATCTGTCGGTCGAAGAAGCGCGGCTCCAGAGGACGTGCGTTGAGCAGTTCGGCGGTCTGGCGGGCGAGCTCGCTGACTGCCTCCCTGCCCTGTTCCGAAACGGCCAGGCAGGCATTGACCTGCACGCGCTCGATGTCCAGCAACCCCTTGAGCGGCGCCAGCGCCACCGCCAGGGCCACCGCGCCGGCGCTCGGGCTGGTGATCAACGCGGGCTGCGCGAGTTCGGTGACGCGCTCGCTGTTAGCTTCCGGAACCAGCGCGGTAGCGCCTTCCAGGGCGCCAGACAGGTCGATCACCGCGCAACCGGCGGCGATGGCCTTGGGCGCGAAGCTGCGGCTGACGGCGGGGCTGGCGGCGAAGAAGACCAGCCTGACCTGGGAGAAATCGAAGCTGTCCACTTCGCGGACCTTCAGTTTCTTGCCCGCGAACATGACGCTGCTGCCGGCGGATTCCATGCTGGCCAGCAGGTGCAGGGTGGAGACCGGGAAGGCCACTTCCTCGAGGATCTGGACGAGGGATTCACCTACTGTGCCGGTGGCGCCGATTACGGCTATGTCCAGGGCGTTGGGGGTCATGAGATCGGTTCCTTTTCCAGGGGGTACGGCGGGGGAGCGGCACTTTACTTGGATTGTGGGGTGGGAGGTAGGGGGTGGGTTCGGGTTCGGGTTCGGGTTCGGGTTCGGGTTCGGGTTCGGGTTCGGGTTCGGGTTCAAGAGTGTGGGTTTTGATTTATTTATGCGCATTCATTGGCGATGTCGACGCATTATCACCCTTCCGCCATTACGGCGGCCTACTTTTCTCGTGGGAAAAGTAGGCAAAACCGTTCGGCTCCGTTCATACGGCCCCTACGCTTCGCTCCGGGGTTCCCTCGCTCCGTTCTTGCTCCCGTGGGTACCGCGCTGTACGCCCCATCCTGGGGCGCAGCGCTCGACGGCCATCCATGGCCGTCGCCCCACTACGCAAGAACTCCACTCGGCCTCCTGAAGTCGCAATTGGTGGCGCCTGAACTATCGCGCGCTTAGAAGCAAGATCAAGAGCAGATCAAGAGCAGATCAAGAGCAGATCAAGAGCAGATCAAGAGCAGATATGTTGGTTTTTTAGTGGCTGTTATGTTGTTCTTCATTACGCTATCGCGGGGCAAGCCCGCTCCCACGTTGAATGAAGTATTTAAACTATCGTGGGAGCGGGCTTGCCCCGCGATGTTGATCTAGAGTTCCCACGATGGCAACTAGCGACTAGCTGCGTTAGTGCAGGCGCCGCCCGTAACTTCGCGACTTCAGGAGGCCGAACGCAGGCCTTGCGGAGGGAGGTGACGGGCATGGATGCCCGTCAAGCGCTGCGCCCCACGATGGGGCGTTCAGCGCGGTCCTCCCGGGAGCAAGGCCGGAGTGAGGGGACCCCGGAGCGAAGCGTAGGGGCCGGATGAATGGAGCGAGGATTTTTTGGTTCCTTTTTGATCCTTCAAAAAGGGACCCGCCGTAAGGGCGGAAAGGTGAATAAGCGTCGACATCGCAAATGAATGCGCATAAAAAATCAAAACAACCAACAACCAACAACCAACAACCAACAACCAACAACCAATCTAGCACCAATAAAAAAACCCGCATCACTCTCGCAACACGGGTTCTTCAAAACCCAAGCTCAAACCACCCAGATCACCGCTCCAGCAGAATCCGCAACATCCGCCGCAGCGGCTCCGCAGCCCCCCACAGCAGCTGGTCGCCAACAGTGAAGGCCCCGAGGTACTGCGACCCCATGTTCAGCTTGCGCAAACGCCCGACAGGCACGTTCAGGGTCCCTGTCACCTGGGTAGGGCTCAACTCCTGCATGCTGATCTCACGCTGGTTAGGCACCAGCTTCACCCAAGGGTTGTGCTGGCTGATCATGCCTTCGATATCCGCCAGCGGCACGTCCTTGTTCAGCTTGATGGTCAGCGCCTGGCTGTGGCAACGCATGGCGCCAATCCGCACGCAGATGCCATCGACCGGAATCGGGCTCTTGAAGCGGCCGAGAATCTTGTTGGTCTCGGCCTGGGCCTTCCACTCTTCGCGGCTCTGGCCGTTTGGCAGCTCCTTGTCGATCCACGGGATCAGGCTGCCGGCCAGCGGCACGCCGAAGTTGTCAGTCGGGAAGCCCTCGCCGCGCATGGCCTCGGCCACCTTGCGGTCGATGTCGAGGATGGCGCTGGCCGGGTTAGCCAAGTCATCGGCGACCGCCGCGTGAATACCGCCCATCTGCTTGATCAACTCACGCATGTTCTGCGCGCCGGCGCCGGAGGCCGCCTGATAGGTCATGGCGCTCATCCACTCGACCAGGCCGGCTTCGAACAGGCCGCCCAGGCCCATCAGCATCAGGCTGACGGTGCAGTTGCCGCCGATGTAGTTCTTGGTGCCCGCATCCAGCTGCTGGTCGATGACCTTGCGGTTGACCGGGTCGAGGATGATCACCGCGTCATCCTGCATGCGCAGGGACGAGGCCGCGTCGATCCAGTAGCCCTGCCAGCCAGCTTCACGCAGCTTGGGGAACACTTCGTTGGTGTAGTCGCCGCCCTGGCAGGTCAGGATGACGTCGAGGGTCTTGAGCTCTTCGATGTTGTAGGCATCCTTGAGCGGCGCAATGTCCTTGCCCACGGCCGGGCCCTGGCCACCCACATTGGAGGTGGTGAAGAACACCGGCTCGATCAGGTCGAAGTCCTGCTCTTCGAGCATCCGCTGCATGAGCACGGAACCGACCATTCCACGCCAACCGATCAGACCTACACGTTTCATCGCAACTACACCTTTGCTAAAAGTGGGCCGCCACCGGGAGTTTTGGGTGGCGGGCCAGAGAGATTACAGATTCCGCAGCGCTGCGACTACTGCGTCGCCCATTTCCTGCGTACCGACCTTGCGGCAACCTTCGGAGAAGATGTCACCGGTGCGCAGGCCCTGGTCCAGCACCAGGCTCACCGCCTGCTCGATCGCCTCGGCGGCGGCCGACTGGTTGAAGCTGTAGCGCAGCATCATCGATACCGAAAGAATGGTTGCCAATGGGTTGGCGATGCCCTGCCCGGCGATGTCCGGCGCCGAGCCGTGGCACGGCTCGTACATGCCCTTGTTGTCGGCATCCAGCGACGCCGAAGGCAGCATGCCGATGGAACCGGTGAGCATGGAAGCCTCATCCGACAGGATGTCGCCGAACATGTTGTCGGTCACCACCACGTCGAACTGCTTGGGCGCGCGCACCAACTGCATGGCGGCGTTGTCGACGTACATGTGGCTCAACTCGACGTCCGGGTAGTCCTTGGCCACATCCTCGACCACTTCACGCCACAGCTGACTGGAAGCCAGGACGTTGGCCTTGTCCACCGAGCACAGCTTCTTGCCGCGCACGCGGGCCATGTCGAAGCCGACGCGGGCAATACGGCGCACTTCGCTTTCGCTGTATGGCAGGGTGTCGTACGCCTGGCGCTCGCCGCCCTGCAGCTCGCGCTGGCCGCGTGGTGCACCGAAGTAGATGCCACCGGTCAACTCGCGGACGATGAGGATGTCCAGGCCGGCGACGATCTCGGGCTTGAGCGACGAGGCGTCGGCCAGTTGCGGATAGAGGATGGCCGGGCGCAGGTTGGCGAACAGGCCCAGTTGCGAGCGGATCTTCAGCAAGCCGCGCTCCGGGCGGATGTCACGCTCGATCTTGTCCCACTTCGGGCCGCCCACGGCGCCCAGCAGCACGGCGTCCGCCTGGCGCGCGCGCGCCAGGGTCTCGTCGGCCAGCGGCACGCCGTGCTTGTCGATGGCCGCGCCACCGATCACGTCGTGGGTGAGGCTGAAGCCGAGCTGGAACTTGTCGTTGGCCAGCTCCAGCACCTTGACCGCTTCGGCCATGATTTCCGGACCAATACCATCACCTGGGAGAATCAGAATCTGCTTGCTCATGCTTTCCTCTATCCAATCGAGCGGCGCGCCTTGCGGGCGCGCCGGATAAAACTCAGTGTCCGGTGGCGCTGATCGCGGAGCAAGCCCGCTGCCACATCAATCGCGGAACAACCACGGCTGGCTGGCGCGGTGCTTGCCCTCGAACGCCTTGATCGCGTCGCGGTCCTGCAGGGTCAGGCCGATGTCGTCCAGGCCATTGAGCAGGCAGTGCTTGCGGAAAGCGTCGATTTCGAACTTCAGCACTTTGCCGTCCGGGCGAGTCACGGCCTGGGCGTCGAGGTCGATGGTCAACTGGTAGCCCGGGTTGGCCTCGACTTGCCTGAACAGCTCGTCGACTTCGGCGGCGTCGAGAATGATCGGCAACAGGCCATTCTTGAAGCTGTTGTTGAAGAAAATATCGGCGAAGCTCGGCGCGATCACGCTGCGGAAGCCGTACTCATCGAGCGCCCATGGGGCGTGCTCGCGGCTCGAGCCGCAACCGAAGTTCTCCCGCGCCAGCAGCACGCTGGCCCCCTGGTAGCGCGCGTGGTTGAGCACGAACTCCTGGTTCAGCGGGCGCTTGCTGTTGTCCTGGTAGGGCTGGCCGACGTCCAGGTAGCGCCACTCGTCGAACAGGTTGGGGCCAAAGCCGGTGCGCTTGATCGACTTGAGGAACTGCTTGGGGATGATCTGGTCGGTGTCGACGTTGGCACGGTCCAAAGGCGCGACGAGGCCAGTGTGCTGGGTAAAGGCTTTCATGCTGCGCTCCCTTGGATCAACTCGCGGACATCGATGAAGTGGCCGGTCACCGCGGCGGCGGCGGCCATGGCCGGGCTGACCAGGTGGGTACGGCCACCGGCGCCCTGGCGGCCTTCGAAGTTGCGGTTGGAGGTGGACGCGCAGTGCTCGCCGCTTTCCAGGCGGTCCGGGTTCATCGCCAGGCACATCGAGCAGCCCGGTTCACGCCACTCGAAGCCGGCCTCGAGGAAAATCTTGTCCAGCCCTTCGCGCTCGGCCTGGGCCTTGACCAGACCCGAACCCGGCACCACCAGCGCCTGCTTGACGTTGGCGGCGACCTTGCGGCCCTTGGCGATCTCAGCGGCGGCGCGCAGGTCTTCGATGCGCGAGTTGGTGCACGAGCCGATGAACACGCGGTCGAGCTGGATGTCGGTGATCGCCTGGTTGGCGGCCAGGCCCATATACTTGAGGGCGCGCTCGATCGAGCCGCGCTTGATCAGGTCGGGCTCGGCGGCCGGGTCCGGCACGCGCTGGTCGACGGCCAGGACCATCTCCGGCGAAGTGCCCCAGCTGACTTGTGGCTTGATCTGTGCTGCGTCGAGCTCGACCACGGTGTCGAACACGGCGTCGCCATCGGAGACCAATCCTTTCCAGGCCTCGATGGCCTGCGTCCACTGCTCGCCCTTCGGCGCATAGGGACGACCCTCGACGTAGTTGATGGTCGTCTCGTCGACCGCGACCAATCCCACACGAGCACCGGCCTCGATGGACATGTTGCAGATGGTCATGCGGCCTTCCATCGACAAATCGCGGATCGCGCTGCCGGCGAACTCCATGGCATGGCCATTGCCGCCGGCGGTGCCGATCTTGCCGATCACGGCCAGGACGATGTCCTTGGCGGTGACGCCAGCGGGCAATTGACCCTCGACGCGCACCAGCATGTTTTTCATTTTCTTGGCCACCAGGCACTGGGTGGCGAGCACATGCTCGACCTCGGAAGTGCCGATGCCATGGGCCAGGGCGCCAAACGCGCCATGGGTGGAAGTGTGCGAGTCGCCGCAGACCACGGTCATGCCGGGCAGGGTCGCGCCCTGCTCCGGACTGATGACGTGCACGATACCCTGACGCTCGTCATTCATCTTGAATTCGACGATGCCATATTCGTCACAGTTCTCATCGAGGGTCTGCACCTGCAGGCGCGACACCTGGTCGGCGATGGCCTCGATACCGCCCTTGCGCTCCGGCGTGGTCGGTACGTTGTGGTCAGGAGTGGCGATGTTGGCATCGATACGCCAGGGCTTGCGGCTGGCCAGGCGCAGGCCTTCGAAAGCCTGGGGCGAAGTCACTTCGTGGATGATGTGGCGATCGATGTAGATCAAGGACGAGCCGTCATCGCGGCGCTTGACCTCATGAGCTTCCCAGAGTTTGTCGTAGAGCGTTTTGCCAGCCATCAGACTGTTCCTCATCAGCGTCTTTCTATGCCAAAGACCCCTTGGCTTGTACGGACGATGCTAGGGCGATAGATTGAATAACTCAAATTCATAATTTTCATGCTTTGGATAACCAACAGGAATTCGAACCGTGGACCTGGCCAACCTCAGCGCCTTTATCGCCATTGCCGAAACCGGGAGCTTTTCCGGAGCCGGCGAACGTCTGTTCCTGACCCAGCCCGCCATCAGCAAACGCATCGCCGGGCTGGAGCAGCAACTGGATGTACGCCTGTTCGATCGCCTGGGCCGTGAAGTGACCCTTACCGAAGCTGGCCGGGCCCTGTTGCCGCGCGCCTATCAGATCCTCAACGTCCTCGATGATACTCGTCGCGCATTGACCAATTTGACCGGAGAGGTGACGGGGCGCCTGACGCTGGCCACCAGCCATCACATCGGTTTGCACCGCCTGCCCCCACTATTACGGGCTTTTACTCGACAGTACCCCTCGGTGGCGTTGGATATTCAGTTCCTCGATTCGGAAGCAGCCTACGATGAAATCCTCCATGGCCGCGCCGAAATTGCCGTCATCACCCTCGCGCCCGAGCCCCATCACCTGGTCAAGGCCGTGGCGGTGTGGGACGACGCCCTGGATTTCGTCGCCGCCCCCGAACACCCGCTGGCCAGCAACCAGCGGGTCAGCCTGGCCGACGTTGCGCGCCACCCAGCGGTGTTTCCCGGCGGCAATACCTTCACCCACCACATCGTCCAGCGCCTGTTCGAAAGCCAGGGCCTGGTGCCGAACATCGCCATGAGCACCAACTACCTGGAAACCATCAAGATGATGGTGTCGATCGGCCTGGCCTGGAGCGTGCTGCCACGTACTATGCTCGATGAGCAGGTTGCGCCCATCGCCCTGCCCGGCATACAGCTGTCACGCCAGCTAGGCTACATATTGCACACGGAGCGCACGCTATCGAATGCGGCCAGGGCCTTCATGGCGCTGCTCGACAGCCACGCCGGGGCTGCCTGACCGGTCGCAGGCACGGCATTTCTCTCCACAAGGACGCGTTTTCCGCCAAAGGTCTGGTATCGATGCCCAAATCAGCAAACCGCTTTCCGCGCCTGCCCCGTATTCCCGCGGCCGACCCCCAGGAGTCGGAACAGGCCTGGCAGAACGCTCCCCAGTTGCTGGCCGCGCTCAACGCCGCACGCCTGGGCGCCTGGCTGTGGGACATCGAGAGTGGCCGGGTGAGCTGGTCGCGGGGCACCCAGGCACTGTTCGGCTTCGACCCGCAACGCCCGCTGCCCAACGACGTCGACTACCTCGACCTGCTGCCCGAGGAGGACCGCGCGCGCGCACGCCAGGCGTTCCAGGCCGTGGTCAACGGCGAACCGGTCGAGCAGGCCATGCGCCATCGCATCCGCTGGCCCGATGGCAGCGTGCACTGGCTGGAGATCAACGGCAGCCTGACCCACGACCCCCATGGCCGGCCGCAGATGATCGGGGTGATCCGCGAGATCACCCGCCAGCGCGAGCGGGAAACCGCACTGATCAATTCGGAGAAGCGCTTCGCCACCCTGTTCCATCTCAGCCCCAATGCCATTCTCCTGACCCGCCGCCACGACGGCCTGATCATCGAAGTCAACCAGCATTTCGAGCACATGTTTGGCTGGCCAGGCGCTCAAGTGGTTGGCAAGACCAGCGTGGAACTGGGCCTGTGGGTCAACCCCGAGCAACGTCACCAGGTGCTGGACGCCACCCGCACAGGTAGCGGCCCGTTGACCCTCGAGGTGCAGTTCCGCGCTACCAACGGCAAGATCCACGATGGCATTCTCTGCACCCAGGGCATCGAGCTCGAAGGCGTCACCTACCTGATCAGCACCTTCGTCGACACCACCGAGCGCAAACGCGCCGAACAGGCGCTCAAGGACAGTCAGGAGCGCCTCGACCTGGCCCTGGACTCGGCCCAGCTGGGTACCTGGGACTGGCACATCCCCAGCGGCATGCTCTACGGCTCGGCCCGCGCCGCGCAACTGCACGGGCTGGACCCGGTGCCCTTCCACGAATCGTTCGAGGCCTTTTTCGAAGGTGTGCCCGAGCATGAGCGCAGCGTCATGCGCCAGGCCTACCGCAGCCTGCGCGAAGGGCCGGCCGGCAACTACCAGATCACCTACCGGGTGCAACTCGACAACGGCGCCTCGCGCTACATCGAAAGCCGCGCCCGCCTGTACCGCGACGACCAGGGCAACCCGCTGCGTATGGCCGGCACCCTGCTCGACATCACCGACCAGGTGGAGCGCGAGCAGCGCCTGACGGCCTCGGAGGAAAAGTTCGCCAGCCTGTTCCAGGTCAGCCCCGACCCGATCTGCGTGACCCGGCAGGACAGTGGCCAGTTCATCGAGATCAACCCGGCGTTCAGCCAGACCTTCGGCTGGGCCCCGGAGCAGATCCTCGGCCACACCGCCGAGGAAATCGGCCTGTGGGCCGAGTCGGCCGAACGCGCCCAACGCATCGAACGGGTGATCCGCGACCAGGCCTTGAGCAATGTGGCGGTGGTGGTCAACCACCGCAACGGCACGCCGCTGACCTGCGTGATCTCCAGCCGCCTGATCAGCGTCGACAGCCAGCCATGCAGCGTCACCACCCTGCGCGACATCACCCAGCAGCAGCGCGCCGAGGCGGCGCTCAAGGCCAGCGAGGAGAAATTCGCCAAGGCGTTCCATTCCAGCCCCGACGCCATCACCATCACCGAGCGCCACAGCGGGCGCTATGTGGAGGTCAACGACGGTTTCAGCCGGTTGACCGGCTACAGCCCCGAAGAGGTGGTCGGCCGCACAGTCTACGAAATCGGCATCTGGGCCGACGAGAAGCAGCGCGCCGCCCTGCTCAACGAGCTGCACGAGCGCGGCCGGGTGCATCACCGGGAGATGCTGGGCCGCAACAAGCGCGGCGACATCCTTACCGTGGAAGTGTCGGTGGAGCCGATCAGCCTCAACGAAACCGACTGCCTGCTGCTTACCGCCCGCGATGTCAGCCTGCTGAAGAACGCCCAGGCGCAGATCCGCCACCTGGCGTACCACGATCCGCTGACCAACC
Source organism: Pseudomonas sp. B21-023 (assembly GCF_024749165.1). Taxonomy (NCBI): domain Bacteria; kingdom Pseudomonadati; phylum Pseudomonadota; class Gammaproteobacteria; order Pseudomonadales; family Pseudomonadaceae; genus Pseudomonas; species Pseudomonas sp. B21-023. The sequence continues at coordinate 1,747,293 of NZ_CP087190.1, read as the reverse complement.
TGCCCAACCGCGCCCTGCTGATGGACCGCCTGAGCCAGCAGATCGCCCTGCTCAAGCGCCACAACCTGCGCGGCGCCCTGCTGTTCCTCGACCTGGACCACTTCAAGCACATCAACGACTCGCTCGGCCACCCGGTGGGCGACACGGTACTGAAGATCATTACTGCCCGTCTCGAGGCCAGCGTGCGGCTGGAGGACACTGTGGCGCGGTTGGGCGGCGACGAGTTCGTGGTGCTGCTCAGCGGCCTGGAAGGCAGCCGCGAGCAGGTGGAAAACAAGGTTCGCGAACTGGCCGACACCCTGCGCGAGCTGCTGGCCGAACCGATGTCGCTGGACGGCCAGCGCCTGCAGGTCACGCCGAGCATCGGCGTGGCGTTGATACCCGACCATGGCGCCACACCCGCCGACCTGCTCAAGCGTGCCGACATCGCCCTGTACCGAGCCAAGGACTCCGGGCGCAACACTACGCAGTTGTTCCACACCACCATGCAGAAGGCCGCCAGCGAGCGCCTGCGCATGGAGAGCGACCTGCGCCTGGCCCTGGCCCGCGGTGAACTGGCCCTGCACTTCCAACCCCAGGTCGACGCCCGCGACAACCGTATCGTCGGCGCCGAAGTCCTGCTGCGCTGGCATCACCCGCAACTGGGCCAGCAGCCTCCGGCGCAGTTCATCCAGGTTCTGGAAGAAAGTGGCCTGATCCTCGAGGTCGGCAGCTGGATCCTCGACGAAGCCTGCGACGCCTGCGCGCGCATGCTCGCAGACGGGCTGATCGACGCCGACGACTTCAGCCTGTGCGTCAACATCAGCCCACGGCAGTTCCGCCAGAACGACTTCGTCGAGCGGGTGCTGCGCAGCCTCGACGACTACCGCCTGCCCCGGCGCATGCTCACACTGGAGATCACCGAAGGCATCGTCATCCAGAACCTCGAGGACACCATCAGCAAGATGCGCGAACTCAAGCACCACGGCGTCAGCTTCGCCATGGACGACTTCGGCACGGGCTATTCGTCGCTCACCTACCTAAAGCGTCTGCCGGTGGATGCGTTGAAGATCGACCAGACCTTCGTACGCGACGCACCGGTCGACCCCAACGACGCCGAGATCGTCCGCGCCATTGTCGCCATGGCCCGCAGCCTGGAGCTGGCGGTGATTGCCGAGGGCGTGGAACTGACCGAGCAACTGGAGTTCCTCGAGCGGCTGGGTTGCCATCTGTACCAGGGCTATCTGCACAGCCGACCACTGCCGTTACCGGAGTTTCGCCAGATACTGCTGGAGGCACCGGCGGATTACTGAGGCGCAAACCCGGCTGGAGGCGCCGCAGAATGCAAAAAGGGCACCCGAAGGTGCCCTTTCTTCACTGCGCTGAAATCAGTTCAACGCCGGTTTGTCGCCGTTGATCGGGATACGCTTGGCCTTGGCTTCTTCCGGCACGATGCGCAGCAGTTCGATGCTGAGCAGGCCATTGGCCAGGCCCGCGCCCTTGACCTCGATGTGGTCGGCCAGGCGGAACGACAGCTTGAAGGCGCGCTGGGCGATGCCCTGGTGCAGGAAGGTGACGCCTTCGCTGCTGCCGTCGCGCTTGCCGCCGGTCACGGTGAGAACGCCTTTTTCGACCTGCAGGTCGAGGTCCTGCTCTTGGAAGCCGGCGGCGGCGACCACGATGCGGTAGTGGTCATCGCCATGCTTTTCCACGTTGTAGGGTGGGTAGCTGCTACCCGCCTCGTTACGGGCGGCGGCTTCGAACAGGTCGTTGAAGCGGTCGAAACCGACGGAGTTGCGGAAAAGTGGTGCGAGAGAGAAAGCGGTAGTCATGGTCATGAACTCCTGAGATTCAGCAAGTTAAGTCACTACGCGACCCGACTTCGGCATCGCGTACTCAAGAGATATGTCCTGGCGAAGAGCTTTCAAGGGCTGGCATGAAAAAATTTGCGACCAAGCCGGCTCAGGCAACACAAGCCTCGACAGCGTGGATTTCCATCCCCAGCAACCGGCTGATCCGCTGACAGTCATCCTCACGACGTAGCTCGGCAAACAGCGTCACCGCTTCGGGGTAGCCGCGGGTCAGCATCGCCAGCCACTGTTTCATCCGCCCCGGGGCGTAGCGTGGCGACAGCTTGTCCTGGGCCTGGCGCCAGAACTCGCGCAGCAGCGGCAGCAGTTCTTCCCAGCTCATCGGCTGGTACTCGACGCCATCGCGGGCCGCAGCGATCTGCAGGGCCAGGTCCGGGCGCGACACCAGCCCACGCCCCAGCATGATGTCTTTCGCACCGCTGACCTCGCGACAACGCCGCCAGTCATCGACGGTCCAGATCTCGCCATTGGCGAACACTGGCACCTTGACCACATCCTGCACCCGCGCCACCCATTCCCAGTGGGCCGGCGGCTTGTAGCCCTCTACCTTGGTCCGCGCATGCACCACCAGGTGTGCCGAGCCGCCCTCGGCCAGTGCCGTGGCGCAGTCCAGCGCGCCGTCGGGGCTGTCGTAGCCCAGGCGCATCTTCGAGGTCACCGGGATATGCGCCGGCACCGCTCGGCGTACTTCGCGGACGATGGCATGCAACAGCTCCGGCTCCTTGAGCAGCACCGCCCCGCCCCGCGACTTGTTGACGGTCTTGGCCGGGCAGCCGAAGTTCAGGTCGATCACCGGCGCGCCAAGCTCGCAGGCCAGCGCCGCGTTCTCGGCCAGACATACCGGGTCGGAGCCGAGCAATTGCACACGCATCGGCACCCCGGCGGCGGTGCGGGCGCCCTGGCGCAGCTCCGGCGCCAGCTTTTCGAACGAAGAGGCCGGCAGCAGGCGGTCGCAGACACGAATGAATTCGGTGACGCACCAATCGATACCACCCACACGGGTCAGGACGTCGCGCAGGATGTTGTCGACCAGCCCCTCCATGGGGGCCAGGGCAATTTGCATTTCAGGGTCTCGCCATGAAAAAGGCGGCAGTCTAGCAAACTTCCGCCAGCCGTCAGCTGCCGGTCAGCGCCGGGCCGTAGCCGTCGATGAATTCCGCCGGCATGCGCCTGGGCTTGCCGCTGGACAGCTCGATGCAGGCAAAGGTCGTCTGCGCCCGCAGCAAGGTCACGCCGTCGCTCGGGCGCTTGAGCTGGAAGCGCCGGGTCATGCGCAGGCGCTGGTCCCAGTCGATGATCCAGGTGGCCAGTTGCAGCTCGTCGTCCTCATAGGCGGCGGCGAGGTAGTCGATCTCATGGCGGACCACCGCCATCGCCCGGTCCAGCCGGCGATACTCGGCCAGGTCCAGCCCCAGGCGCTGGGAGTGGCGCCAGGCGCAGCGCTCCAGCCAGGTGACGTAGACGGCGTTGTTGGCGTGGCCGAGGCCGTCGATATCCTCGTTGCCAACGCGAAGGTCGATGATGAATGGTGCCGCCAGATCCCAGCTCATGCCTGCTCCTGATTTTCAGTGAACGGGCAGAGTGTACCGGATGCTCAGGCGCTTTGCCGCGCCCGCTCGGTGGAGCGTGCGAGCAGCTCGATCACCGCCTGGCCCAGGCGCGGATCGGCTAGCACCCGCTGATGGCCGCCCTCCTCGAGCAGCAGCAGGCGGCTATCGAACCAAGCCTGGTGAATCAGCGGTGCCTCGCTGGCGAGCACTACGGGATCGTCCTCGGCATGCACCACCAGGCCCGGCACATCCAGTTGATAGGCACTGACATCCAGGCGCGCCACCTGGACGCCGACATCGCGCTCCACCTGGCGGATAAACGCCGCTCGGGCACGGGCCGGCAACCCAAGCCGCCGGGCAAAGCCCCGCAGCACGCCGAGCAAGCGGGCCGGGGCGGCAATACTCACCGCCGCATCGGTGCGCAGCCCCCACTGCAGCGCCAGCAACAGGCTTGCGCCCCCCATCGAGTGTCCGATCACCGCGCGCAGTGGCGGCAGTTCGGCGGCGGCCTCGAGCAACGCGCGGGCAAACGCCACCACATGCGCTTGCTCGCCCGGCGAGCGCCCGTGTGCCGGCCCTTCCAGCGACACCACGGTATGGCCGCTGTCCACCAGCCGCTCGATCAGTGCCGCGAACTGGGTGGGGCGACCTTCCCAGCCATGCATCAGCAATACCGTCGGCCCCTGCCCCCAGCGCAATGCCGACAACCCGAAGCGCAAGGTGATGCGCTCGGCCCTGGCCAGCAGCGGCAGTTCCCATGGCTTGGGCGGCAGGTTGCGCGGGGTCATGAAGGCGCGGCGCATCTTGCCGGCAACATGTTCAGGGGCCAGGTGGCCGAGGGTGCCATTGACGCCACGAATCCAGCTCAGGGTAGTCATCGCCTTGCTCCAGGGTCAGGTTGCTCAGATCACCGCCGACTTGGCGGCACGCAGTATCCGGTCGGACAGCTCGCCATCGCCCAGGGCGCGGGCCACGGCGAGGCCGCCAACCATCAGGGCGAAATCGGCGAGAGCCTTGTCGATGTCCTCGGGGCGGTCGACCATTTGCGCGGTCATCAGCTCGATGTGTTCGGCCAGCACGTCACGGAAGGCGTCCGGCAGGCGCTGCATTTCGCTCAGCGCATTGGGAATCGGGCAGGCCTGCACCTCGGCATCGCGGTGCTTGCGCGACAGGTAGAAGGCCGCGACCAAGGCACGCCGCTCAGTACCGTCAAGGGCTGGATCAAGCTGGGCGAGCAAGGCACGGCGTTCGGCTAGCAGCTGGCTGAAGGCTTCGAGCATGAGCTCGTCCTTGCTGTCGAAGTGGGCATAGAAGCCGCCGACCGTCAGCCCCGCGGCGCCCATGACCTGGCTGACGCTCGGATCGGCCGGTCCCTGCTGGACCAGTGCGCTGCGCGCCGCATCGAGGATGCGTTGGCGGGTCTTGCTCTTCTTGTCGCTCATGGCTCACCTCTAAATATTATGATTAACATATTATGCTCATAATATTTTCTGGCAAGCGGAATCTGTGGCCATTGATCGGCACAGCTGGACTTTTTCGGAGAGCGGAAAAAACAAAAGGCCCATTCAATAAGCGAATGAGCCTTATAAGTCCTGCAAAACGCAGGTAAAAAATTGGCGTCCCCTAGGGGACTCGAACCCCTGTTACCGCCGTGAAAGGGCGGTGTCCTAGGCCACTAGACGAAGGGGACTTTAACCTTCGTGCCGACCCGCTGTTGCGAATCGTGGCGAATTGGTGGAGCTAAGCGGGATCGAACCGCTGACCTCCTGCATGCCATGCAGGCGCTCTCCCAGCTGAGCTATAGCCCCGAGTAAAACAAAAGACTCATCGATCTGGATGATGAGCCTTTCAACTCCCGCAAAACGCGGGTAAAAGTGGCGTCCCCTAGGGGACTCGAACCCCTGTTACCGCCGTGAAAGGGCGGTGTCCTAGGCCACTAGACGAAGGGGACGTAACCTTCGTGCCGATCCGCTCTCGCGAATCGCGGCAAAATTGGTGGAGCTAAGCGGGATCGAACCGCTGACCTCCTGCATGCCATGCAGGCGCTCTCCCAGCTGAGCTATAGCCCCGGATTTCTAGCCTCTCGGCCCAGCGACATCATGCAACATCGCTTGTGCAAAACTGGCGTCCCCTAGGGGACTCGAACCCCTGTTACCGCCGTGAAAGGGCGGTGTCCTAGGCCACTAGACGAAGGGGACGAACCTTCTTACCTTCAAGACCCGTTCGCTGGAACCGGTCTTGCCTGACGGCCTTGGCCATCAAGCGGAATTTGGTGGAGCTAAGCGGGATCGAACCGCTGACCTCCTGCATGCCATGCAGGCGCTCTCCCAGCTGAGCTATAGCCCCACAATGTCGCTTTGAACCGAAGCGCTGGCTGGGTGCCTGGCGTTTCGTTTTCGTTCATCGCTGTGGACGGGGCGCATATTAAGATCGGATTGCAAGGCTGTCAAACGAATTTTCGAAAATATTCAAAAATTTTTTCACAGATAACAATCACTTACCGCCCTGCCCTGCCCCTCTGCGAGGAGTGCGGCCCGTGGGAGCGGGCTTGCCCCGCGATGGCGGTCATGAATCCGACATCGCAATCGCGGGGCAAATCGGGTCGCCGCATCGCCGCTCCCACGTGGCTGGAAAGCAATCAGGCGATGTTCGCCAGCAGCTTTTCCCACTCCTTGTTTTCCTTCTTCGACACGCCGCCGAGCAGGTCGATGGCCTGGCGCAGACGGTAGCGGGTCAGGTCGGGGCCGAGGATTTCCATGGCGTCGAGCACCGACACCGAGCTGGCCTGGCCGGTGATGGCGGCGAACATCAGCGGCATGGCGTCGCGCAACTTGAGCTCCAGCGACTCGACCACGGCCTGGATGCAGGCGGTGATGCGGTCCTTTTCCCACTGGCGCAGGCTTTCCAGCTTCCACAGGATCAGCTGCATCACCTGGCGTACCTGGTCGGCCGACAGTTTCTTGCTCTCGAACAGCTTGGCATCGAGCTTCAGTGCGCCTTCAAAGAAGAAGCCACCCAGCGGGGCAACCTGGCTGAAGGTTTCGACCCGCCCCTGAACATGCGGGGCGATCTTCATCATGTAGTCGCTGTTGAACGCCCACTTCTGCACGCGCGCGGCGAACTCTTCCACCGGCAGTTCACGCAGCCATTGGCCGTTGAGCCACGACAGTTTCTCGATATCGAAAATCGGCCCGCCCAGAGAGATGCGCGACAGGTCGAAGTGCTCGACCATCTCGGCCAGCGAGAACTTCTCGCGCTCGTCCGGCATCGACCAGCCCATGCGCCCCAAGTAGTTGAGCATGGCTTCGGGCATGAAGCCCATGCGCTCGTAGAAGGTCACCGAGGTCGGGTTCTTGCGCTTGGACAGCTTGCTCTTGTCCGGGTTGCGCAGCAGCGGCATGTAGCACAGCTTGGGCTGCTCCCAGCCGAAGTACTCGTACAGCTTGATCAGCTTGGGCGCCGATGGCAGCCACTCTTCACCACGCAGCACATGGGTGATGCCCATCAGGTGGTCGTCGACCACATTGGCCAGGAAGTACGTCGGCAGGCCGTCGTTCTTCATCAGCACCTGCATGTCCATGCGATCCCATGGAATCTCGACATCGCCACGCAGCATGTCCGGGACCACGCAGATGCCTTCGCTCGGCACCTTCATGCGAATCACGTGGGGCTCGCCAGCGGCCAGACGGCGCTGCACTTCCTCGTCGCTCAGCAGCAGCGCGCGGCCGTCATAGCGCGGGGTTTCGCCGCGAGCCATCTGCTCGGCACGCATCTGCTCCAGCTCTTCGGCGGTGCAGAAGCAGTAGAAGGCATGGCCTGCATCGACCAGCTCCTTGGCATATCTGGCGTAGATCTCGCCGCGCTCGCTCTGCCGGTACGGGCCATGCGGGCCGCCGACGTCCGGGCCTTCGTTCCATTCGATGCCGAGCCAGCGCAGTGCGTCGAAGATCTGCTGCTCCGACTCACGGGTGGAGCGCAACTGGTCGGTGTCTTCGATACGCAGGATGAACTCACCGCCATGCTGCTTGGCGAAGCAGTAGTTGAACAGGGCGATGTAGGCGGTGCCGACATGGGGGTCGCCGGTGGGCGATGGCGCAATACGCGTGCGAACGGTGGTCATTGAGAGTCTCGAACGAAGAGAAACAAAGGCGCGATGTTAGCAGGGAGCGGGCATCGGGCTCCAGCAATGGCGCTATCGTCACTTGTGACCTTGCCATCGGCCGCTGTTAAATTTACTTACACTTTTGCAATGAATGCCCCCATGCCTAGCCCACTGAAACGTCGCTTGCTGGTCTTCATCACCCTGGTGCTGCTGGTCGGCCTCGCCTTCCTGGCCCACTGGTACTTCAAGGGACGCTTCTACGAGAGCACCGACAACGCCTATGTGCAGGGCGAGATCACGCGTATCTCCAGCCAGCTGGGGGCGCGTATCGACGAGGTGCGCGTCGAGGACAACCAGCACGTGAGCAAAGGCGACGTGCTGGTGCGCCTGGAGGCCGCCGACTTCGAGCTGGCCGTCGAGCGTGCTCGCGCCGCCCTGGCCAGCCGGGAAGCCGAACTCGCCCAGGCGCGCAGCCGCCTGACCCAGCAAGGCAGCCTGATCGCGGCGGGCCAGGCCCAGGTTGCCGCCAACCAGGCCACCCTCGACCGCTCGCAACTGGACCTCAACCGCGCCCAGGCCCTGCGCAAACCTGGGTTCGTCTCCGAAGAGCGAGTGACAACCCTGTCGGCCGAAAGCCATGTCGCCCGCTCCCAGGTGGACAAGGCCCAGGCCGACCTCAAGGGCCAGCGCCAACAGGTCGACGCCCTGGCCGCCGAACTCAAGCGCCTCGACGCGCAGATCGCCAATGCCCACGCCGACCTGGCCCAGGCCGAGCTGAACCTGACCCGCTGCGCGATCCACGCGCCGATCAGCGGCACCATCGGCCAGCGCAACGCACGCAACGGCCAGGTGGTGCAGGCCGGCGCCTACCTGCTGTCTATCGTCCCCGACGAAGACATCTGGGTACAGGCCAACTTCAAGGAAACCCAGATCGGCAGGATGCACCCCGGGCAACGCGCCGAGCTGGTGTTCGACAGCTACCCCGATACACCGGTCGAAGGCCGTATCGACAGCCTGTTCGCCGCCTCCGGCGCGCAGTTCAGCCTGCTGCCGCCGGACAACGCCACCGGCAACTTCACCAAGGTCGTACAGCGCCTTCCGGTCAAGCTGACCTTCGCCGCGGACAACCCCCTGCACGGTCGCATCCGTCCAGGCATGTCGGTTACCGTCACCGTCGACCTGCGTGGCGAAGACGACGACCAGCATGGCCGGTGACGCGCTGCTGCGCCCCACCGCCGAGCCGACCCGGCGCGACTGGATCGCGGTGATGAGCGTGATGCTCGGCGCCTTCATGGCGGTGCTGGACATCCAGATCACCAACTCCTCGCTCAAGGACATCCAGGGCGCGCTGTCGGCGACCCTGGAGGAAGGCTCGTGGATCTCCACCTCCTACTTGGTGGCCGAGATCATCATGATCCCGCTGACCGCCTGGTTGGTGCAGCTGCTCTCGGCCCGACGCCTGGCGGTGTGGGTGTCGCTGGGCTTTCTGCTGTCGTCACTGCTGTGCTCGATGGCCTGGAACCTAGAGAGCATGATCGTGTTCCGCGCCCTGCAGGGCTTCACCGGCGGCGCGCTGATCCCGCTGGCCTTCACCCTGACGCTCATCAAACTGCCCGAGCACCACCGCGCCAAGGGCATGGCCATGTTCGCCATGACCGCCACCTTCGCCCCGTCCATCGGCCCGGCCCTGGGCGGCTGGCTGACCGAGAACTGGGGCTGGGAATACATCTTCTACATCAACATCCCGCCGGGGCTGCTGATGATCGCCGGGCTGCTCTACGGGCTGGAGAAGAAGGAAGCCCACTGGGAGCTGCTCAAGAGCACCGACTACGCCGGCATCGTCACCCTCGGCCTGGGCCTGGGTTGCCTGCAGGTGTTTCTCGAGGAAGGCCATCGCAAGGACTGGCTGGAGTCGGGCCTGATCGTCAGCCTGGGCACCGTCGCCCTGCTCGCCCTGATCCTGTTCGTGATCCTGCAGTTCTCCCGGCCGCACCCGTTGATCAACCTGCGCATCCTCGGCAACCGCAACTTCGGCCTGTCGAGCATCGCCAGCCTGGGCATGGGTGTCGGCCTATATGGCTCGATCTACCTGCTGCCGCTCTACCTGGCGCAGGTGCAGGGCTATAACGCCCTGCAGATCGGCAAGGTGATCATGTGGATGGGCGTACCGCAGCTGTTCCTGATCCCGCTGGTACCGCAACTGATGAAGGTGATCCCGCCGAAGGTGCTGTGCGCCCTGGGCTTCTGCCTGTTCGGCGCGGCCAGTTTCGGCTCCGGCGTGCTCAACCCGGATTTTGCCGGCCCGCAGTTCAACCAGATCCAGGTGATCCGCGCCCTCGGCCAGCCGATGATCATGGTGACCATCTCGCTGATCGCCACCGCCTACATCCAGCCGCAGGACGCAGGGTCGGCTTCGAGCCTGTTCAATATCCTGCGCAACCTGGGAGGCGCCATCGGCATCGCCCTGCTGGCGACGCTACTGGATGCGCGGACCAAGGTGTACTTCGACTATTTGCGCGAGGCGGTGGTGCCGAACAATCCGCAGGTCGCCGAACGCCTGGCGCAACTGGCCGAACGCCTGGGCAGCGACAATGCGGCACTGGGCAAACTGTCCGAGATCACCCACCAGCAGGCCTTGATCATGGCCTACAACGATGCCTTCCACTTTGTCGGCGTCGGCCTGGTGGTGAGCATGCTGGCAGTGCTGTTGACGCGCAAGCTGCCACAGGGGTTGAAGGCCGGGGAAGCACATTGAGGGGGCGCTACCCGCCCCATCGCCGGCAAGCCGGCTCCCACACCGACCGCGTCGATTTCAAGGTATTTACCCAAACTTGCGCAAACCCTGTGGGAGCCGGCTTGCCGGCGAATGGGCTGCGAAGCGGCCCCTGTCTCCCACAGAGATAACACCCTGATCCATCAACTGGCCAGCAAGCGTTCGCGCAACTGTCCGATCTCGTCGCGCAATTGCGCCGCCGCCTCGAACTCCAGGTCGCGGGCAAACTGGAACATCTTCTCTTCCAGTTGCTTGATGCGCTTGGTGATCTGTGCCGGGGTCTGCAGCTCGACCTCGTAGCGCCCGGCCTCTTCCGCCGCCTTGGCCATGCCCTTGCGCTTCTTGCTGCGGGCTCCGGGCACGGTGGCGCCTTCAAGGATGTCGGTGATGTCCTTGACCACGCCCTTGGGCACGATGCCGTTGGCCTGGTTGAAGGCGACCTGCTTCTCGCGGCGTCGCTCGGTCTCGTCGATGGCGCGCTGCATGGAGCCGGTGATGTTGTCGGCGTAGAGAATCGCCCTGCCGTTGAGGTTACGCGCAGCGCGGCCGATGGTCTGGATCAGCGAGCGCTCCGAGCGCAGGAAACCTTCCTTGTCGGCGTCGAGGATCGCCACCAGCGACACCTCGGGCATGTCCAGGCCCTCGCGCAGCAGGTTGATCCCCACCAGCACGTCGAAAGCCCCCAGGCGCAGGTCGCGGATGATCTCGACCCGTTCGACGGTGTCGATGTCCGAGTGCAGGTAGCGCACCCGCACATCGTGGTCGGCCAGGTAGTCGGTGAGGTCCTCGGCCATGCGCTTGGTCAGCGTGGTGGCCAGCACCCGCTCGCCCAGGGCGACGCGCTTGCCGATCTCCGACAGCAGGTCGTCGACCTGGGTCAGGGCCGGGCGCACCTCGACCTGCGGGTCGACCAGGCCGGTCGGCCGCACCACCTGCTCCACCACCCGCCCGGCGTGCTCGGCCTCGTAGGGTCCGGGGGTAGCCGAGACGAAGATGGTCTGCGGGCTGACCGCCTCCCACTCATCGAAACGCATGGGCCGGTTGTCCAGTGCCGACGGCAGGCGGAAGCCGTACTCCACCAGGGTTTCCTTGCGCGAACGGTCGCCCTTGTACATGGCGCCGACCTGCGGAACGCTGACGTGGGATTCGTCGATCACCAGCAGCGCGTCATCCGGCAGGTAGTCGTAGAGCGTGGGCGGCGGCGCGCCGGCCGGGCGGCCGGAGAGGTAGCGCGAGTAGTTCTCGATGCCGTTGCAGTAGCCCAGCTCGAGGATCATCTCCAGATCGAAACGGGTGCGCTGCTCCAGGCGCTGCGCCTCGACCAGCTTGTTGCTCGAGTTCAAGTACTCAAGGCGCTGCTTGAGTTCTTCCTTGATGCCGTCCACCGCCTCGACCAGGGTTTCCCGTGGGGTCACGTAGTGGCTCTTGGGGTAGAAGGTGAACCGCGGCAGCTTGCGGATGACCTCGCCGGTGAGCGGGTCGAAGGCGGCGATGTTCTCCACTTCGTCATCGAACAACTCGATACGGATAGCCTCCAGGTCCGATTCGGCCGGGAAGATGTCGATCACGTCGCCGCGCACGCGGAAGGTGGCGCGGGCGAAATCCATCTCGTTGCGGGTGTATTGCAGATCGGCCAGGCGCCGCAGCAGAGCGCGCTGGTCGAGCTTGTCGCCACGGTCGACGTGCAGGACCATCTTCAGGTACGTCTCGGGGCTGCCCAGGCCGTAGATGCACGATACGGTGGTGACGATGATCGCGTCGCGCCGCTCCAGCAGCGCCTTGGTCGCCGACAGGCGCATCTGTTCGATATGGTCGTTGATCGAGGCGTCCTTCTCGATGAAGGTGTCCGACGACGGCACATAGGCTTCCGGCTGGTAGTAGTCGTAATAGGAGACGAAGTATTCGACGGCGTTGTTCGGGAAGAATGCCTTGAACTCGCCGTAGAGCTGGGCGGCCAGGGTCTTGTTCGGCGCCAGCACCATGGTTGGGCGCTGCACCTGCTGGATGACGTTGGCGATACTGAAGGTCTTGCCCGAGCCGGTCACCCCGAGCAGGGTCTGGTGCGAAAGGCCGGCGTCGATGCCCTCGACCATCTGGCGGATGGCCTCGGGCTGATCGCCGGCCGGCTGGAAGCGGGTGACGAGCTGGAACTCGGACATGACGGACCTCGTGGATGTCGCGGCAACTGTAAATTTAGCCAGTAGTCTATACCCAAATGCGCCCCCGGGGCGCCAGATTCAAGTGCGACCCTCGCCCCTTCAAGGCAATGGACCGGGCAATTCGACCAATGGTCGAAAAATATTTGCGCAAACAGCCGGAAAAGCTGCGCCAGACTGTCGCAGTGACCGGTGGGTATCACTATACTGACTCCCCGTTTGTGCACCGCTTCAGTGCCTTCGGCTGGAGCGTGGCGACCCTATCACTCTCCTATCAGAGCCAAGGTAACAATGAGCCTGTTTTCCGCTGTCGAGCTGGCACCCCGCGACCCTATCCTGGGCCTCAACGAAGCATTCAACGCCGATCCACGCACCGACAAGGTGAACCTGGGCGTGGGCGTCTACTGCAATGAGGAAGGCCGCATCCCGCTGCTGCGCGCGGTGATCGCAGCCGAGACCGCCCGTGCCGCCCAGCACGCCTCCCGCGGCTATCTGCCGATCGACGGCATCGCCCAGTACGACCAGGCCGTGCAGAAGCTGATCTTCGGCGCCGAATCGCCGTTGCTGGCCGCAGGCCGCGTGGTCACCGTGCAGGCTGTCGGCGGTACCGGCGCGCTGAAGATCGGCGCCGATTTCCTCAAGCGCCTGCAGCCGGGTGCCGTGGTCGCCATCAGCGACCCGAGCTGGGAAAACCACCGCGCCCTGTTCGAGAGCGCCGGTTTCCCGGTACAGACCTACCGCTACTACGATGCCGCCAGCCAGGACGTCAACCGCGCCGGCATGCTCGAAGACCTGAACAGCCTGCCATCGGGCTCGGTCATCGTGCTGCACGCCTGCTGCCACAACCCGACCGGCGTCGACCTGTCGCTGGACGACTGGAAGAACGTGCTGGAAGTGGTCAAGGCCAAAGGCCACATCCCGTTCCTCGACATGGCCTACCAAGGCTTCGGTGCCGGCATCGACGAAGACGCCTTCGCCGTGCGCCTGTTCGCCGAATCGGGCCTGGAGTTCTTCGTCTCCAGCTCGTTCTCCAAGTCGTTCTCGCTGTACGGCGAGCGTGTTGGTGCACTGTCGATCGTCACCGCCTCGAAGGACGAGAGCACCCGCGTGCTGTCGCAGGTCAAGCGGGTTATCCGCACCACCTACTCCAACCCGCCCACCCACGGCGCCAGCATCGTCGCCGCGGTGCTCAACAGCCCCGAGTTGCGCCAGATGTGGGAAACCGAGCTGGCCGAGATGCGCGAGCGTATCCACGGCATGCGCAAGCAGATGGTCGAGCTGCTGGCCGAGTACGGCGCCAAGCGTGACTTCAGCTTTGTCGGCCGCCAGTGCGGCATGTTCTCCTACTCGGGCCTGACCGTTGAACAAGTGGCACGCCTGAAGAACGAGTTCGGCATCTACGCGCTGGACACTGGCCGCATCGCGGTCGCCGCGCTGAACCAGAGCAACATCCACGTGGTCACCAAGGCCATCGTGGAAGTGCTGTAACTGCTTGATTGTCTAGGGGAAGCTTGACTTCCCCAAGACACGCAGTAAGATACGCGCAGATTCCGCGATAGCTCAGTCGGTAGAGCAAATGACTGTTAATCATTGGGTCCCTGGTTCGAGTCCAGGTCGCGGAGCCAAACACTGAAAACCTCCAGATGCGCAAGCACTGGAGGTTTTTTATTGCCTGCGATTCAGCGCTTTGGCAACGGCTCGGTCACCGGCTTGCCCTCCTCCACCAGGCTCCACACAAGCAGCTTGGCTGGCGCGCTTTTACTGGCATTGCGTGAGACGCTGTGCACCGTCCCCGGGGCCTCGTACCAGAATTCGCCGGCCTTGTAGGTCTTCTCCGGTTCGTCATTGAGCTTGGATGTCACCGCCCCTTCCAGCACATAGGCCATGACCGCACCCGGATGCCAGTGGCCGGACGATGCCTCGCCAGGGGCATAGCTCACCGTGAGCATCACGGCTTTGTTGCCGGGGGCATTGGTGGGGAGCTGCTCCTGGAGGATTCTGACCTGATCAGGCTTTTCGCCATGGGCCCAGGCCAGCGATAGTGGGGCGAGCAGGCCGAGCGTCAGCAGGGCCGCGGGGAAATGGACAGATCGCATGGGGCTTCTCCTGTAGGGATCTGCCTGCAGGTTAAGCCCGGCGTCACCATGGGCAAACGGCCAATTCACGGAAAAAGCGGGAGGCCGATTGGCCGCCCGCCAGCGGCACTCAAATAAAAATCACACCCCGCAGATACAGCGCCCCCCGCCCACTGATGATCACTCGCCCATTGCCCGGCACATCACACTGCAACTGCCCCTTGCGCACCCCACCCTGCTCACAGCGCAAGCTGTTTTTGCCCAGCCGCTCAGCCCAATAAGGCGCCAGGGAAGTGTGGGCCGACCCGGTTACCGGATCTTCATTGACGCCCACCCTCGGCCCGAACCACCGCGTGACGAAATCGAACCCACGCCCCGCCGCCGTCACTGCAATCCCCCGCACATCGAATGACGACAACGCCACGAAATCCGGCTTGAGCCCTTCGATCAGCGAAGCATCGTCAATCACCAACACATAATCGTCCGTCCGATACAACGCCCGGGCCTCGCTCAACCCCAACGCCTCGAGCAACCCCGGCGCAATCTCGACGGCAACCGGCTGCTTGGCCGGGAAATCCATCGCCAGCAGACCATCGGCATTGCGGCTCACCCGCAACTCCCCGCTGCGGGTATTGAAGCGCAGCACCTCGGCCTGCTCCCCCAGTTGCTCGAACAGCACCCAGGCCGCGGCCAATGTCGCATGACCGCACAGATCGACTTCCACCGCCGGGGTGAACCAGCGCAGGTCGAACGCTTCGCCATTTCGCACGAAGTAAGCCGTTTCGGACAGGTTGTTCTCTTCGGCGATGCGCTGCAGAACGTCGTCGGCCAACCACTGCTGCAGGGGAATCACCGCCGCAGGGTTGCCGCCGAAAGGCGTGGACGAAAAGGCATCGACCTGGAAGATCTCTAGTTGCATGCAAGGGCTCCTCAAGCCCGGCGCAGTGCCGGGCGGACTCGAAAAGGATTCAACCGCGAACCGGGGTCAGCACCGGCTCGCCGGCAAAGAACGCCTGCAGGTTGCGCAGCACCAGGGTCACGGTGTCGCGCGCCGCTTCCGGCGACTGCCCGGCCACATGCGGGGTCAGCACCGTGTTGCCCAGCGCCTTCAGCACAGCGGGCACTGCCGGCTCGTCGTCGAACACATCCAGCGCGGCCCCCGCGATCACGCCCTGTTCAAGGGCCGTGACCAACGCCGTGGTATCCACGACGCTGGCCCGGGCGATATTGACCAGGTAGCCCTCGGCGCCCAGGGCCGCCAGCACCGGGGCATCGACCAGATGCCGAGTAGCAGCGCCGCCGGGCGTGGCGACCACCAGGATGTCCACGGCATCGGCCAGGTGCAACGGGCTGTCGTACCAGGTGTACGGTTGGTCCTGGCGGGGTGCGCGGCTGTGGTAGCTGACATTCATGTCGAAGCCCTGGCTCGCACGGCGGGCGATGGCCTGGCCGACCGCGCCCAGGCCGATGATGCCCAGGCGCTTGCCGCTGACCGAGGGGCTGATCACCCGGTTCCATTCGCCGCGCCGGGTACTGGCATCGGCACGCGGGATATCGCGCAACAGCGCCAGCAGCAGCGCCATGGCGTGGTCGGCGACGGGACCGGCGTTTGCCCCAGCGCCATTGGTAACGGTAATACCGCGCGCTGCGGCGGCCTCGAGGTCGACCTGCTCGTAGCCGGCACCGATCACGCAGATGATCTTGAGTTGGGTCAACGTGGCAATTTCGTCGGCCGTGAGGCCCAGCGGACCGCGGGTGAGCACGGCGTCGATCTCGCCGGCATGGCGGGCGATGGCGTCGGCGCGCATCTGCGGTGACGATGCGCGAATCAGCCGGTAGCCGGCCTGTTCCAATAGCGGCAGGTAGTCATCGACGGTTTCCACCAGCACCAGGACTGTCTTGCTCATGCCACCCTCCGGTTGTATGCGAAGGGGGATTATGCCAGCTGTTGGCGCCGCCGGCCCTGTCGCGGGGCAAGCCCGCTCCCACGCCAGCCCGAAACGATGGCCTCCCGTGGGAGCGAGCTTGCCCCGCGATCAGGCCACCGGCAATTATTGCGCAAACGCCCTGCCCAGGCCGCCCGGCACGCCACTGCTGTCGGTTTCCTGCCAAGGCCCGCTAGGGCTGAGCGACCAGCTCCAGCCATTGTTCCAGCGATAATAGGTGCGCTGACGGTAGAAGGTGTTGGGTTGTTTCTCCAGCACATAGACCCCCAGCTTCGGGTCCCAATGGCTGGCGCCACCGGGCGGCGGCGCGAAGCTGGCAGAAGTGCGTGGCATGGGCTTGGGAATCGCCGCCGGCTTGCTCGGCTGGGTACCCGGCTGGCCACCTGGCAGTGGCTTGACCACCGGCCCCTGGTGCGGTGGCGGCGTGGTCTCGATAGGCGGCAGCGGTTCACGCTCCCCCGGCTGGTGCACCGTACACGCGGAAAGACCCAGGGCCAGGGTGATCAGGGTCAGGCGGACGGTGCTGTTCATGACGGTTGCTCTCTTACGGATCGGGGCTGTCGATGGTCAGGTGCTGGGTGGCCTGGGTGGTGGTGGCCAGTGGCGCACTCTGGCCCTTCCACTCGCCGCGGGTCGGCACGCCTGCGCGCGAGACTCGGGCAACCAGTTGGACTTCGGTGAAGTCCGACAGTTTCATCTGCGGCATCATCGCGTCGGCATCCGACAGCTCCACTTCGATCGGCAACTGCGCCACCGTCACCCGCTTGGCCGCCAGCGGCATGGGCGGGCCATTGCTGGCGCGGGCGAAGATGAACACGGTGTCATCCGGGCGCACCTTGTCCTTGAGCGCCGCGCCCAGCTCGACCCGTACTTTCAGGCGCGCAGCCTCGGCGACCTTGCCACCGCCGGCCTTGAGCCTGTCGGCGGCACGATCGATGCCACCCTGCAGCGCGGCACGAGAGGCATCGCCCTCCGGCAATTGCGCCAACAGGCGCTGCCAGTAGTCGATGGCTTCCTGGAAGCGTTCGCCCTCGAATGCAGCGATGCCACGCAGGCCAAGGCTGGTAACTTCCCGCGGGTCGGCTTGCAGCGCTTCATCGGTGAGCGCCTGCAGTTGCGCCGACCACTGTTTGTCGGCGGCAAAGTACAGCGCCTGGGCCCATTGCCCGAGCAGTTCGGGTTGGCGCCCGGCAAGGGCCACGGCACGCTCGAAGGCCTTGGCCGCATCAGCCGGCCGCTGCTCGGCCATGTACGCTCGACCAAGGAAGTACAGGCCCTCGGCCGAGTCCGGCTGGGCCTGCACTGCGCGCTCCAGGCGCGTGGTCATTTCAGTCATCGACTGCGGCGCACTGGCGAACTCCTGGGTCAGCTCGACCTTGTCGGCTGCGCCGAAGTGCAGGTAGAGCCCCAGGGCCATCGCCGGCACCAGCACCGCCGCCAGCAGCGGGATGGCCTTGCCCAGGCGGCCCTGGCGCACGGCCTCGTCGCGTTCGGTGTCGGCCAGCAGCTCGCGGGCGGCTTCGTCACGTCCCGTGGCCAGCTGTCGATCATCGAGCACCCCGGCCGCCTGCTGGGCAGCCAGCTCGGCGACCCGCTCCTCGTAGAGCGCCACATTGAGTGCGGTACGGTCTTGTTCGGCCTGCTGGCGGCGGTGGCCACGCAGGATCGGCAACAGCAGGAAAGCCAGGGCGGCGAGCAGCAGCAGGCCCGCGCTAAGCCAGAATTCAGTCATGGGTACGTTCTTTATCCAGCAGTTTGGCCAGACGTTCGCGTTCGTCGGCGGACAGTTCGGTGTTGCCGGCCACAGCCTGCCCGCGGCGACGGCGGACGATCACCGCCAACACCACGAAACCACTGGCCAGGAGGATACCCGGGCCGAACCACAGCAACCAGGTGCGCCCGCTGAGCGCCGGCTTGTAGCGCACGAAGTCGCCGTAGCGATCGACCATGAAATCGACAATCTGCTGGTTGTTCTTGCCTTCGCCCAGCATGCGGAAGATCTCGCGGCGCAGGTCGGCGGCGATCGGTGCGTTGGAGTCGGCGATGTCCTGGTTCTGGCACTTGGGGCAGCGCAGTTCCTTGGTCAGTTGCTGGTAGCGCTCGCGCTCGGCTTCGTCGCGGAACTGATAGGTGTCGATGGCGGCCTTGGCCACCCCGGCCAGGCTCAGGCCGAGCACGGCCGCCGCAAGCCAGCGCCTCATGGCCTGCCCTCGTCGACCAGGCCCTGGTACAGCGGCGCCAACTGCTCGCGCCATACCGTGGCATCGACCACACCGACATGCTTGTAGCGGATGATGCCCTTGGCGTCGATCAGGAAGGTTTCCGGCGCGCCATACACACCCAGGTCCAGGCCCAGTGTGCCTTGCTGGTCGGCGATGTTCAGCTGGTAAGGGTTGTGGAACTCGGCCAGCCACTTCAGCGCGGCGGCGTTGTCGTCCTTGTAGTTGACCCCGTGGATTACCACGCCCTGCTCGGCCAGCTGGTTCAGGTAGGGGTGCTCGACCTTGCAGGACGGGCACCAGGTACCCCACACGTTGACCAGCGCCGGACGCCCGAGCAGGTCGGCCTGGGTCAGGGTGCGGTCATCCTGCACCGACGCCAGGGAGAATGCCGGGAATGGCTTGCCGATCATTGCCGAAGGCAGTTCGTCGGGCTTGAGGAACAACCCCTTGTAGAGAAAGACCGCCACCAGCAGGAACACCGCCAGTGGCACGACCATGATCCAACGCTTCATGCAGTTGCTCCAGACACGCCCAGGGCCTCACGCACCCGGGTCTTGACCTTGACGCGGTAGCGCCGGTCGAGGGCCGCCAGCAAGCCGCCCAGGCCGGTCAGAAGACCGCCCAGCCAGATCCAGCGGACATAGGGTTTGATATGCACCCGCACTGCCCAGGCGCCGTTTTCCAGCGGTTCGCCCAAGGCGACATACAGGTCGCGGGTGAAACCGGCGTCGATGCCGGCCTCGGTCATCATCGACTGCTGCACGGTGTACAGGCGTTTTTCCGGGTGCAGCACGGACACCTCGCGGCCATTGCGCGAGACGCGGATAGTGCCCTTGTCAGAAATGAAGTTCGGGCCTTCAAAGTGTTTGGCGCCCTCGAACAGGAAGTGGTAACCGCCCAGCTCGACGGTCTCGCCCGGCGCCATGCGCAGGTCGCGCTCGGCGCTGTTATTGCTCGACAACACCACGCCCAGGGCACAGACCACCAGCCCCAGGTGCGCCAGGTGCATGCCCCAGTAGCTGCGGTTGAGCGCACCAAGGCCTTTGACCAGGCCCTTGTGACGGGTCTTGTCGAGAATGTCGCGCACGCCGCTCAGGACTACCCAGGCGGCCAGGGCGAACACGCTGAGGGCCGGCCAGTCGAAATCATCGACGATCAGCCCGGCGACCGGCGCCAGCACCACGCTGCCAACCAGCACCGGGGTCAACATGCCGGCCAGCCACTTGCCGGGGGTATCCTTCCAGCGCACCACCACACCGATACCCAGCACCACCATCAGCAGCGCCATCAGCGGCAGGAACAAGGCGTCGAAGTACGGCGGGCCGACCGACAGCTTGGCCCCGGTCAGGGCATCGAGCACCAGCGGGTACAGCGTGCCGAGCAGGATCATCGACGCCGCCACCACCAGCACCAGGTTGTTGGCCAGCAGCAAGGTTTCACGGGACCACAGCGCAAAACCCACCTGGCTCTTGACTACCGGGGCGCGCAGGGCGAACAGGGTCAGCGAGCCGCCGACCACGAACAACAGGAAGAACAGGATGAAGATGCCGCGCGAAGGGTCGGCGGCGAACGCGTGCACCGAGGTCAGTACACCGGAGCGCACCAGGAATGTACCCAGCAGACTCAGGGAGAACGCGGCGATGGCCAGCAGCACGGTCCAGCTCTTGAACACCCCGCGCTTCTCGGTGACCGCCAGCGAGTGGATCAGCGCCGTGCCCACCAGCCAAGGCATGAACGAGGCGTTTTCGACCGGGTCCCAGAACCACCAGCCGCCCCAGCCCAGTTCGTAGTAGGCCCACCACGAGCCGAGGGTGATGCCGACGCCCAGGAAAGCCCAGGCGACGATAGTCCAGGGCCGCGACCAGCGCGCCCAGGCCGCGTCCAGGCGCCCGCCGAGCAAGGCGGCGATGGCGAAGGCGAAGGCCACCGAAAAGCCCACATAACCCATGT
The DNA here is from genome assembly GCF_024749165.1 of Pseudomonas sp. B21-023. Classification (NCBI taxonomy): domain Bacteria; kingdom Pseudomonadati; phylum Pseudomonadota; class Gammaproteobacteria; order Pseudomonadales; family Pseudomonadaceae; genus Pseudomonas; species Pseudomonas sp. B21-023. The sequence continues at coordinate 1,726,669 of NZ_CP087190.1, read as the reverse complement.
ACAGCATCGGTGGGTGGACGATCAGGCCGAAGTCCTGCAGCAGCGGGTTGAGGTCGCGACCGTCGCCCGGTACCTGCGGCAGCAGGCGCTGGAACGGATTGGAAGTGATGATCAGGAAACTCAGGAAGCCCACGCTGATCATGCCCATGACCGCCAGCACCCGGGCCAGCATCACCTGGGGCAGCTGGCGCGAGAAGATCGACACGGCGAAGGTCCAGCCGCCGAGGATCAGCGCCCATAGCAGCAGCGAGCCTTCGTGCGCGCCCCACACGGCACTGAACTTGTAGTACCAGGGCAAGGCGCTGTTGGAGTTGCTGGCCACATAGGCGACCGAGAAGTTGTCGGTCATGAAGGCGTGGGTAAGGCAGGCGAAGGCGAAAGCCAGGAAGGCGAACTGCCCCCAGGCCGCCGGCCGCGCCAGGCCCATCCACAGGCTGTCGCCGCGCCAGGCGCCGAGCAGCGGCACGCTGGCCTGCACGGCGGCGAAGCAGATGGCCAGGATCATCGCCAGCTGGCCCAGTTCGGGGATCACCAGGGCCGCGTTCATGGCTTGGCTCCCGCATCGCTGGCAGCCTGGCCGCTTTCCTTCAGGGCCTTGGTGACTTCCGGCGGCATGTATTTCTCGTCGTGCTTGGCCAGTACCTCATCGGCTACCACCACGCCGTCGGCATTGAGCTTGCCGAGGGCGACGATGCCCTGCCCTTCGCGGAACAGGTCAGGGAGGATGCCGCGGTAGGTGATCGGTACCGACTTGCTGTAGTCGGTGACCACGAAGCGTACGTCGAGCGAATCGGCCGAGCGCTGCACCGAGCCTTTCTCGACCATGCCACCAGCGCGGATGCGGGTGTCCAGGGGCGCCTCGCCGTTGGCGATCTGCGTCGGGGTGTAGAACAGGTTGATGTTCTGCTGCAGCGCACTCAGGGCAAAGCCCACGGCGACGCCGACACCGGCCAGCAGGCCGAGGATGATGAACAGGCGTTTCTTGCGCTGCGGATTCACGGTTTGTTCTCCCGGCGCAGACGACGCGCCTCTTCTTGCAGGTAGCGGCGACGGGCCAGCAGAGGCGCGGCGACATTCAGCGCCAGCACCGCCAGGCAGATCCCGTAGGCCGACCATACGTACAGGCCATGGTGGCCCATGGCGAGGAAATCACTGAAGGAGGCAAAGCTCATCGTGCCGCCTCCCGTCCAAGCTGGCTCAGCACTTCATCCTTGACCCAACTGGCCCGCGCTTCGCGCTTGAGCACTTCCAGACGCATGCGCAGCAACAGCACGGCGCCGAAGAAGCAATAGAAGCCCAACGCGGTGATCAGCAGCGGCGCCCACATTTCCACCGGCATTGCCGGCTTTTCGGTGAGGGTGAAGGTGGCGCCCTGGTGCAGGGTATTCCACCACTCCACCGAGTACTTGATGATCGGGATGTTGATCACACCGACGATCGCCAGTACCGCACAGGCCTTGGCCGCGCTGTCGCGGTTGCTGATGGCCTGGCCCAGGGCGATGATGCCGAAGTACAGGAACAGCAGGATAAGCATGGATGTCAGGCGCGCGTCCCAGACCCACCAACTGCCCCAGGTGGGCTTGCCCCAGATCGCCCCGGTGACCAGCGCCACTGCGGTCATCCAGGCGCCGATGGGCGCCGCGCACTGCAGCGCGACGTCGGCCAGTTTCATCTTCCACACCAGCCCCACCACGCCCGCCACCGCAAGCATCACGTAGCACGACTGGGCAAGCATGGCCGTCGGCACGTGGATATAGATGATGCGGAAACTGTTGCCCTGCTGGTAGTCCTGGGGGGCGAAGGCCAGGCCCCAGGTGATGCCGACCAGCATTAGCACGATGGCGCAAACGGTCAGCCATGGCAGCATGCGGCCGCTGATGGCATAGAACCATTTGGGGGAACCCAGCTTGTGGAACCACGTCCAGCTTATTTTCATCAGGGTACATCCAGGGTATTGGCCGGGCTGCAATGCCCGGCACTCGTTATTCGCCGACGCTGATTTTCAGACCGGCCGCGATCGCAAAGGGTGCCAGTGTCACCGCCAGGGCCGTCAGGCTGGCGAGCCAGAGCAGATGGCCGGTGGCGGGCATATTCTGCAATGCCGCCTGCAACGCACCACTGCCCAGGATCAATACAGGGATATACAACGGCAGAATCAGCAACGCCAGCAGCAGGCCACCGCGCTTGAGACCGACCGTCAGCGCCGCGCCCACCGCGCCCAGAAGGCTCAGCACCGGGGTGCCCAGCAGCAAGGAGGCGAGCAGCACCGGCAGGCAACTGGGCGGCAGGCCCAGCATCAGCGCCAGCAATGGTGCCAACAATACCAGCGCCAATCCGGAAAAGATCCAGTGCGCCAGCACCTTGGCCAGCACCAACATGGCCAGTGGATGCGGCGAAAGCACCCACTGCTCGAGCGAGCCGTCCTCGAAATCACTGCGAAACAACCCGTCCAGCGACAACAATACCGCCAGCAAGGCCGCGACCCAGACTAGCCCCGGCGACAAGGTTTGCAACAATTGTGTCTCGGGCCCTACCGCCAGCGGGAACAGGGCGACAACGATGGCGAAGAACACCAGCGGGTTGGCCAGCTCCGCCGGGCGGCGGAACAATAGCCGCGCCTCACGGCGCAACAGCAGAAGGAATACGCTCATGCCGCCCATTGCCCCAGGTTCAGCTCGCGATAACCGGATGGCTTGCGTTCGAGCGTGTGGTGGGTGGTCAGCACCACGGTACCACCCTGCTCGCAGTGTGCTGCAAGGTGCGCTTCCAGTTGCGCCACGCCCTGCTTGTCGAGGGCAGTGAACGGTTCGTCGAGGATCCACAGCGGCGGGCTGTCCAGGTACAGCCGGGCCAGGGCCACACGGCGCTGCTGGCCGGCAGACAAGGTATGACAGGGCACGTCCTCGAAACCGCGCAGGCCGACGGCCTCCAGCGCCTTCCAGATCGCCTCGCGGCTGGCCGGGCGGTGCAACGCGCAGAGCCAGGCAAGGTTCTCTTCGGCGCTGAGCAGGTCCTTGATCCCGGCGGCATGGCCGATCCACAGCAGGATGCTGGCCAGGGCATGGCGTTGTTCGGCCAACGGCTGGCCCCCCAGCAGGATCTGCCCGGCGGTGGGTTGCATGAGCCCGGCCAGCAGGCGCAACAGGCTGGTCTTGCCGCTGCCATTGGGGCCGGCTACCTGCAGCATGTCGCCAGGGTGCAGTTCGAAGTGCAGGTGCTCGAACAGCAGCCGCCAGTCGCGCTCGCAGGCCAGGCCCGCGGCTTGGAGGTGAAGGGTCACGGTATCGCCTTATGCAGTCTGTGTCTCAAGTCGCATCAACCCTTGCCGTTATACTGGCAATGGCGAGCGAGCGGCATTATTGCACGCGTCACCGCACTGCCAAGAGGGCTGGTTCGACAGGTTGTATACAATCATGACTGAAATCAATAGTCTCAGCACACAAACCGCGGTAAGCGCCCAAGCGACACGGGTTGCGATGACCGGCGAGATGCTGCGCCTGCTGCAGGCCCAACCCGGCCTGCTGCCGCCTGGAGAAACCGCCAAGGCCGAGGTCATCACCCTGCGCCAGGTCGGCCAGGAATTCCAGATGCTGCTGCGGCTTGCCCAGGCCAACGGCTACCAGACACAAGTACTGACCACTGCCAGCCAGCCCATGCCGCCCGGCAGCCAGATCCTGGTCAGCCAGCCCGAGGCCAACCGCCTGGCGGTAATGGTGCAACAGGCCACTGCCAGCAACATCGCCACCCTGACCCAGCTCGACACCCGGCAGATGCCGGTCGGCACCTTGCTCCAGGCCAAGGTTCTGACCAGCCAGGCCTTGTCGCAGGGCCCTGGCCTGCCCGCGACCTTCCGTTCACTGGTGAGCCTGCTCAACAGCAGTCAGGCAGGTGCCACCCTGGCCATTGACAGCCCTCGACAGCTCCCCGTGGGCAGCCTGCTGAGCGCGCTGGTGCAGGGGGAGCAGGCGCTGCGTTTCGTGCCCCTGAGTGGCCGACAGGACCAGTTGGCCGTTACCCAGCACCTGTCGACCCAGCAGGCTCTCCAGGCTTCGCTGCCGGGCGTGCTCGCCAGCCTGCAACGAATCGCCAGCAGTCCCGATGCGCCCCCCGAGTTGCGCGCCAGCGCCGAGCGCCTGCTCACCAACCTGCCGGATGCCCGACAGATGGGAGACGCCAAAGGCCTGGCGCAGGCGCTCAACAACAGCGGAACGTTCTTCGAGTCCAAGCTTCTCGGCGGGCAGGCGAGCAGTATCGCGCCCGATCTCAAGGCTCAACTGGTCAAGCTGGTGGCCCAGGCACTGCCCGGTACCTCCGGACACCCGCCGCTGGCCACCGCGACCATTGCCCAGGCCCTGCCAGGCCTGGCCCGCAGCGCCCTGGGCATGCTTGGCCAGGTCAGCCCGCGACCACTGCCCAGTGCATTCCCCCTGCCCTCACGCCTGCTGCAGAAGCTGGAAAGCGAAGGCGATCTGCAACAATTGCTGCGCCTGGCCGCCGCCGCCATCTCCCGATTGCAAAGCCACTCGCTGTCCAGCCTGCAACAGAGCGGCACGCTCGAGAACGGCAATCAGCAGACCACCTGGCAAACCGAAGTACCGGTACGCCATGGCCAGGAATTCGTGCCCCTGCAGGTCAAGCTACAGCGCGAGGAAACCCCGGAACAGCAAGCCGAGCGGGAACGAGAACAGTCTGAACCGCTGGAAGCCCTGTGGCGTGTCGAGCTGGCCTTCGACCTCGCGCCACTGGGCCCATTGCAGGTACAGGCGCAACTGCTCCAGGGCCGGCTGTCGGGCCAGCTCTGGGCGCAACAGGAACGCACCGCGCGCCTGATCGACAGCCAGCTTGGCGCCCTGCGTGATCGCCTGCTGGCCCGCGGTCTGGATGTGGGCGACCTGGAATGCCACCCGGGTACTCCGCCTCAGGGGCCACGCACACGCCTCGAACAACGCTGGGTGGATGAGACCGCATGAAGCACAAGCAACCGCGCCAGGCCATCGCCCTGAGCTACGACGGCCAGCAGGCCCCGACCCTGAGCGCCAAGGGCGACGACGAATTGGCCGAAGCCATCCTCGCCCTGGCCCGCGAGCATGAAGTGCCGATCTACGAGAACGCCGAGCTGGTACGGCTGCTGACGCGCCTGGAGCTGGGCGAACAGATCCCCGAGGCGCTGTACCTGACCATCGCCGAGATCATCGCCTTTGCCTGGCAGCTGCGTGGCAAGGTACCCCCTGGCTTCAGCGATGAGCCCAGCGCACCACGGGACGTGACTCCGGTAGCCGCGCTACTGCCACCGGGCGGCACTGATAATTAGCTACCGCCCCCTGCGTGCATAAGCCATTCAGCCTTGCCATTCCCATAAATGAGCAAGGTGAACAAAATGCCCACAAGCCGCATCAACGCCGCCGGCGTTCAGTACGTTGTCGACCACCTGAGCCATGTGCCGCGCCCGGATCTCGAAGCCAGCCGGGCAATTCAGCAATGGCTGGCACAACAGGGCCATGACCTGGCCGCTGCGCAGATCGACGTCGTCACCCTGCACTACCGCCCCGATGGACCGAATCGCTACCTTGCCGCGGTTACCCAACGCATGAGTTTGCCCCAGGCGGTACTGAGCAACTGGCAAGGTGAATCCAACAACAACCTGTTCGGCAGCCTGTTTGGCAACCCGTGGGCCGGCACCATGCCCGATCGTCCGCTACACCTGGTGGAAACACTGCCAGCCCCCGCCTTCAATCACAACGGTGCCGCCTTCGAGGTGTTCAACGGTTTGTTCCGCCGTACCACGCCACAACGCTATGACACCTCGACTCACCTGCCGATAGCCGCAGAAGCTTTCCAAAGGTTCATAGAAGACCTGGACTTCCATACGCCCTTCAAGACCCAGCTAGACCGATACTGGAACGAACATCTGCAAGACCACAGGCTTGCCTGCAAGCTCAATTTCATAGCGGCCTGTAACAAGCAGGTCGGCGAAGGCAGCCTCAGCGAGGCGGCCAGGAAGCTCATCTGGCAAGCCGCCGGGTTGCTACCCTGCAGCAGGCAGCTGCACAGGAGTACGCTGAACATCTACGGCTACGCCGCTACCGACCTGTTGTATCTGAACGACCCTGCCAGCGACCTGACCGTACTCTACATGCCCGGTAACAGCTCGCCATTGCTGGAGTTCAACAGCAAGACGCTTATGAAGGACTGGGTTGGCCGCCAGTGCCAGGATCCGGCAAAGCGCCACGCCTTTAAACAGTACTTCCGAATGGCCGACCGCCCGCAAGGCGTCGACTTCAGCGGCCTGGAAACCGCCCTCGATGGCCTGGCCGACTACCCGGCCCGTCACCCATTACCCCCCGAACACGGCTACTTCAATGATGACGGCACCTGGCCGCCACGGACCTATGTCGACTATCGGCCCGGCAAATACAACCCAAGGCTTGAAGGCGACCTTTTCCAGGCACTGGCCGAGCGTCAGCGCCAACGCAGTTACGACGATGCCGACTTTCTCATCACCCGCGACAGCCAAGTCAGCAAAGCCCGCTGGATCGGCTACCTGGCCACCACACTCAACCTGCTGGCACCGTTGTGTCTCGTGGTGCCGGGCCTTGCCCCGCTGCTGGCCCTGGGCGGCGTCGTACAGTTGGGCCTGGGGCTCGACCAGGCGATCAACGGCCGGACACTGCAAGAGAAGGAAGCCGGTGTCGGGAACATCACCTGGGGCCTGTTCAATGCCGTGCCATTGGCAATCGCTGGCGCCCGTGGAGCCAAGGCGCTGTTCGCATTCAAAAGCGAGGGCTTCGTCCCGCCAACGCGCCTGAACGAACAGATCGGTTACCCATTGAGCCCGAGCACCCCACCCCGCTTTCCAGCCCCTGAGGGTGCCCGCTATTTCCACACACCAGACTCGATCCTGCCGCTGCCGGACGGCGATCAGGCCATCACCGACTCCGTTGTACGAACGCCGCTCTACAACGGCGATCCCGACAACCTCGATGTGAGTATCCATGGCTACAACAATCGTGTGGTCTACGACATCGAGCGCGATGTCTTCATTCAAGAGGATGAGCTCAACGAGATCGATCCAGTCGGTTACATTGCCCAGGCAGGCAGCAAGGACCTGGTGCCGGCACCCTCCACCCGTTCAGTCACCAACACCATGCGCACCCGTAGCCTGCGCGCGCTGGGGATCGATCTTCCATTGCCGGTGGAAGTACCGATGCAAGCCGCGGACAGCCACCCCATCCCGAAGAGGATCAATTGCCTCTGGGTGGGCGACAAAGTCATCAACCCTGAACTGCTGACCAACCTTGGCAAGAATGCCGCACGGCTCAAGGACAGTGACTATTCTCTGCGCCTGTTCCTTTCGCGCGCCAACCCCGACGTCTATGCCGAAAACCAGTGGCTGCTCGCTGCGCAAGCACCAGGGCTGCAGGTTCTGCCGCTGGAAGAGCAAGCCTTCTTCAGAGTATTTCGCCAGAGCAAGTACTTCGCCCAATATGATGCAGCGCTGGATGGCAATGGCGGTATCGCCAGCAACTACGCCTCGGCATCCGACGTGTTGCGCTACCCTATGCTGCACCACGAAGGGGGCTTGTACATGGATGTGGACGATACCCTGCTGAGCCAAGGGGACCGTCCGCAGCTAATCAATGGGCAACCGGCGGAGAGCCCCAACGAAGCCATCGACCAGGTTGAATTGAGCACTACACCCGATGGCTTGCTACTGGCGCCCCCGATGTCCAACGAAAAGATGGGCATGAACTGCCTTTACAACACCAGCCTGATCGGCAGCCACCCTGGCAACCCCACCCTCGAGGCGATTTCCGAAGAAATGCATGCCCGCTTCCAGACCAACCCGGACTTCTACGACAGCAAGCCCAGCCTGGCCGATGACCCGGCCAACTTCTATCGCTATGCCAACCGCCTCAGCCGCATGACCGGCCCAGCCTTGCTCAGCGATGTGGTCGACCGCCACTTGCCGGCGCTGCGCACCTTGCGCCAGATCATCAATCTGTACGCCATGCCGCGGATCAACGCCTACCAGTTCATCGACCTGCAACGTGGCAAGGAGGCCATACGCACGCTGCTGCCGCTGAATCGTTTCGCCCAGGTCGGCGGCAATCATTCCTGGAGCAAATAATCAGTCGTACAGTGCGGGGGACTACCGCAAACAGTTATTGAATGGCCCTGTATCGCGAGCAGGGTGCGCAACAATGATTGCCAGTCGTCGTGATTTGAAAGCCCAAAAAAACAGGGCGACTTTCATCGCCCCGTTCATCACTCGCCGCGGTGCAGCTTGCTCATCAACTGCGCCTCGGCCTGGGTCAACCCGCAGGTCTGGGTCAGCTCCTCGACGCTGGCGCCCATCCCCACCAGCTTGGCGGCCTGGGCGAAAGTGACGCTGTTGGGGTCGCGCTGCTCGAGTTGCTGGAGCTTCTCGGGCAGCGGCGCCACCACCGCACGCAGTTCATGGATCGCCTCGCCCATGCGCACGGTGCCGTTCTGGTAGTCGTCCAGGCGTTTGGCGAGGTCCTTGATGCGCTGGTCACGCAGCGCATCGCCCTGCGCCTGCTGGGCGGCCAGCTCGCGCTGGCGCTTGCTGTAGTTGAGGAAGAACCACAGGCTCAGTGCCCACAGCAGCGCCAGGAAGATGACAGCAACCTCGAAGATCAACTCAGATGTTCTCCAGCTCGGACCACTCTTCCTCGGTCATCATCTTGTCCAGCTCGACCAGGATCAGCAGCTCGCCATTCTTGTTGCACACGCCCTGGATGAACTTGGCCGATTCTTCGTTGCCGACGTTCGGCGCAGTCTCGATCTCCGACTGGCGCAGGTACACCACTTCAGCGACGCTGTCGACGAGGATGCCGACCACCTGCTTGTCCGCCTCGATGATGACGATACGGGTGTTGTCGGTGACTTCGCTCGACATCAGGCCGAAGCGCTGGCGGGTGTCGATCACCGTCACCACATTGCCGCGCAGGTTGATGATGCCCAGCACATAGCTGGGGGCACCCGGTACCGGGGCGATCTCGGTGTAGCGCAGGACTTCCTGCACTTGCATGACATTGATGCCGTAGGACTCGTTGTCCAGACGGAAGGTTACCCACTGCAGGATCGGATCTTCGGAACCTTGTGCAGACGACTTTTTCATTCCCCTAGCCCTCAAAATCCGCCATTGGCGGTGTGCTCTGTGTTGCCGCGGCAGTAGCGGCGTTGATTCAGTTGTGTTTGGTGTTCATCTGCTTGACCGCGCCACTGGCGATCAGCTCGGCCAGCTCGGCAACATCGAGCAGCGCGCACATGTGTTCGATTACCGTGCCGGCCAACCAGGGGCGCTGGCCGCGCTGGCTGCGCCACTTGATCTCGCTCGGATCCAGGCGCAGCGAGCGGCTGACCTGGTGTACCGCCAGCCCCCATTCGTAGCCCTGGACCGAAATGACGTATTGCAAGCCCTGGCGAAAATCGTCCCGGTAGCGGTCGGGCATGACCCAGCGGGCGGTATCCAGTACCTTGAGGTTGCCCGCCTGGCAGGTAAGGATGCCGAGGAACCAGTCCGGCTGGCCGAACAGTGGCGTCAGCTCCTGACCGGCCAGGGTATAGATCGACCCCAGGCACACCAGCGGTACCGCCAGGGTCAGCCCGGCGACATCGAACAGCAGGCATTCGAATGGCTCGGCGGCCCACTCCGGGCGCCCGTCGACCGTGGCCGGTGGTGTCGGCGCGGCAGGCGCCGCCGGCACGTGCAGTTCCACCAGTGGCGCCGCCGGCTCGATGGCCGGGGGCTCGATCAACAGCGGAATGCTGGCCTCGGCCACCACCTCGCGCTCTACGACCGCCACCACCGGTTCCATGACAGGCGTGGCGGGCGGCAGCACGGTCGGCAGGACCTTGGCCTGCGGCTCGGCGAATGGGCGGGGCGCAGGCGCCGCTGGCGTGACCTGGCGCTGGGCATCGCGCGCCTGTTCCTCGCGGACCGCCGCTTCGAACTCATCGCCGGGAGCCTGCTCCGCGGGCTGCGCGACAGGCGCATCCTGCGCGGGCGGCAACTCGAACGGCTCGGTGGCTTCCTGCAGCAATCCATCAAGGTAGGACTGCAAGGCCATCTGCGGCTTGCTGGTGATGTGCGGTGCCTGGTTCATCAGGCCACCTGCAGCGCGGAGCGATAAGTCAGCAGGTGCTTGAGCAGCGCCCGGTAGGCCACCACGCCACGGCTTTTGCCATCGAACTGCGAGGGCGTGACACCGTTGCGGCTGGCATCGCGCAGGCGCGTATCCACCGGGATGTAGCCCTGCCAGACTTGATCGCCATAGGTGTCGCGCAGCACTTTCAAGGTACCCAGCGAAGCTTGGGTGCGGCGGTCGAACAGGGTCGGCACGATCTGGTACGGCAACGCCTGCTTGCGCGAACGGTTGATCATGCCCAGCGTGCCGACCATGCGCTCCAGGCCCTTGACCGCGAGAAACTCGGTCTGCACCGGGATCACCAACTGCTGGCTGGCGGCCAGGGCATTGACCATCAGCACGCCCAGCAAGGGGGGGCTGTCGATCAGGGCGAAGTCGAAATCCTGCCACAGCTGCGCCAGACTCTTGGCGATCACCAGGCCCAGGCCACTCTGGCCCGGCGACTGACGCTCGAGCACTGCCAACGCGGTGCTCGACGGCAGCAGCGAGATACGCTCGTCACTGGTGGGTAGCAGCAGCTGACCCGGCAGCCCGTCGGGCACCGTGCCTTTGTGCAGGAACAGGTCGTAGCAGCTGTGCTCCAGCGCATCCGGGTTGTGCCCAAAATAGCTGGTCATCGAGCCGTGCGGGTCAAGGTCGACCACGACCACGCGCTTGCCCGCCTCGGCCAGCAGGCCGGCCAGGGCGATGGTGGTGGTGGTCTTGCCGACGCCACCTTTTTGATTGGCTACTGCCCAGACTCTCATCGTGCGTTGCTTCCTCCCGGTATGGCCGCCTGCCCTGCCGGGAACGGTGTGAAGTTCAGTGACGGGGATTTGACGAAATCAGCCCCCGGTCCTCGGTGCTGGCGAGGCTGGTGCACTTTGTGTGCCAGCCCGGCGCATCGCCGCATCCGGGGTGGCATTGGCGCTGCCGCTGCCGGTCAGGCTGCGACGCACCTCGAGGTTGCGCGAAATCACCAAGACCACGCGGCGGTTGCGCGCACGGCCTTCGGCAGTGTCGTTGCCGGTCACCGGCTGGTACTCGCCGTACCCCACCGAGGCCATGCGGGCCGGGTTGATCCCCTCCATGGCCAGCAGGCGCACGATGCTTGCCGCCCGCGCCGACGAAAGCTCCCAGTTGGTTGGGTACTGCGCGGTGCGGATCGGCAGGTTGTCGGTGAACCCTTCCACATGCACTGGGTTGGCGAACGGCTTGAGGATCCTGGCCACCTTCTCGATGATCTCGAAGGCGACATCGCTGGGCATGGCGTCGGCACTGGCGAACAGCAACGAGGAATTGAGTTCGATCTCCACCCACAACTCGTTACCGCGCACGGTCATCTGGTCGGACTTGATCAGGTCGCCAAAGGCATCACGCACATCGTCGGTAATGGTCTTGAGCGGGTCGGCGCTGGTCTGGGCCAGGCCCGCATCGGTCTGCTCGCTGTCCTTGATCAGCGGCTCGGCCGGCTTGACGCTCAGCGGGCGCTCATCGCCGATCGGGATCGGCTTCATGCTGCGTTCGGGGTCGTTGAACACCCCGATCAGCGCCTGGGAAATCTGCTTGTACTTGCCTTCGTTGATCGACGAAATCGAGTACATGACCACGAAGAAGGCGAACAGCAGGGTAATGAAGTCGGCATACGAGACCAGCCAGCGTTCGTGGTTCTCGTGCTCTTCGACTTTGCGACGGCGGGCCATGGCTTACTCCATGAAGCCTTGCAGCTTCAGCTCGATCGAGCGTGGGTTCTCGCCTTCGGCGATCGACAGCAGGCCTTCGAGCAGCATCTCCCGGTAACGCGACTGGCGCAGGGTGATGGCCTTGAGCTTGTTGGCAACCGGCAGCAGGATCAGGTTGGCACTGGCCACGCCATAGATGGTGGCGACGAAGGCCACGGCAATGCCGTTGCCCAGCTGCGAAGGATCGGCCAGGTTGCCCATCACATGGATCAGGCCCATTACCGCACCGATGATGCCGATGGTTGGCGCGTAGCCGCCCATGCTCTCGAACACCTTGGCGGCCTGGATGTCACGGGACTCCTGGGTCAGAAAGTCGACTTCGAGGATGCTGCGAATGGCTTCCGGCTCGGCACCGTCGACCAGCAACTGCAGGCCTTTGCGCGCATAAGGGTCGGGCTCGGCGTCGGCCACGCCCTCCAGGCCCAGCAAGCCTTCCTTGCGCGCCGTCAGGCTCCAGTTCACCACCCGATCGATGCCTCCGGCCAGGTCGACCCGTGGCGGGAAGAAGATCCAGCGAATGATCTGCAGGGCACGCTTGAACGACGACAGCGGCGACTGCAGCAATGCCGCTGCCAGGGTACCGCCCAGCACGATCAGCGCCGCCGGGCCGTTGATCAGCGCACCGACGTGGCCACCCTCCATGAAGTTGCCGCCGACAATGGCGACAAACGCGAGGATCAGGCCGATCAGGCTCAACACATCCATCAGACGCACGCCTCGACCAGGTGCTTGCCGATCTCGTCCAGGCTGTAGACGGCGTCGGCAAGGTTGGCCTTGACGATGGCCATGGGCATGCCATAGATCACGCAGCTGGCTTCATCCTGCGCCCACACGGTGCTGCCACCCTGCTTGAGCAGGCGCGCGCCCTCGCGGCCATCGGCGCCCATGCCGGTGAGTACCACCGAGAGCACCTTGTCGCCGTAGGACTTGGCGGCGGAACCGAAGGTGATATCCACGCAAGGCTTGTAGTTCAGGCGCTCGTCGCCCGGCAGGATCTTCACCGTGCCACGGCCATCGACCATCATCTGCTTGCCACCCGGGGCCAGCAGGGCCAGGCCCGGGCGCAGCACGTCACCGTCCTCGGCCTCCTTGACGCTGATCTTGCACAGTTTGTCCAAACGCTCGGCGAAGGCCTTGGTGAAGGCAGCCGGCATGTGCTGGATCAGCACGATCGGTGCCGGGAAACCGGCGGGCAGTTGGGTCAGCACCCGCTGCAGCGCCACCGGGCCGCCCGTGGAGGTGCCGATGGCAACCAGCTTGTACGGCTTGCGCTTGGGCGCCGGCGAATGCGTGGCAGCCGGCGCCGCGGCGCGGGCCGGGGCGGCAGTGCGCGCAGGCGCGGTGCCGGCAAAGCTGCTGGCCGGGGCCTGGCTGCTGGCCGGCGCCGCGGCCGGGGCCGGGCTGGAATAGGCGCTGAAACGGCGGTTGCTGCGCGAGATGGTGTGGACCTTCTCGCAGAGCATCTGCTTGACCTTCTCCGGATTGCGCGAGATGTCTTCGAAGTTCTTCGGCAGGTAGTCGACCGCACCGGCATCCAGGGCGTCGAGGGTGACGCGGGCGCCTTCATGGGTCAGCGAGGAGAACATCAATACCGGCGTCGGGCAGCGCTGCATGATGTGACGCACCGCGGTGATGCCGTCCATCATGGGCATTTCATAGTCCATGGTGATGACATCGGGCTTGAGCGCCAGCGCCTGGTCGATCGCTTCCTTGCCGTTGGTCGCCGTACCCACCACCTGGATCGTCGGGTCGGACGCGAGAATTTCCGAGACACGGCGGCGGAAGAAACCGGAATCATCCACCACCAGGACCTTGACTGCCATAAACACTCCGTTAGGCGGCGCACCCGCCTGGGCGCGCCACCGAAATCAAATACGCCGGGCGGCGTAACGCTTGAGCATGCTCGGGACGTCGAGGATCAGCGCGATACGGCCGTCACCGGTGATGGTCGCGCCGGACATGCCCGGGGTTCCCTGCAGCATCTTGCCCAGCGGCTTGATCACCACTTCTTCCTGGCCGACCAACTGGTCGACCACGAAGCCAATGCGCTGGGTGCCAACCGACAGGATCACCACATGACCTTCGTGCTGCTCCTCGTGCTCGTGGTCCTGGACCAGCCAGCGCTTGAGGTAGAACAGCGGCAGCGCCTTGTCGCGTACGATCACCACTTCCTGGCCGTCGACCACGTTGGTGCGCGACAGGTCGAGGTGGAAGATCTCGTTGACGTTGACCAGCGGGAAGGCGAACGCCTGGTTGGCCAGCATCACCATCAGCGTCGGCATGATCGCCAGGGTCAGCGGCACCTTGATGACGATCTTCGAGCCCTGGCCCTTGGCCGAGAAGATGTTGATCGAGCCGTTGAGCTGGGAAATCTTGGTCTTCACCACGTCCATGCCGACGCCGCGGCCGGACACGTCGGAAATCTCGGTCTTGGTCGAGAACCCCGGGGCGAAGATCAGGTTGTAGCAGTCCGACTCGCTCAGGCGGTCGGCCGCGTCCTTGTCCATCAGGCCCTTTTCCACGGCCTTGGCGCGCAGGATGCTCGGGTCCATGCCCTTGCCGTCATCGGAAATCGACAGCAGGATGTGGTCACCTTCCTGTTCGGCGGACAGCACCACCCGACCCATGCGCGACTTGCCGGAAGCCTCGCGTTCGTCGGGCATCTCGACGCCATGGTCGACGGCGTTGCGCACCAAGTGCACCAACGGGTCGGCCAGGGCCTCGACCAGGTTCTTGTCCAGGTCGGTTTCTTCGCCGACCAGTTCCAGGTTGATCTCTTTTTTGAGTTGGCGGGCCAGGTCGCGAACCAGGCGTGGGAAACGCCCGAAAACCTTCTTGATCGGCTGCATGCGCGTCTTCATGACTGCGGTCTGCAGGTCGGCGGTGACCACATCGAGGTTGGACACGGCCTTGGACATGGCCTCGTCACCGCTGTTGAGCCCCAGGCGCACCAGGCGGTTACGCACCAGCACCAGCTCACCGACCATGTTCATGATCTCGTCCAGACGCGCGGTGTCGACCCGCACGGTAGTCTCCGCCTCGCTGGCGCCATGCTTGTCGGCGGCCGGCGCCGGCGCCCGGGCCGGGGCGGCAGGCTTGGCGGCGGCTGGCGCGGAAGCAGGCGTCGGCGCAGGTTTGGCAACCGGCTTGGCTTCGGCCTTGGCCGCGACAGGCGCGGCGACGGCGGCGGCTGGCGCCTCGGCCACAACCGCCTCGCCAGAGAACTTGCCCTTGCCGTGCAACTGGTCGAGCAACGCCTCGAATTCGTGTTCGGTGATGCTCTCGTCAGCCGCCGCTGGTGCCGCGGTGGCTGCAGGCGCAGCGACGCCAGGCAATGCATCGACGGCGAAGGTGCCCTTGCCGTGCAACTGATCGAGCAGCGACTCGAACTCGTCGTCGGTGATCTCATCACTGGCAGGGGCAACGGCCGCTGGCTCACTGGCAGCGGCATCGGGCGAGAACTGGCCTTTGCCGTGCAGCTGGTCGAGCAACGACTCGAATTCGGCGTCGGTAATCTCGTCACCACCCGCGCTGACCTGCTCACCCTGCAATTGCTCGTGAACCTGGGCTTCAGCCTTGACTGCATCAAGCGAATCGAGCAGTTGCTCGAACTCGGTGTCGGTGATGTCGGGCTCGGCAGCCGGCGCTTCGGCGACAACAGCCACCTCGACCGGGGCCGGTTCTTCGGCGCCAGCGGGCTCGGCCAGGCGCGACAGCGCCGCCAGCAGCTCACGGGTGGCCGGCGTGACGTCGGTGCGCTCGCGCACCTGGCCGAACATGCTGTTGACCGTGTCGAGTGCTTCGAGCACCACGTCCATCAGTTCCGCGTCGACCCGGCGCTCACCTTTGCGCAGGATGTCGAACACGTTCTCGGCAATGTGGCAGCACTCCACCAACTCATTGAGCTGAAGGAAGCCGGCGCCCCCTTTTACAGTGTGGAAACCGCGGAAAATCGCGTTGAGCAGGTCCGCATCATCGGGCCGGCTTTCCAGCTCGACCAATTGCTCGGACAGTTGCTCGAGGATTTCGCCGGCTTCTACCAGGAAATCCTGAAGGATTTCTTCATCGGCGCCGAAGCTCATTAAACGTGCTCCTTAAAAACCCAGGCTGGACAACAGATCGTCGACATCGTCCTGGCTGGACACGACGTCTTCACGCTTATCGGCATGAATCTGCGGACCTTCACCCCGAGTCGGATGTTTTTCTTGATCTTTTTCAGCACGCAGCTGCTGGTGGTCATGTTCGATACCGGCAAAGCGGTCGACCTGGCTTGCCATCAGCACGAGCTTGAGCAGATTGCTTTCGACTTCGGTGACCAGGGTGGTCACCCGTTTGATCACCTGGCCGGTGAGATCCTGATAATCCTGGGCCAGGACAATATCGTTGATATGGCCGGCGACCTTCTGATTACCTTCGGCGCTGTGCGTCAGGAAACTGTCCACACGCTTGACCAGCTCACGGAACTCCGGCGCCGCCACTTCGCGACGCATGAAGCGCTGCCAGTCGGCGGACAGGCTCTGGGCCTCGGCGGCGAGGTCGTTGAGCACCGGGGTGCACGCCTCCGCCAGGTCCATGGTGCGGTTGGCCGCACCTTCGGTGAGACGGACCACGTAGGAGAGGCGCTCGGCGGCATCGGTAATCTGCGACACTTCCTCGGCCTGCGGCATGGCCGGGTCGATCTGGAAGTTGACGATTGCACTGTGCAGTTCGCGGGTGAGCTTGCCGACTTCCTGGTACAGCCCGCGGTCGCGGGTCTGGTTCAGTTGGTGGATCAGCTGCACCGCCTCACCGAAGCGGCCGCGCTCCAGGCTCTCGACCAGCTCCTGCGCATGCTTCTTCAGGGTTGATTCGAACTCACCCAAAGAGTTGTTGGTTGACTCCATTGCGCCCCCCAGACGTGACTCAGCCGTTGACGCGTTCGAAGATCTTTTCGATCTTTTCTTTCAGCGCCAGGGCGGTGAAAGGCTTGACCACATAGCCGTTCACGCCGGCCTGGGCAGCTTCGATGATCTGCTCGCGCTTGGCTTCCGCGGTGACCATCAGCACCGGCAGGTGCTTGAGGCGCTCGTCGGCGCGAACGGCGCGCAGCAGGTCGATACCAGTCATGCCCGGCATGTTCCAGTCGGTCACCAGAAAGTCAAAATGCTCGCTGGTGAGCATCGGCAGTGCCGTGTTGCCGTCATCAGCTTCCTTGACGTTGGTGAACCCCAGGTCACGCAACAGGTTCTTGATGATCCGCCGCATCGTCGAAAAGTCGTCAACGATGAGGATTTTCATGTCTTTGTTCAATTAGACCTCCAAGCAGTCTTAAACGCGCTCGGCGCCGAGCGCGCGCTCAATCAATTCGGCACTACAAAAAAAACGACTGCACTGAACCCGGGTTCAACGTGCCCGCCACTCCCCAAGGCGGCTGCGCAAACGCGCGGCGCACTGGCTGTGCAACTGGCTGACACGCGATTCGCTGACCCCCAGCACCTCACCGATTTCCTTGAGGTTCAGCTCTTCGTCGTAGTACAGCGCCAGGACCAGGCGTTCGCGCTCCGGCAGGTTGGCGATCGCATCGGCCAGCGCAGCCTGGAAGCGCTCGTCTTCCAGGTCACGCGCCGGCTCCAGCTGGCCGCTGGCTCCGTCCTCGTGCAGCCCTTCATGTTCGCCGTCCTGCAGCAGGTCGTCGAAACTGAACAGGCGGCTGCCCAAGGTGTCATTCAAAATCCCGTAGTAATCATCGAGACTCAATTGGAGTTCGGCAGCAACCTCGTGATCTTTAGCGTCGCGGCCAGTCTTTGCTTCGACACAGCGGATCGCGTCACTGACCATGCGCGTATTGCGGTGTACCGAACGTGGCGCCCAATCGCCCTTGCGCACCTCGTCGAGCATGGCGCCGCGAATACGGATACCGGCGTAGGTTTCGAAACTGGCACCCTTGCTGGCATCGTATTTGTTGGCCACTTCCAGCAAGCCGATCATCCCGGCCTGGATCAGATCCTCGACCTGGACGTTGGCCGGCAAGCGCGCCAGCAGGTGATAGGCGATACGCTTGACCAACGGCGCATAGCGTTCGATCAGCTCGTACTGCGCATCCTTGGCGGCCTTGCTGTACATCTTGAAACCGCTCGCGTTCATAGCACCGGCCCTGCACTGGTGGGCTGCACCAGGCGCTCGACAAAGAATTCCAGGTGCCCACGCGGGTTGGCAGGCAGCGGCCAGCTGTCGACCTTCTGCGCGATGGCCTTGAACGCCAGCGCGCACTTGGACCGAGGGAAGGCCTCATAGACCGCCCGCTGCTTCTGCACGGCCTTGCGCACGCATTCGTCGTAAGGCACGGCACCGACGTATTGTAGGGCGACGTCGAGGAAGCGGTCCGTGACCTTGGTCAACTTGGCGAAAAGGTTGCGGCCTTCCTGCGGGCTCTGGGCCATGTTGGCCAGCACACGGAATCGATTCATCCCGTAATCGCGGTTGAGCAGCTTGATCAGCGCATAGGCGTCGGTGATCGAGGTCGGCTCGTCGCACACCACCAGCAGCACTTCCTGGGCGGCGCGAACGAAACTGACCACCGAGTCACCGATACCCGCAGCCGTGTCGATCACCAGCACATCGAGGTTGTCGCCGATGTCGCTGAAGGCCTGGATCAGGCCGGCGTGTTGCGCGGGCGCCAGGTGCACCATGCTCTGCGTGCCGGAGGCCGCCGGGACGATGCGCACACCACCCGGCCCCTGCAACAGCACATCACGCAGCTCGCAACGGCCTTCGATCACGTCGGCGAGGGTGCGCTTGGGCGTGAGCCCCAACAGAACGTCGACATTGGCCAGGCCCAGGTCGGCATCCAGCAACATCACCCGGCGGCCGAGTTCGGCCAGCGCCAGGGACAGGTTCACTGAAACGTTAGTCTTGCCGACGCCACCTTTGCCACCGGTCACGGCGATCACCTGTACGGGATGCATGCTACCCATGTCTGTTCTTTACCTTGTCTCGCTTGGACCCAGGCCACATGAGGGGCTGAACATTCAAGGCCACGGTCCGGCCGGGCAACCCCATGATGTAGGTACTTTGCACAGTATTCACCCTCAACCCGCGCGCTTGCCAGGGTTGTGGTACAGATCAGCGAACATGTCGGCCATGGCCTCGTCGCTGGGCTCTTCCTGCAATTGCACACTGACTGCGCGGCTTACCAACTGGTGCTTGCGCGGTAGCTGCAGGTCGTCGGGAATGCGCGGCCCATCGGTCAGATAGGCCACCGGCAATTCATGACTGATTGCCAGGCTCAGCACTTCGCCGAGGCAGGCCGTTTCGTCGAGTTTGGTCAGGATGCACCCGGCCAGGCCGCAGCGCTTGTAGCTATGGTAGGCGGCGGTGAGCACCTGCTTCTGGCTGGTGGTCGCCAGCACCAGGTAATTCTTTGCGGCGATGCCGCGCCCGGCCAGGGTCTCGAGCTGCATGCGCAGCGCCGGGTCGCTGGCCTGCAGGCCGGCGGTGTCGATCAGCACCACACGTTTGCGCAGCAGCGGCTCCAGGGCCTGGGCCAGCGACTCGCCCGGGTCGACGTAGGTGACCGGCACATTGAGGATGCGGCCCAGCGTCTTGAGTTGTTCCTGGGCGCCAATGCGGAAGCTGTCCATGCTCACCAGCGCCAGGTTGTTCGCGCCGTACTTGAGCACATAGCGGGCGGCCAGCTTGGCCAGCGTGGTGGTCTTGCCCATGCCAGCCGGGCCGACCATGGCGATCACTCCGCCCTCCTCGATCGGTTCGATCTCGGGCACGTCGATCATCCGCGCCAGGTGCGCCAGGACCATGCGCCAGGCATGGCGTGGTTCTTCGATCCCGGCAGTGAGGTCGAGCAGTTCGCGGGCCAGGCCACCGGAAAGGCCGAGGCGCTGAAGCCGGCGCCAGAGGTTGGCCTGCTGCGGCTTGCTGCCTTGCAGCTGGCTCCAGGCGAGCGAACCGAGCTGGACTTCAAGCAGCTCGCGCAAGCCGGTCAGTTCGAAACGCATGGCATCGAACAGACGTGGATCAACGGGTGCCGAGGCTGGCGCGGCAACCGGCGCGGGCTCGTCGACATGAGGCTCGATCAGCGGCTCCGAGGCGGTCAGCGGCTGCCCGGCGAACAATTGCCGGTTGCCGCCTTCGACGGCATCGCCACGCCCGGTCAGTTCGGCCTGGGCGGTAACGATGCGCGACTGGGTCTTGCGCAGCTCGTCTTCGAGCTCTGCGTTGGGCACGCGCGGGGCCAGGGCGGACAGCTTGTAGTCCAGCGCAGCCGTCAGCTCGACACCGCCGGCAATGCGCCGGTTGCCGATGATGGCGGCGTCGGAGCCGAGCTCATCCCGGACCAGCTTCATGGCCTGACGCATATCGGCGGCAAAAAAACGCTTAACTTGCATAACCCACTACCTCAGCCGTTCGGGCCCACGGTGGCAACGATGGTGACTTGCTTGTTGTCAGGTATTTCCTGATACGCCAAAACATGCAAATTCGGTACAGCCAGGCGGCCGAAGCGCGACAGCATGGCGCGGATCGGGCCGGCTACCAGAAGGATGGCCGGCTGGCCCTGCATTTCCTGGCGCTGGGCTGCCTCGATCAACGAACGCTGAAGCTTTTCGGCCATGCTCGGCTCAAGAAGAACACCATCTTCCTGACCCTGCCCGGCCCTTTGCAGACTATTGAGCAAGATCTGTTCCAACCTTGGCTCCAAGGTGATCACAGGCAGCTCGGACTCAACGCCGACAATGCTTTGCACGATGGCGCGGGACAACCCGACGCGCACCACCGCCACCAGCGCGGCGGTATCTTGACTCTTCGCCGCGTTGTTGGCGATGGCTTCGGCAATGCTGCGGATGTCACGCACCGGCACCTGTTCGGCGAGCAGTGCCTGCAGGACCTTGAGCAGGCCCGACAAGGAAATGACACCCGGCACCACCTCTTCGGCCAGTTTCGGCGAGACCTTGGCCAGCACCTGCAGCAGTTGCACCACCTCCTCGTGCCCGATCAGCTCGTGACAGTGCTTCTGCAGGATCTGGTTGAGGTGGGTGGCGACCACGGTGCTGGCGTCCACCACCGTATAGCCCAGCGATTGCGCCTGGGCACGCTGACCGACATCGATCCATACTGCCTCCAGGCCAAATGCCGGATCTCGTGAGGCGATGCCGTTGAGGGCACCGAACACCTGGCCCGGATTGATCGCAAGCTCCCGATCCGGGTAGATCTCGGCCTCGGCCAGAATCACACCCATCAGCGTCAGGCGGTAGGCGCTGGGCTGCAGGTCGAGGTTGTCGCGGATATGCACGGTGGGCATGAGGAAGCCCAGGTCCTGGGAGAGCTTCTTGCGCACGCCCTTGATGCGCGCAAGCAACTGCCCCCCTTGATTGCGGTCGACCAACGGAATCAGGCGGTAGCCAACCTCAAGGCCGATCATGTCGATTGGGGTGACATCGTCCCAGCCCAGTTCCTTGGTTTCCATGGCACGCTGCGGCGAAGGCAGCAGGTCCTGCTGGCGCTCGGCCTCCTGCTGGGCCGCGACCTTGGCCTTTTGCTGCTTTTTCCAGAGCAGATAGGCGCCACCGCAGGCCACCCCGCCCAGGCCCAGGAAGGCCATGTGCGGCATGCCCGGCACCAGTCCCATGACAATCATCAACCCGCCAGACACCGCCAGCGCCTTGGGCGAATCGAACATCTGACGGTTGATCAACTTGCCCATGTCCTCGGAGCCCGAGGCGCGGGTGACCATGATCGCGGCGGCGGTGGACAGCAGCAGCGAGGGCAGTTGCGCCACCAAACCGTCACCGATGGTCAGCAAGGCATAGACCTTGCCGGCGTCGCCGAAGCTCATGCCGTGCTGGAGCATGCCGATGAGCATGCCGCCGATGAGGTTGATGAAGAGGATCAGCAGGCCGGCGATGGCGTCACCGCGCACGAACTTGCTGGCACCGTCCATGGAACCGTAGAACTCGGCTTCCTGGGCAACTTCGCTACGCCGCGCCTTGGCCTGGGCCTGGTCGATGAGGCCGGCGTTGAGGTCGGCGTCGATGGCCATCTGCTTGCCGGGCATAGCGTCGAGAGTGAACCGGGCGCTCACTTCGGAGATACGCCCAGCACCCTTGGTCACCACCACGAAGTTGATGATCATGAGGATGGCGAAGACCACGGCACCGACGACATAGTTGCCGCCGATCACCACTTCACCGAAGGCCTGGATCACCTTGCCCGCGGCGCCATGGCCTTCCTGGCCGTGCAGCATGACCACACGGGTGGACGCGACGTTCAGCGCCAGACGCAACAGGGTCGCCACCAGCAAGATCGTCGGGAAGGCTGCGAAGTCCAGGGGACGCAGCGCATAGACGCAGACGAGAAGCACCACGATCGACAGGGCGATGTTGAAGGTGAAGAACACATCGAGCAGGAACGGCGGTATCGGCAACATCATCATTGCCAACATCACCAGCAGCAGCAGCGGCACGCCGAGATTGCCCCGACCGAGGCCGGCCAGGTTGTTACGGGCGCTGCTGATTAACTGAGTGCGATCCACCGCGATTCCTCTTCAAGCAAAACTTTGACGCCCAAGGGGCGCTCGGGCGTGGCTCTGCAAGAAGCTTTCCAACTTTGCTCGCCTGGAGCTTTTGTTACATGTACCGACCTCTTCGCGGGCAGACCCAGCGGAAGAGGCAAGATTTCTTCAGCGGCTCCCTGCTGCTCGCTGTTGCCAGGCCATGACGGAGCTGATCACGCAAGCCGCAGCTGTGCGGCTTCCCAACTGAAAGCTCTTCATCACGAGCCTCCACGCAAAGCGGCCCACAGCGCGCCCTCACATGCCACTGCAAAGAAGCCCGATGCACTGCATCGGGCATATTGAGAGGTGGCGACCTACCTGAGAAGGTGTAGACCCCATATCAAGATCAGAAAACTGTTACATTCATTCAACAGCAGATTATTGATAAGCGCTCATGACCAGCCCACCCGTGCCAACGATGGCAGCTGAGTACCTCCACTTCTTTTTTCTTCACCACGGAAATCAGGATTCAACACACTAAAGTCCAGAACATAGGCTGTACCAGCGGGGTAGTAGTTATCGCCGGACCACAGCAAGGGTTGAGTCCACCCAAGAATAGTAGCCACGCTCTTAGTAACGTCATCGTTTCTGTACTGCTCCCAGAACGACTGCATCTGCAAGACCGAGAGTGAGTGAAACTCCGGGCGGCTTCCGTGGAATACATGCCCGGTCCACCACTGATTCGGGCGCACCTCAACCAGCCTGACGCCACTGAATGTAATTTTGTACTTTGCGACTTGCTGATTGGCATCGGTCACGCTGATTTCCGCCACACCGTTGTCCTGCGCAACTACCACGCCCTGACCATTAACCTTGGCAACCGCCTCGTTACTTGACGAGTAAGTGTAGGGCGGCTGGCCGCCACTGCCTTGCCGCTGATAAGAGCCCTTGGAATCGGCTGTTGGATGCAGAGGTGCTCGCCCCTTCAGGATGATGTACCTGAGGCTTGCCGTGATGCTGATGTCGGCGCCAAATGTCAAAGGGTGGCTGACCAAAGCGCCGGTAAGCGTGGCAACGGTTTTACTTGAGCGACTCCTGCCGGGCACCTCGTAATAGGCAGTCAGCTGCCCTGCCTCCAGGGCCAACCCGGAATTGCCGGGGACGTCGAACGTCAGGTCGGTGGACGACGACGCTACCGTTTCAACCCGCGTTCCAGAAAGCGTCGTTCCGTTGGTCGTCACCAAAGACCACTTCAACGTCACGACCTCCCCCACAAACAACCCAGAGGTCGCTACACGTACCGCCGTATTGGGCCCAGGCAAAGCAGCGAGCGCCACCGTGTCAGACGAAGGATTGACATCCAAGAACTGCGGGGCAGCTTGCGGGTTTTGAATGTTGTCGATGATGAACTCAGCACTGGGTGAAGGCTGACTCACATTGCCCACCTCATCCACGATTCTATAGTGGATGCCTACCGATGTGCGCCCAGCAAAACAGAGAAGCTCTTGGGGGGGGGACGGTAAATACCACGGGCTGATTGACCTCCGCCGCTGTATCCAGACGCTTGCTCAGCGTTGCCCCCGGCATTTTCAGCTCCACCGTGTCCCATTGTTTCATCCCAGGGTAGGGAGCGACTGTAAAGGTAATGCCTTGCTGCAGCTCCACCCCACTGATTTCCCCGGGAATAAGCAACGCTGCAGTGACCAGAGCCAGGTTTTGCTGAACACCGGAGGGATCGACCGGGCCGCCGGGCGCCTGCAGATCGATTTTCACTTTCAATTTCGGTGTTAGTTCACTTACGTCAGTATCGGGGTTAGTGATACTCGCGTAGACCTCAACAATCCCTTCTACCACATCGGCCTTGGAAACTTTGAACTCGAGCAACCCTTGTGTATCGAAAGGAATCGTACCGGCGTAAACGATTGGAACAGAAGTAGCGTCAGCGCCCTCCAGCGTCAATTGGATAGGATAGCCTTCGACACTAGTCGGCGCTTCCAGCCACCAAACCAGTTCATCATCAGCATTCAACGCACTGGCATTAATACCCACCGGTGCATCCCCACTCGGCAAATCATGAACAAAGGCATCAGGAAAAATATACTTATAGCCAGAGTTTGCAATTGGTGGCAGCAATTCATAAAAATGATCAAGCTCTGACTGGCGCGGCTTTCTGCTAAAGTTCATTATCAGACCCTCACTTCCAAGTTAAGATAAATAATAATACTCAGCCATTTAAGCCTTACCCGGAGCTCTCCACAACTGACAAAAATACTAGGTATATTTCCCAGCATTAAATAACAAAGGGATGGGGACTGACACTGAAACGCTTTGGACTGCTCTCGCAGCCCCGTTTCAACCGGTCAAGCGTGCGCACGATTATTTTGCGCTATCGGCACTTGGGCCAGTCAGAAAGCCTGGGTAGGCCTCACGGATTTCAGTTATCGCGGCGAAGATCTGGCGGAATCGGCAGGTCTTCTTTCAATGGCTCTGGCCGCTTGCCCCTGCCGGCGCGGTACTGGCGGATCTGGAACACATAGGCCAACACCTGTGCGACCGCCAGGTACAACCCCGCCGGAATCTCCTGCTCGATCTCGGTAGAGTAGTAGATGGCCCGCGCCAAGGCCGGCGACTCGAGTATCTGCACCTTGTGCTCCACCCCGATCTCTCGAATCTTCAAGGCCAGGAAGTCTGTCCCTTTGGCCAGCAGCAACGGCGCCGAGCCACCCTTCTCGGGGTCATATTGCAACGCCACCGCGAAATGGGTCGGGTTGGTGATGATCACATCCGCCTCAGGCACTGCCGCCATCATCCGCCGCTGCGACGCCTCACGCTGCAACTGCCGGATACGCTGCTTGACCTCAGGCTTGCCCTCACTGTCCTTGTACTCGTCCTTCACTTCCTGCTTGGTCATCTTCATTTTCTTGTGCGTCTGCCAAAGCTGGAACGGCACATCCGCAGCCGCAATCAACAGCAGCCCCGCCGCCATCCACAGCGCACTCCACCCCACCACCTGCACCGAGTGGATGATCGCCTGCTCGAGCGGCTCATTGGCAATGGCCAGCAACGCCTGACGGTCCGCCGACAGCACGACCAGGGCAACGATCAAGATCATGAAGAACTTGGCCATGGCCTTGACCAGTTCGGTCAGCGCATTCAGCGAGAACATGCGCTTGATCCCCGACAGCGGGTTCATGCGGCTGAACTTCGGCTGCAGCAAGCTGCCCGAGAACAAGAACCCTCCCAGCGCAATGGGCGCTACGAATGAAATCACGAACAGCAGCAGCATTACCGGCTGCACAGCCCAGATGGCCATCTTGCCCGAGGCCAACAGGAATGCCGCCATGTAGCGCTCGTCGACCACCACCTCCCGCGTAAGGCTGAAGTTCATGCGCATCAAGGCCATCAACGTCTCGGCCAGGTAGCCACCGAACGCCATCAGCGCACCCGCGCCGGCCAAGGTTACCGCGACGGTGTTCAGCTCCTTGGAACGGGCAATCTCCCCCTTTTCGCGCGAGTCCTTCTTGCGCTTGTCGGTGGGTTCCTCTGTCTTGTCCTGACCGCTCTCGCTCTCTGCCATGCTCAGCGCGCCCGTGCCAGCTCACGCAGCCACTGCAGCGCTTCGCTGGCCAGTGCCTGGTAATGGGAAAGAATATCGGCCAGGCCGATCCAGAAAATGATCAGGCCCAACACCAGTGTCAGCGGGAAGCCGATGGAGAAAATATTCAACTGTGGCGCTGCGCGGGTCATTACACCGAAGGCAATGTTGACCACCAGCAGCGACGCAATGGCTGGCAAGACAAGCAGCAACCCAGCCCCCAGCACCCAGCTCAAACGCCCCGCCATCTCCCAGAAATGGTTGACCACCAGGGCACTGCCAACCGGTAGCGTGGTAAAGCTCTCGGTGAGGATCTCGAACGCCACCAAATGGCCATTCATCAGCAGGAACAAAACGCTCACCAGCATCGTCATGAACTGGCTGACCACCGCGACGTTGACGCCGTTGGTCGGGTCCATCATGGAGGCGAACGCCATACCCATCTGGATCGCAATGATCTGCCCCGCAATCACAAACGCCTGAAACAGCAGCTGCAGGGAGAACCCGAACAACGCCCCAACGATCACCTGTTCGCCGCACAACAGCACGCCGCGCAGGCTCAAGGGGTCTATCGGCGGCAACGGCGGTAGCGCCGGCACTATCACCACGGTAATGGCCAATGCCGCATACAGCCGCACCCGGGCCGGCAGCATCTTGGTGCCAAAGATCGGCATGGTCATCAGCAGCGCCGTCACCCGAAACAACGGCAGGATGAAGGTGGCCACCCAGGTACCGATCTGAGTATCGGTCAGCTCCAGCATGGCCGCGTCAACCGATCAACTGCGGGATGCTGGTGTACAGGCCAATGAAGTACTCCATGAACTTCTGCACAAGCCAAGGGCCGGCGATGATCAGCGTGACCAGCATCACCAACAGGCGCGGCAGGAAGCTCAGGGTCTGCTCGTTGATCTGCGTGGCCGCCTGGAACATTGCCACCACCAGGCCGACCAGCAGGCTCGGCACCACCAGGATAGCCACCATCATGGAGGTCATCCACAAGGCTTCACGGAACAGGTCGACTGCGACTTCAGGTGTCATGCAAGACTCTCCTTGGTGGCATCAGACACCGCCGAAACTGCCGGCCAGGGTACCCATGATCAGCGCCCATCCATCGACCAGCACGAACAGCATGATCTTGAACGGCAACGAAATGATCAGCGGCGACAGCATCATCATGCCCATGGCCATCAGCACACTGGCGACCACCATGTCGATGATCAGGAACGGGATGAAGATCATGAAGCCGATCTGAAACGCCGTCTTGAGCTCGGAGGTCACGAACGCCGGCACCAGGATCGTCAGCGGCACCTGATCCGGGCCTGCGATATCGGTGCGCTTGGATAGGCGCATGAACAGGTCCAGGTCGCTCTGCCGGGTTTGCGCCAGCATGAAGTCCTTCAACGGGCCCTGGGCCTTGTCGATGGCCTGCTGGGCCGTCATCTGCTCGGCCAGATAAGGTTGGATGGCATCCTTGTTCACTCGCTCGAACACGGGCGCCATGATGAACATGGTCAAGAACAGCGCCATGCCGGTGAGGATCTGGTTCGAGGGTGTCTGTTGCAGGCCCAGAGCCTGTCGCAGGATCGAGAAGACGATGATGATGCGGGTAAAGCTGGTCATCAGGATGACAAACGCCGGAATGAAGCTCAGCGCAGTCATGATCAGCAGAATCTGCAGGCTGACCGAATACTCCTGCTGCCCGTCCGCCCCATTGGACAGGGTGATGGCCGGGATGGACAACGGGTCGGCAGCCAGGGCCAGCGGTGCAGCCAGCAGCAGCGCCAGCGTCAACAGTAAGCGCAGTGCGCCGGTCATCACTTCTTGTCCTTCTGATCCTTGCCCATCAGCTCAAGCAGCCGCTGGGCGAATTCCGGCGTGGCCTGGCGCGCATCGGCGGGCACGTCGACAGGCTCGGCCAGCACATGCAACGCCTCGATGCTGCCAGGGGTATGGCCAATGAGAATCTGCTCCTTGCCCACCTGGATCAGCAGCAACCGGTCGCGCGGGCCAATGGCACGGGTGCCGACGATCTCGATGACCGGAGCGCCCCGCTGCACCGAGCCCTGCATGCGCCGCAGCAACCAGGCCAGGAAAAAGATCAGGCCGACGACCACCAGCAGGCCGAATACGGTCTGCGCCAGCTGCGCGCCGAAGCCGCCAGGGGCAGGCGCCGCAGCCGGCACGGTTACCGGCTCGGCAGCGGCGATCACCACCTCACTGGCCAGCAACGTGCCAAGGGCCAGCATGGCCCGCACCATGCGCTTCACTCAGCGCAACTTCTTGATACGTTCGCTGGGGCTGATCACGTCGGTCAGGCGAATGCCGAACTTCTCGTTGACCACCACGACCTCGCCATGGGCGATCAGCGTGCCGTTGACCAGCACATCCAGCGGCTCGCCGGCGAGGCGATCAAGCTCGATCACCGAACCCTGGTTGAGTTGCAGCAGGTTGCGGATGTTGATTTCGGTGCTGCCCACTTCCATCGAGATGCTCACCGGAATATCCAGGATCACATCCAGGTTGGGACCTTCGAGGCTGACATTCTCGTTGGGCTTGGGGGAGCTTGCGAACTCTTCCATCGGCAGGCGGCCGGCGCCGGAGTCTGCAGCCAACAGCGCATCGATGTCGGACTGGCCGGCATCGCCGGTCTCTTCCAGGGCCGCGGCCCACTCATCGGCCAGGGCCTGTTCCTCTGGAGAGTTGATCTCGTTTTCGTTAGCCATGATTTCCTCGACAGGCATTCAATACGTTTAAGCGACCGGCACGCCGTCAGCGGCGCTCGATCGGGTCGATGATCTGCAGCGACAGGGTGCCCTTGTGCGATCCCAGCCGCGCCTTGAACGACGGCACGCCATTGGCGCGCAATACCAGGTGCTCCGGCAGTTCCACCGGGATCACGTCGCCTGGCTGCATGTGCAGGATGTCGCGCAGTTTGAGCTGGCGGCGGGCAACAGTGGCCGACAGCGGCACATTGACGTCCAGAACATCCTCACGCAGCGCCTTGACCCAGCGCTCGTCCTGGTCGTCCAGGTCGGACTGGAAGCCGGCATCGAGCATTTCACGCACCGGCTCGATCATCGAGTACGGCATGGTCACGTGCAGGTCGCCGCCACCGCCATCGAGTTCGATGTGGAAGGTCGAAACCACCACGGCCTCGCTGGGGCCAACGATGTTGGCCATGGCCGGGTTGACCTCGGAGTTGATGTACTCGAAGTTGACCGGCATGATCGCCTGCCAGGCTTCCTTGAGGTCGACGAAGCACTGGTCCAGGACCATGCGCACTACACGCAGCTCGGTCGGGGTGAATTCACGCCCCTCGATCTTGGCATGACGGCCGTCGCCACCGAAGAAGTTGTCCACCAGCTTGAACACCAGCTTGGCGTCGAGGATGAACAGCGCGGTGCCGCGCAACGGCTTGATCTTGACCAGGTTCAGGCTGGTCGGCACATACAGCGAGTGCACGTACTCGCCGAATTTCATCACCTGCACGCCGCCCACCGCCACGTCGGCGGAGCGGCGCAGCAGGTTGAACATGCTGATGCGGGTGTAACGGGCGAAACGCTCGTTGATCATTTCCAGGGTCGGCATGCGCCCCCGGACGATACGATCCTGACTGGTCAGGTCGTAGCTCTTGATGCTGCCGGGCTCGCCGGTGCTCTCGGTTTGTACCAGCCCATCGTCCACCCCATGCAGCAGGGCGTCGATCTCATCCTGGGACAGCAGGTCCTGCACGGCCATCTATGTGCTCCTACTGCAATACGAAATTGGTGAACAGCAGCTGGTCGACGACCGGCCTGCCGACTTCCTTCTGCGCCACTTCCTGGACCACCGCGGTAGCCTTCTGGCGCAGCATTTCCTGGCCGACCGGGCTCGCGGCGAGGGTGTCGAAACCCTGCCCGGAGAACATCATCACCAGGTTGTTGCGGATCACCGGCATGTGTACTTTCAGCGCCTCCAGGTCCGCTTGGCTGCGGCCCTGCATGGTGATACTCACCTGCATGTAGCGCTGGCGGCCATTCTGGTTGAAGTTGACGACAAAGGCCGGTGCCAGGGGCTCATAGATCGCCGCTGGCTTGATGTTGCTCTGAGCTGCTTCAGGCGCCGGAGCCGACTCGCTCTTGTGCATGAAGAACCAGGTCGCACCCACCGACAGGCCGACTGCGAGAAGCAGCGCCAGCACCAACAGCAGGATCAGCTTGAGTTTGCCTTTAGTGGCGGGGTCTTTCACTGCGTCGCTCTTCGCCATGCCAATAATCCGTCGTCCATCGGGGTTTCAAAGAAGGATGACGTGGCTGAGCAAGTGTTATGCCAGATTTGCCTTTGCGAGCTTCTGGGGGTGCAACCACTTTACGAGATGCGGCATCTGTAAAATTTCGCCTGGCGTCGCTGCACACAGGCAACGCCAGGCAAGCCCAAACAATCAAGCGTAATAATCGACCACACTGTCGCCTACCACCACCTGCTGCTCGACAGGGCGCGCGACTTCAGCGGGATCGGCATCGTCCCCGTCCGCTGCGTTGCCACGCCGCGCCGCCACCCCGGACAGGCCCGACCCACCCTGCTGCGCCTCTTGCTGGTGCTGCTGGCCACGGGACTGATCAGCCACGCTGACGTCGGGCTGGGCCAAGCCCTGCTGGGCGAACAGCTCTCGCAGGCGATGCACCTGGCTGTCGAGCGCGTCGCGCACACCGGCATGGCCGCTGACGAAGTGGATCTGGGTCGACTGGTCTGTCGCCACATTGACGCGAATATCCAGGCGTCCCAACTCCCGCGGTTCAAGCTGGATGTCCGCAGACTTGAGGTTCTGGCTGGAAAGGTACATGACCCGGTTGACCAACCCCTCGGTCCAGCCGCCCTGGTTCATCGCCAACGGTTGCTGCAGCGGGCCAGGCGTGACGGGCATGGTGTTGGCGGTCTTGGGCGTCACCGCCTGGGTAAGGCTGGCCAGGCGGTTGGCAAAATCGTCGACGCGGGTATCACTGCTGGCACCCTTGATATCCTTGAGGCCGTCATCGAGCAGGCCGGCAAAGGCCTTGTCACCACGCTCACCCTGCCCCGGCTCCGACTCCCCTTTCTCGGCCAAAGTCGCCAAGGTATTGACGGCTGCAGCAGCAGGACTGGCAGTTTGCTGACCGTTGTTATCGACAACGGCATGGGCCGACGTCTTGCCCTTGGACTGCGCATCCTGTTCAAGCGCCAGGCGCAAGGCCGGCATATCGGCAAGCGCATCGGCCTCGGGGTCGAACGCCGTGGTTTGCTCAGCCTCTTGCGCTACCTGCACCGGCGCTGGTGCAGGCTGCAGCGGCGCTTGAACCGCCGCCTGCAACACGGGCGCCACCGCTTCCGCCTGAGCCTGGAGCAGTTGCGCCCCGGCCTGGGCAACGGTCACCTGGCCGGCGACCAGGCTGGCATCGAGCGGGGGCACTGCACTGCCATCGGCGACCTCATCAGTGTCGTCGGCGGACTGCGAAGATGCAGTCGATGGCAAGCTCTTGCCGTCATCGGCAACGGCCGGCGCCTTACCCGCGGCCTGCTTGCCGCCCGCGGCTGGGTCAGGCTGCGCCTTGTTCTTCGCCGACGGCACTTGGCTGACGGGCTTTTCATCCCTTGCCGGGGCACTCTTGACCGGGGTGCCGTCACGCTCTTGTCGGGCCATCACCTGATCAAAGCCGGCGCCTTGCTTCGCGGCCTGCAGCGGCTTTTCCGCCGCACTGGCAGCTTGGCGTTGCGCCTGATTGGCGAGGCCGGCTTGCAACAATTGATTGGGGGCGACAGGCATTGAACAATCTCCGCTCCAGAACCTGGAAAAATACGTCTGGGGCTGGAAAAGCAAAACTCGCGCCAGGTTCGGCTATTGCGCGGAAACTCGTTGCCGTTCACTGCGATAGTAACGCTGGACGACCAGGTATTCCTGATCGATGCGATTGATCAGGTCCTCGATACCATACAAAGGCTGCTGGCGCACACGTTCTTCAAGCTGCTGGCACAAGGCGGCCAGGCCAACGGCACCCATATTGCTGCTACTGCCCTTGAAGCTGTGCGCTGCCATGCCCAGCTCATCGGCATCCCTGGCCTTGTGCAACTGGTTCAGGCGTCGCTCGGAGTCTTCCAGAAAGGTCTCCAGCAACTGCAGGTAGCCATCTTCCATGACCTCCTGCAAGTCACTCAACACCTGTTGATTGATGTGAACGTCCACTTGCTCACTCCCTGATCAAGCCTCGCTTAGCCAGACCCCGCGGGCATCCCGCAGGCTCACCATTCAAAATCCACCTGGGCAAGGCGACCACCCTCCAGCCAGCGGGCCTGACCTGCCAGGCGCTGTACCAGACCCATGCCTCGTCCACTGAAAGCCTGCTGCTCAGGCGTCCTGGCAAGCTCACGCGCCACGTCGAAGCCTGCGCCACTGTCTCGCACCTCGATCATCAGACGCCCGCCAGCACCCCGCGGTTCAACCTGCAGTCCGATGCTCACGACCCCGTCCACCTCGTGCATCAAGCGCTCGGCACGCTGCCGATAATACTGCGCAAAGCCCTGGGCGTCCCGCTTGAGCCGGGAGTCCATCGCCAGCACACCGTGCTCCAGCGCATTGGAATACAACTCGCTCAGTACGCTGTGCAGGCGCCCGCTGCTAGGCCTGAGTCCGTGAATTTCCTGCAACAGTTGCACCAGGTAAGGCACGGGGTTGAAGCGGCGCAGGCTCTGCCCCCGCAATTCGAACCGCAGCGACCAGTCCAGAGGGCTCGAACTACCACTGTCGGAGTACACCACTGGTTGTGCCACCAACTCATCGGGGGCAGACATGCGGATATCGCACAAACTGATGTCATCACGCGACTGCCCGCCGAAACCTGCCAGCGCCTGCATCACCTCATCGAACAACAGACCGGGGTCACGGTTGCCGGCGAGCACATCGCGCAAGCGATCGACCCCGAACAAGCATTCCTGGGCATCTCCGGTATCCACCACACCATCGGACAGCAGGAACAGCCGCTCGCCGACCGCCAGTGGCAACACCTGCGTGGCGTCGTCGAACTGCTCCGGTGCCAGCACCCCCAATGGCAGATGATGGGAACACAGCATGCCCAGCACCTCACCTTCGGCAGAAAGATGATAGCCATCCGGCATCCCGCCATTCCAGACCTCAACCGTACCGCGCTGAAAACTCAGGCTGAGCAACAGCGCGCAGCAGAACATGTCCACCGGCAGAATACGCTTGAGCTTGGCGTTCATTTCCCGCAGCGTCTCGGCCAGGCCATAGCCCTTGGCGGTCATGCCATAGAACACCTCCGCCAGCGGCATGGCCCCCACTGCAGCCGGCAAACCGTGGCCGGTAAAATCCCCCAGCAGTACATGCATGTCGCCAGACGGCGTGAATGCTGCCAACAGCAGGTCGCCATTGAACAGTGCATAGGGCGATTGCAGGTAACGGATATTTGCCGCCTTCAGGCAGCCGGAATGGGCGATCTTGTCGAACACCGCCTTGGCCACGCGCTGCTCGTTGAGCAAGTGGTGATGGTGACGGGTGATCTGGTCACGCTGTTCAAGCACCGTGGCGTGCAATCGGCGCAAACGGTCCATGGCGCGGATTTTCGCTGCAAGAATGACGGCGCTGTAAGGTTTGGCCATGAAGTCGTCGCCCCCGGCCTCGAGGCAGCGTACCAGGCCCTCCTCTTCGTTGAGTGAGGTCAGGAAGATGATCGGCACAAGGGCTTCGCCGGCCAACGCCTTGATTCGCCGCGCAGCTTCAAAACCGTCCATCACCGGCATCAAGGCGTCGAGCAGAACCAGTTGCGGCTGTCGCTCGGTGAACATCGCCACGGCCTGTTCACCGTTCTCGGCGGTGAACACCTCATGCCCTTGGCGGCGGACAATCTGCGCCAGCAAGAGGCGATCTGCGGCGCCGTCTTCGGCCACCAGCACGGTCAACGCCTGCTCGGCGGGCATGACGGCACTCAACTGATGTCGAACAGTTTTTCGAAATTGGAGATGGCGAGGATCTTGCGCACGTCCGGGCTGGCATGGACCACGCGGATATCCGACTCCTCACCGCCGACATGGTCGCGCAGCAACAACAGCATGCCCAGCGCCGAGCTGTCGAGATAAGTGGCCTCCTTCAGGTCGACCACCACGGAATCCGGGCGCGGGCGCTGGCGCTCGTAGGCATCCCGGAATTCCTGATGCTTGCCGAAATCGAAACGACCCTTGACCTTGATCGTCAGCTTTTTCCCGTCCTGTGAAAAATCAGTTTCGACTGCCATACGAGCGATTCCTTCGGTGATGGCGAATGCAACTCCTGAAGGTTTAGCAGGCGTCATGGGCTGGTGCAAGGCGCTGACGCCGGGCGGGCAAGCCCTTTCCTACAGATGCCCCTGCCGCGGCAAGCGCTGGGACAACTCGTCGAGCAGGCGCTGCTCGCGCTTGTCTTCAGCCCTGCGTGCCTCGTCGAGGTAGCGCTGCACCAGCTTGCGCAACCCCTCCACCCGTGCGTAGGTCTGCTGCCAGGCGTTGCGTGCGTTGTTGAGGTTGTTCTGGTGCCAGGCCATGCTCTGGCGCTGCTGGGTCATGGCCGTTTCCAACTGACCGAGGAAACGCTGGTAATTGACCAACCAGTTGCCGTCGACTCCCTTGGAGCCACGACTGATCCACTGCTGCTGGTAGGCCTCGCGGAAACTTTCAAGCTCGGCCTGCTTGGCCTGCGCATCGGTCAACATTCGCTGAAAGTGCCCAACCCGCTGAGCGGCCTTGCGCTCGGCCTCCTCGGCCATGGTCACCACGGGAGCCAGGCGTGCGGCACGGCTGGGCTGGGCCATGGCCTATCAGTTCCCCGGCGGCGCAAAGATTGCGCCCAACTGCTCGCGGCCCTGGGCCATGCCAACGTTTTCATCCAGGCCCTGGCGCAGGAAGTCCACCAGTTTGGGCTGCAAGGCAATGGCCAGGTCGGTTTCCGGATCACCGCCAGCCACATACGCACCGACGCTGATCAGGTCGCGGCTTTGCGAAAGGCGCGACCACAACTGCTTGAATTTCTGCGCCTGGCGCAAGTGATCAGGGTCTACCACCTGAGGCATCACCCGGCTGATCGAGGCCTCGATATCGATGGCCGGGTAGTGCCCCTCTTCGGCCAGGCGCCGGGACAACACAAAGTGTCCGTCGAGCACGCCCCGCGCCGAGTCTGCGATCGGGTCCTGCTGATCGTCGCCCTCGGAGAGCACGGTATAGAACGCGGTGATCGAGCCACCGCCCGGCTCGCCATTACCGGCACGCTCCACCAGCTTGGGCAACTTGGCGAATACCGACGGCGGATACCCACGCGTGGCCGGCGGCTCGCCGATTGCCAGGGCGATCTCACGCTGGGCCTGAGCGAAACGGGTCAACGAGTCCATCAACAGCAGGACGTTCTTGCCCTTGTCACGGAAATATTCGGCGATTCGCGTGCAATACATGGCTGCCCGCAGGCGCATCAGCGGGGCATCATCCGCAGGCGAGGCCACCACCACCGAACGCTTGAGCCCCTCTTCACCAAGAATGTGCTCGATGAACTCCTTCACCTCGCGGCCCCGTTCGCCGATCAGCCCCACCACGATGATTTCGGCCTCGGTAAAGCGCGTCATCATGCCCAGCAGCACCGACTTGCCCACACCAGTACCGGCGAACAGCCCCAGACGCTGGCCGCGACCCACGGTAAGCAGGCCATTGATGCTGCGAATGCCCACGTCCAATGGCTGGCTGATCGGGTCACGGTTCAGAGGGTTGATGACCGGGCCATCCATCGGCACCCAATCCTCGGCCTTCATGCCGCCCTTGCCATCCAGCGCACGGCCGGCGCCATCGAGCACCCGCCCGAGCATGCTCATGCCCATCGGCAAGCGGCCGCTGTCATCCAGCGGCACCACGCGGGCACCGGGCGCCAGCCCGACAATGCTGCCGACCGGCATCAGGAACACCTTGCCACCGGCAAAGCCCATGACTTCGGCCTCGACCTGCACAGGGTGATAGCTGTCGTCGTTGATCACCAGGCAGCGGCTACCCACCGCTGCCCGCAGGCCTTCGGCCTCAAGCGTGAGGCCGACCATACGCAGCAGGCGGCCCTCGACGATTGGCTGCTCAGGCAGCCTCACCGCATCGGCGTAGCCTTCAAGGCGCTTGCCGAAACTGGTGCGTTCAAGGCGCATCGGCTTCACCTGCAGGCTCATCGAGTTCGACCTGAATATCTGGCGCCGCGGGGTGCAATGCCTGGTCATGGGATTGGTCGAACAGCTGCGCCACGGCCTTCTCGATACGGGTTTCCATGGTCGCGTCGATGCGGCTGTGGGCGGTTTCGATCCGGCAACCGCCAGGCAGCAGGGCTTCGTCCTCAAGCAGCTTCCAATCTTCCTCATGGCGCTCGCGCAGGGTCTTGGCCAGCTCGAAGTCCTGGGGGTTGAGATGGATACGGATGTTGTCAGCGCCCATTGGCAGCAGCTTCAGTGCCTCGCGAAGCACATGGGTGATCTGGCTGGAATCTGCGCGCAGCTCGCGGCCGATGACCTGGCGGGCCATGTTCGCTACCAGCAGCACCAGCGCCTTTTCGATCTGCGTATCTTGCTCGGCGATCGGCTCCAGCAGGTGATTCATGACCTGCTCCAGGTTCGCAAGTTTGGCGGCCAGCGCCACTTCGGCCTCCTGACGAACCTTGAGCTGGGTACTGTGGAAGCCTTCCCGCTCGCCCGTGGCGAAACCTTCGTTGTAGGCCTCCTGGCGAATGGCCTCAAGCTCTTCGAGGGTAAGGGGCTGGACTTCCTCCAGCGGCACCTCTTCGACTTCTTCCTCGACGACGGTCGGCTCAGGCTCAGGCTGTGGTTCAGGCTCCGGATCGAAGCTAGGCAACGACCATACATCCACGCCCTCAAGGTCGCGGGCACGGATCAGATCGCTGGGGTGTTCGGTGGTGGACATGCTCAAAAACCTCTTTAGCTGCAAGCATCACGCTTCAAGCAGCAAGAAACGGCAGCCCTTGCTTGACCCGCTGTTTCTTGTCGCTTGCAGCTTGAAACCTGCCGCTTAAATCATTTCCTCGGCGCCCTTGCCGCCAAGCACGATCTCGCCGGCCTCGGCCATGCGGCGGGCGATGGTGAGGATTTCCTTCTGCGCCGTTTCCACGTCGCTGACCCGTACCGGCCCCTTGGCCTCCAGGTCGTCGCGCAGCAGCTCGGACGCACGCTTGGACATGTTCTTGAAGATCTTGTCCTTGACCCGCTCGTCGGCGCCCTTGAGCGACACCACCAGCACGTCCGACGACACTTCGCGCAACAGCGCCTGGATGCCGCGATCGTCGACGTCGGCCAGGTTGTTGAAGACGAACATCAAGTCTTCGATCTGCTCCGACAGGTCACTGTCGATCTCGCGGATCGAGTCCATCAGCGCACCTTCCACAGAGCTGTCGAGGAAGTTCATGATATCGGCGGCGCGCTTGATGCCACCCAGGGTGGTACGCGCGGCATTGGAGTTGCCGGAGAACTGCTTCTCGAGGATCTGGTTGAGCTCCTTGAGTGCCGCCGGCTGCACGGTGTTGAGCGACGATACGCGCAGGACGATGTCCAGGCGCACCTTGTGGTCGAAGTTGCTCAGCACCTCGCCGGCCTGGTCGGGGTCGAGGTAGGCGACCACAATGGCCTGGATCTGCGGGTGCTCGTAGCGGATGACATCGGCCACGGCACGCGGCTCCATCCACTTGAGGCTGTCCAAGCCGCTGGTGTTGCCACCGAGCAGGATGCGGTCGATCAGGCCGTTGGCCTTGTCCTCGCCGAGGGCCTGGTTGAGCATCTTGCGGATATAGCCGTCGGAGCCGACACCCAGGCTGGTCTGGTCGCCGACGATTTCGACGAACTCGCTCATCACCTGCTCGACCTGCTCGCGATGGACGTTGCCCATCTGCGCCATGGCCACACCGACCCGCTGAACTTCCTTGGGCCCCATGTGGCGCAGGACCTGCGCGGCATCGGTCTCGCCAAGCGAGAGCAGGAGGATGGCCGCCTTGTCGACGCGGCTCAGCTTGGCGGTAATGGCTCGATTGTCACTCATCGGCGTTGATCCACTCTTTCACGACCTGGGCCACGCGGCCCGGGTCTTCGGCCACCAGGCCCTTGATTGCGTTGAGCTGTGCCTCGTAACCCTCGCTCGGGCTCGGCAACAGAATGCTTGTCGGGCCACCCAGGCTGACGCGGTCGTTGGCCAGTTCGCCATCCAGACCGATCATGCCGCCCAGCTCCATGTCGCTGTCCGTGGCCGCCTGCTTGCCGCCACCTGTGATGTTGTTGAGCACCGGACGCAGCACACCGAACACCAGCACCAGGATGAACAACACACCCAGCACCTGCTTGACGATGTCCCAGAACCAGGGCTGCGAGTAGAACGGAATATCGACCAGCTCGTCGCCACGGTCGGCGGCGAACGGCACGTTGATCACGGTGACACTGTCACCACGGCTGGCATCGAAGCCCACCGCGTCCTGTACCAGGCGGGTGAAGCGCGCCAGGTCCTCGGCGCCCCACGGGGTGCGGGTGGCTTCGCCGGTAGCGGCATCGAGCTTGACCTGGTCGTCCACCACCACGGCTACCGACAGGCGGGTCAGGCGACCTTGCTGCTGGCGGGTGTGGCTGATGGAACGGTCCAGTTCGAAGTTCTTGGTGCTTTGCTGGCGCTTGTCGCTCGGGTATGGCGCCAGCATCGGCTGGCCAGTCGCCGGGTCCATGATCTGTTGGCCATTGGCATCCACCAGCGGCTGGCCCGGCTGGATCGCGCCGGCAGGTGTCGCGCCAGCGGTAGCGTTTTCGGGGGCAGAGGCGCCAGCCGGCGGCTGGTTGCTCAACGCCCCCGGCACACCCTGCGGCCCTTGGCTGCTGGCACGCTGCTCATTGACCGATTGCTCGCTGCGCAGCGCCGGTTGGTCGGGGTTGAACTGTTCGGAGGTGGACTCGACAGCACTGAAGTCGACGTCAGTAGACACCTCTGCCTTGTAGCGGTCGTTACCCAGCACTGGCTGCAGAATATTGTGCACACGCTGAGTGAGCATGCTTTCCATGCGACGGCTGTAGTCGAATTGCTTGCCGGCCATGGTCAGGGCCGTGTCTTGCAACTGGTCGGAGAGCAGGTTGCCCTTCTGGTCGACTACGGTCACCTGGGACTTGTCCAGCTCCGGCACACTGGTCGCCACCAGATTGACAATCGCCATCACCTGGCCAGCTTCCAGAGCG
Source organism: Pseudomonas sp. B21-023 (assembly GCF_024749165.1). NCBI lineage: Bacteria > Pseudomonadati > Pseudomonadota > Gammaproteobacteria > Pseudomonadales > Pseudomonadaceae > Pseudomonas > Pseudomonas sp. B21-023. The sequence continues at coordinate 1,687,466 of NZ_CP087190.1, read as the reverse complement.
CGCCCCGGATACAGCTCGACCAGTACCGAGGCGCTGGGCTTGCGCTCGTCGCGCACGAACACCGAACTTTTCGGGATCGCCAGGTGCACACGGGCAGCCTTGACGTTGTTCAAGCTCGATACCGTACGCGCCAGCTCGCCTTCAAGGCTGCGACGGTAACGGGTAGCTTCCATGAACTGGCTGGTACCCAGCCCTTGCTCTTTATCGAGCAATTCGAAGCCGACATTGCCATCGCTCGGCGCCACGCCGGCCGCAGCGAGTTTCAGACGCGCACGGGAGAGATCGTCGGCCTTGACCAGCAGCGCGCCGGAGTTGGGCTCCACGCGATACGGGATGTCGGAGGTGGCCAGGGTATCGATCACCTGCTTGGTGTCCATGCCCGCCAGGCTGCCATAGAGCGGGCGGTAGTCCGGTTGCTGCGACCAGAGCACCACGGCGAAGCCGATGGCCACGCTTGCCGCCAGCCCGACCAGCAGGCCGACCTGACGCAGCATGGGCATCTGCGAAATGTTTTCCAGGAACGACATGCCGAACAGCGGCGGCTTGGCTACTGGGGGGCCACTCTTGGCGGGGGCGTTATCGACGACTGCTTCGGCCATGACTCACTCTCGCCCTTATACCGGCATCTGCATGATGTCCTGGTACGCTTGCACCAGCTTGTTACGAACCTGGGTAAGTGCCTGGAACGACACGGAAGCCTTTTGCGAGGCGATCATCACGTCAGTCAGGTCAACACCGCTCTTGCCAATTTCGAAGGCGCTGGACAATTGGCTGGATGCCTGCTGAACCTCATTCACCTTGCCAATGGCCTGGCCGAGCATATCGGCAAAGCTGCTCTGCCCGGGCGCGAGCTCAGGCGCGGCGCCAACCTTGGGCAGGGACATGGCATCGGCCTGCATGGCGCGCATGTCCAACATCAGACGATTGAATTCAACACCTTGGGTCATGGACTTCTCTCTCCGGCGGCCGCACTTTTTTTGACACTCATGCAGCGAATAGTGATGGAGCTAGCAAGAGAAGTGCCAGCCATTCAGAAAACATTCAAAAGGACGTATCAGCCGAACAGACTGGCCTCGACATCGAACCCAGCGTCACGCATCTGCGCAAGCTTGTAACGCAAGGTTCTAGGGCTGATCCCCAGACGATCGGCCGCCTCCTTGCGACGACCGCGCTCGGCACGCAAGGTGTCGATGATCATCTGGTATTCGTGGCGACGCATGTCATCACCCAGGCCACCGGGCTCAACCGCAGAATCCGCAAATACTGGCTCAATAGTGGCCACTTTGGATGCCGACAATGGAATGGCGCCAGCCAGACAAAAATCCGCCGCCTCGATCACTCCGCCCTGCTGCAGGATCAACGCCCGCTGCAGCGCATTATCCAGCTCGCGAACGTTGCCAGGCCAGGCATAAGCCTGCAGGCAGGCCCGCGCCTCAGCGGATAGCTTGACCTGAGCGTGGCGCATCTTGCTGACATGACGTGCCAACAAACGCTCAGCGAGCGGCACGATGTCGGCCGGCCGATCACGCAATGCACGCCAAGCCATGGGGAATACCGATAGGCGGTAGTACAGGTCTTCCCGGAAGCGCCCGGCAGCAACCTCCTCCGCCAGATCGCGGTTGGTGGTAGCGAGCACGCGAATATCCAGCACCACCGGCTTGCGCCCGCCCACCCGCTCCACTTCACGCTCCTGCAGCACACGCAGCAACTTGGCCTGCAGCCCCAACGGCATTTCAGAGATCTCATCGAGCAGCAAGGTACCGCCGTCCGCCTGCTCGAACTTGCCAGCCTGCGCGGCGATAGCCCCGGTAAAGGCACCCTTCTCATGGCCGAAAAGCGTGGCTTCGAGCATGTTGTCAGGGATCGCGGCGCAGTTGATCGCCACGAACGCCTGCCCGGCCCGGCGCGACTGTTGGTGAATGAAACGCGCCAGCACTTCCTTGCCTGTGCCGGACTCACCGGAAATCAACACCGTCGAGTCGCTTTGCGCAACCCTTACAGCCAGCTCCAGCAGTTGCCGACTGGCAGGCTCACAGGCAACAGGTCCCGCCTCGTCACCCACGGCACCGCCACCCACGGCATGGCGTGCCACCAGGTCGAGCAAGGCCTTGGGTTCGAATGGTTTTACCAGATAGTCGACCGCTCCCTGGCGCATGGCCTCCACCGCACGCTCCACAGCCGCGTGAGCCGTCATCAGCAGCACCGGCAAATGCGGGTGGTGACGGCGTAACTGTGCCAGCAGCTCGTGGCCATCCATGCCCGGCATGTTCACATCACTGACTACCAGCGCAAAGGATTCCTCTAAGACCGCCCGCAACGCTTCCTCAGCACTACCAACTGCACGGTGAGCGAGGCCGCCGATCTCCAGGGTGTCGGCCAGCGCCTGGCGCAGGACTCGGTCATCCTCGACCAGCAGCACCTTCATCGTCATTGCCCCGCCTCCTCCTGAATACCGATCAATGGCAGCTCCACGGTGGCGCATGTACCGCGCCCCACCCGGGAACGCAGGCGCAGCGTACCGCGGTGCGCTCGCACCACTGCCTGGACCACGGCCACCCCCAGCCCGGTACCCGTGGACTTGGTGGTCAAAAACGGCTCCCCCAAGCGAGTCAACAACTGGCTATCGATACCACTGCCTGCATCGCTGACACACAGGTGCACAGCGTTTTCGCGGCGCAGCAGATGAATCTTCAAACGCGCCGACTCGCCACCGGCCTGCACGGCATTTTCGATCAGGTTGAGCAATGCACCCACCAGCGTATCGCGGTTGCACAGCAGTTCTCCCAGATGGGTATCGCATTGCCAGCGCACCGCATGCCCCTGCACATGGGAGTGAGCGGCTTGCTGCAAGGCCTGGAACAACCCCTTGGGGCTGACTCGATCATTGAGTGGCAGCTCGCCACGGGCGAACACCAGCATGTCGCGAACCTGATGCTCCAGTTCGTGCAGGCGCTCCTTGAGATTGCCGGCAAAACGCAGGCGCGTGTCGCAGGCCAACGCCTGCTCCGGGTCCGCCAGGTGGCTGGCATAGAGCATCGCGGCCGACAAGGGCGTGCGAATCTGATGCGCAAGGGAGGCAACCATGCGCCCCAACGAAGACAGACGCTCGTGTCGCGCCAACTGGCTTTGAAGGCGACGCGTTTCGGTCAGGTCATTGAGCAGCACCAACTGCCCAGGTTCGGCATCCAGAGAGCGGGTGGCAATGGACAAACGACGCCCGTCACGCAAGGAAACCTCATGACCGTCGTCCTCGCGCGGCGCGAAACTGCGCGCAATCACCTGGCGCCACAGCAGCCCGGTCAAAGGTTCACCCAGCAGCTCGCAAGCCGCCGGATTCGCCTCGCGCACACAGCCCTCACCATCGATGACGATCACCCCGCCAGGCAGCAGATCGAGCAAATTCTGCAGACGGTTGGCCAGGCGTTCTTTCTCGTCCAGCTCGGCCATGCGCTGCGCACTGACCACAGCCAACTCGCCCTTGAGCTCGCTGACCCGCGACTCAAGCATGCTGTACGAGTGGCTCAACTGGCTGGAAACCTGATCGAACAGGGCGAACGCCTGCTCAAGACCCTGCCGGCTCTCCTGCTCAAGCGGGGTGTGCCCTCGCGAATCGGGGGCTGGGGAACGGTGGGCGGCCTGGGGCATCGTGCTCTCTCGCATGGCTGACCGTCATAAAAACGGTATGTTGCCTGCGGTGTAGCAATAGCCGTGCCGAAGATGGGGACAATGACACCAGGCAGCATTGCACGCTGATCGACGTCAACGCCCGGGGCCGCATCGCGACCCCGGGCGAGCAAACGTCACTCGTCGGCCTGGTCTTCGCCACCTTGCCGGCTCATGCCGTACTTGCGCATCTTCTCGACCAGCGTGGTCCGACGGATACGCAGACGCTCGGCAGCACGCGCAACGATGCCATTGGCATCATCCAGTGCCTGCTGGATCAGGCCCTGCTCCAGGCTGCCGAGGTAGTCCTTAAGGTCCAAGCCTTCCGGCGGCAGCATGGCGTGGTTGGCGAAATTCGGCGCATGGCCGTTGATCGCCACGCGCTCTTCCAGGTCGGAGCGCAGGCTGTCCACCAACTGCTCGTCTTCATCATCGACGTAGCGGAACTTCTTCGGCAGCTCCGCAACGCCGATCACCCCATACGGATGCATGATTGCCATGCGCTCCACCAGGTTGGCCAGCTCGCGGACGTTGCCCGGCCAACCATGGCGGCACAACGACATGATCGAAGCGGAGTTGAAGCGGATCGACCCACGCTTCTCGTGCTCCATGCGCGAGATCAGCTCGTTCATCAGCAGCGGGATATCTTCCACCCGCTCACGCAACGGCGCCATCTCGATAGGGAACACGTTCAGCCGGTAATACAAATCTTCGCGGAAGGTCCCATCCTCGATCATGGTCTCGAGGTTCTTGTGCGTCGCAGCGATGATGCGCACGTCGATGCTCTGGGTCTTGTTGCTGCCGACCCGCTCGAAGGTGCGCTCCTGCAGTACGCGCAGCAGCTTGACCTGCATCGGCAGCGGCATGTCGCCGATCTCGTCGAGGAACAACGTGCCACCATTGGCCAGCTCGAAGCGCCCGGCACGGCTGGTGATGGCCCCGGTGAAGGCGCCCTTCTCGTGACCGAACAATTCGCTTTCGAGCAGCTCCGCCGGGATCGCCCCGCAGTTGACCGGCACGAACGGTGCCTCGCGGCGCTTGGAGTGGTAGTGCAGGTTGCGCGCCACCACTTCCTTGCCGGTGCCGGACTCGCCGAGGATCAGCACGCTGGCATCGGTGTCGGCGACCTGCTGCATCATCTGCCGCACATGCTGGATGGCACGACTGGTACCCACCAGGCTGCGGAACAGGTTGGGCTCGCGCTGACGACCGCGCTCGCGGGCCTGGTCGTACATCTCGCGATAGACCTGGGCACGGTGCAGGGAATCGAGCAACTGGCTGTAGCTCGGCGGCATCTCGAGGTTGGACAGCACACGACGACGCAGGTCCTCGGGGAAGTCCGCAGAAGAAATTTCCCCCAGAAGCAGAACCGGAAGGAACTCATCCCACCCGGCCACTGTCTTAAGGAGCCCCAGTACGCTGGCCGGGGCATTTACGGTACCGATGAGGACACACAGCACTTCACGGCTGGAAGACAAACCCTCGACCACCTGCTGCCAGTCATCGCTGGAGCAGGACAGGTTTTCTTCGCCGAGAAAATTCAGGACCACCGCCAGATCGCGGCGGCGTTCGCTGTCGTCATCGATCAGGAGAATCTTGGTTTCACGCCACATGCAATAGCAACTTCCCTAGTCATATCGGCGCCCGAAGGCGTGCACGACATCATTCCGACTGAATGGTCAGTGTTCGGACGTCTGAATTTCGAAAACAGCCACTAGTAAAGTCAAAAAACGGCACACAGTCAAATTTATGGCGCGCTGATTTTTGTGTCACCTGTGGTCAGGTGAACAAATGGTATACCTTTGTCGCGTTTTCTGCCTGACGGATCTTCGCCATCTCGTCGACTACCGATTGACGCTCGCCACTTGCAACTTCAATTAGCTGCCGATAGACACCCTGCAGCTGCTCCAGGCTTGCGCGAACCTCATCCTCGTTAGACAAGGCCTCGGCCAGCACGTCTTCAACACACAGACGGCATTCAAGATCTAGTTCGCCCACCGCATCCCAGTCCCGGCTGGCCAAGGCGGCCAGCAGCAACTCGCGGGTCTGGTCGATACGATCGATTACCTCACTCATGACAACCTCCTGGTTCAGGGCGTCGGCAGCTGCTCGCCGATCGCATCCCAGCCTTCCTTGACCGTGATCAGCAGCCGCGCGACTTCATCGATGATCTCGGGGTCGTTCTTGACGTTCGCCTCGACCAAGCGACGGCTCATGTAGGTGTACAGGTTGTCCAGGTCGGCCAGGCTGTCGGCATGGTTTTCCAGGTCGAGACCCTCGCGCAGGCCACCGATAATATCGATGGCCTTGCCGATCAGGATGCCCTTTTGGGCGATATCCTTGCGGGCAATGGCGCCCTTGGCCTGGGCCAGGCGATCTAGACCGCCCTGCATGAGCATTTGCACCAGACGGTGCGGACTGGCCTCGGAAGTCTGTGCCGCGCCATTGACTTTCTGGTATTGCCGAAGGGCCAACATCGGGTTCATGGATCTACCTCGTTGCAGCGAAAAGGTGCATATACCTCTTGTATCGCCGCCACGTCAAAAAACTTTAGCCAGGAAAGACAAAGCCCGGCACGCCTGTGTGGCGCCGCCGGGCTTTTGTCATGCTCGATCGATCAGGACTTCTTGGCCTGGGCGTTCATGGCCTCGAAGATCGAGGTGATCTGCTCGCCCTGCTTCTTCATCTTGGCCAGGGCGGTGTCGAGCGCGGAGAATTTCTTGGTCAGCGACGCGGTCAGCAACTCGGTACGACGATCCAGCGCCGCCTGCTGGTTTTCCAGATTCTTGGCCGCCTTGTCGAGGTTCGTCTTGCGGGAATCGAGCATGCCACCGGTCGAGTTGTATGGTTCGATGGCCTTGTTCATCCGCTCGAACAGACCATTGGTCCCCGTGAACAGTTCCTGGATCTCAGAACCCAGCTTCTTGTCGTTCAATGCAGAGGTGAACTTGGTGCTATTGAACTCCAGGGTGCCATCTTTCTGGGTGTTGATACCCAACTGACTGAGCGTGGTCAGCTTGTCCCCTGCCCCCACTTCCGTCAGCACCTTGCGCACATCGCCCAGCAACGACCGGGTAGTCGGGTCGTTGGTCAGCGGACCAAGGCTCTTGACGTTTCCGTTGGCATCTTTCTCAGGCGTGACCAGCGCAGTAACAGCCTTCTGCAGGGTGTTATAGGCATCGACGAACGACTGCACGGACTTCTTCAGGCCTTCGTTGTCCAGCGCAACAGTCGCCTTCGTGGGATTACCGCCCGTGGAGACACCGGTGAGCTCGAGCGTCAGGCCACTGATAGCCTGGTCGACGGTATTCTTCGGGCTTTTCAGCGCCAGCCCGTCGATGGAGAATTCCGCGTCCTGGGCCAGCCCGCTGATGTAACCCGCACCACTTCCGCTGATGGGCTGAGTACCGTTGATGGCCAACTCCGGAATACCACCGACAGAGATGTCGCTGCCTTGGCCGGTCGTGGTGGAGCTGAATACCAGGCGCGAACCGCCCGCCTCGTTGATGATGTTGGCGGTGATGCCGTTGGCGCTCATTTCCTTGTTGATCTGGTCGCGCACGCTCTGCAGCGTGGCACCGCTGGCGACATTGACCTTGTAGTCCTTGCCGTTCTGACTGATGGTCAGCTCACCGGCGCCGATCGCCGTGCTGGCACCACCTGCGAACTGCTTGCTGGCAACCTTGGAGGCGGTAGCCAACTTGTCGACCTTGATATCGTAGGTCCCTGCGACCGCCGAGTTGCTCGACTTGATCTTGACCACTTTCTCGTCAGCGGAAGTGCCTGCGAAGGCATTGAACGAAGGCGCGTTCTTGTCGTTGAGCTTCTTCATGGCGTCCTGGAACGCCGTCAAGGCGCTGCGCAGGGAACCGATACCGGAGATCATCGCGGAGTTGTTGCTCGTCTGCCGAGCAATCTGGTTGGCCTTGGCCGAGGTGTCGGCATTCACCAACACGCTGACGATGTTCTTGATATCGAGCCCGTAGCCCGCACCCGTGTTGGTAGTAATCGGGCTTGCCATGCTGTCGCTCCTCTCTTCGATGGGCCAGCCCCGCTCCTGCAAGACTGACTTGAATCACATATTTGCGCTCGCCGCCAATCAGACCTTGGCGTCGAACAGAATACTTTTGACATCGCTCAGGCTATGAGCGATCCGCAGGGCCTCTTCCGAGGGCAACTGACGAATCAACTCACCAGTTTCACTGGCAATGACCTTGACCACGATCTTACCGGACTCTTCGTCTGTGACGAACTCCAGATTGCGTCGCGTTTCCTTCAGGAACTTCTCGATCTCCGAGACAGCACCTTTGACATCATTTGCAGCCTGTACCTTGTCGGCGCTCTGCACCTTGCCCGGATCCTGCTGCTTCTCGCCGTCACCGGAAGTGCCTGTCGACCGCGCAACCGGTTTTTCAGCAACCTGCTCGGCCGTGCGCGCAGCCGGGTAAGACAGGTTCAGCTTGACGCTCATGTCCATGTCCAGCACCTCACAATGAAAAGGCGGGGAAGCGCCTGGAGAGCACTCCCCCGCCATCAGCTATCAGGCAGATTAGCCCAGCAGCTTCAGGACTGCCGATGGCAGCTGGTTGGCCTGAGCCAGAACCGAGGTCGAAGCCTGCTGCAGGGTCTGCTGCTTGGTCAGCTGGGCAGTTTCAGCAGCGAAGTCGGTGTCCTGTACACGGCCACGGGCGGCTTCGGCGTTCTCGTTGATGTTCTGCAGGTTGTTGATGGTGCTGGTCAGACGGTTCTGCGAAGCACCCAGGTCGGCACGCGAGGTGTTGATTGCCTGCAGGGCGGAGTCGATAGCGCTGACAGCGGCGCTGAAGGTGGCCTGGGCGGCGGTGCTATCGGCACCAGTGATGCTCTTGCCGGCCAGAGCAGTCAGGGCTGCGCCAGCACCAGTAGTTTTCATCGCAGCGCTCAGGCTGATGGTGATCTGGTTGGCAGCACCAACGTTCGAACCAACCTGGAAGACCATCTGGCCGCCAGTACCGTCCAGCAGGTTCTTGCCGTTCAGCTGGGTGGAGTCAGCGATACGGTCGATCTCTTGCAGCATCGACTGGAACTCTTTGTCCAGTGCGTCACGGTCTTGCGAGCTGTTCGAGTCGTTACGCGATTGCAGTGCCAGTTCGCGCATACGCTGCAGGATGTTGGTCTGCTCTTGCATCGCGCCTTCAGCGGTCTGGGCGATGGAGATACCGTCGTTGGCGTTTTTGATGGCCATGGTCTGACCACGGATCTGCGAGGTCATGCGGGTAGCGATCTGCAGGCCGGCGGCGTCGTCTTTGGCGCTGTTGATTTTCAGGCCGGAGGACAGACGGGTCATCGAAGTGCTCAGTGCGTCGGAAGCACGGTTCAGGTTCTTCTGAACGCCCAGAGAGGTGGTGTTAGTGTTTACAGTCAAAGCCATGACGAATTCCTCGTTGGATTGGGTACTACGGCTTCCGGCCTTGGCAATTCGCCGGGTAGGTGGCCTAGAGAACCTTCGTAATGTTTATCGTCGCCAGTGCAGTTTGCTTTAGGGCGATTTCCCATTTTTTTTACTGGCATCCTGCCACTCCAATGAAATCAGGGGTTTGACGCCAAATTACCAACAGCCAAAAAACAAAAAAGCGCTGACCTATAACGGGCAGCGCCTCTTCTATATAGACACGCGGAGCTTAGCCATTGCGCTCGATGATTGCCGAGCCCCACGACAGACCGACGCCGAAACCACTGAGCGCGACACGCCTGCACTGCGAGCCGATCACATGCTTTTCCAATAGCAGCGGAATGCTCGAAGACACGGTATTGCCAGTCTCGACCATGTCCTTGACGAACTTCTCGCGCTGACGCCCCTCGTCGAAACGCTGCGAGACCGCATCGACGATCGCCGCGCTCCCCTGATGCAGGCAGTAAAGGTCAATATCCTCGGCCTTCAAGTGACTGGTCTCGAGCAACTGCTGCAGGTGCGCCGGCACCTTGACCAGGGCAAAATTATAGACCTGACGACCATTCATGAAGAACGTGCCTTCGGTGGTGCGCAAGTGCTCGGCACCCGCCCCATCACTGCCAAACAGCGACTTGCCCAGCCGCCAGGCAGCGCCCTCTCCCATCCAGGTGGCCGTTGCAGCATCGCCGAACAGCATGGTGGTGTTGCGGTCCTCAGGGTCGACAATCTTCGAATAGGGATCTGCGGTGATCAACAAGCCATTCTTCAGCCCCGCGGCATCCATGAACCCCTTCATGGCATACAGGCCATAGACATAGCCGGAGCAGCCCAGCGAGATATCGAAGGCAGCGATGGCGGTAGACAAGCCCAGCTTGTTCTGGACGATCGCCGCGGTATGCGGCAGGCCTTCGGCATCGCCGTTCTGGGTAACGACGATCACCACATCGATGGACGCCGGATCTAGCTCCGGGTTGCCAGCAAACAGTGCCCGAGCGGCCTCGACGCACAGGTCGGAGGTTTCCTGATCGACACCCTTGCGCGGCAGGAAGGTCGAACCGATCTTGCCGAAGATAAAATCCTGATCCTTGCCGAATTTCGCACCCTGGGCGTAATTGTCGACACCCTCTGCAGGTACGTAACTGGCGATGCTTTTGATGCCAATCATTGTGGCTTCCCGATGGAAATGGCGAAAATTCGCGGGCTTCGCGACCAAGATCATGCACCCTGCCTACCGCATCGACGAGGCTGCCCGCTGACTCAATAGATTAAAGATGCACGTTTCGACTGCCAAGTCACGCAATGATGCATTTCTCCCACCTATACAGCCACATGCAAGGCACGCCAGCGGCACATATCTTGCGTTAGCTAACCCAGATCCAGAATACCGGGCCGAACCGAAGCGAATTGAACCTGTGCGGATTCGGCCTCTGCAAGCAAGACCACCCAACGATAAAGGACAGCGCAATGAAGGTCTGCCACACCCATCGGGAAAATCTGTACACGCTGCTGGGCGCACTTTTCCAAATAATGGAAAAGCGTCCGATCGTCGCCGAGCTTGGGGTTCTGCGCGGAGAAAACGCACTGAAAATTCACTCGGCGCTGTCGCCGGAAAAGATGGTGCTCATCGACAGCTGGAGCAAGGCGGCCAACGATGCGTACAGCCCTTTCGATCAACTGCCGCCCTGGGTCGCTCCCGTCGATACCTACGCCTATTACTACGGGGGCTCGCTTCACGACCAGCAGACCTGGGACAAACTGTACGAAGAATGCCGGGAACGCTTCACCCACCTGCCGGAAGTGACAATTATCCGTTCCGAGACCATCGGCGCCATCGAAAAAATCCGACAGGAAACCGACATCAGCAAGTTCGACCTGGTGTACATCGATGCCAACCACCAGTACGAATATATCCTGCGCGACCTGATGTACTACCAGGACCTGGTCGCCGAAGACGGCTTCATCATGCTCAATGACTGCTGCCACAGCCCGAATGGCACCAAACAGAACCTGGGCGTGCTCGAAGCACTGGGCAGCTTCATCAAACGCTCTGATTTCATCCCGGTCGCCATGACCAATACCGACTGGTCGGATGTAATCCTGGTCAGGAAGAACTCCATGCTCGTTCAGTTGATGGACATGGCCCTGACCAACTCGGACGTCCCCTACGTCGAAATCCCCTACCAGCTGATCACCGCAGCGCGTGTGGTCTACGGAAGCCAGCAGCACAATATCAGCTTCTGCTGATACTGCCCCGCATGGGTCACTCCACCCCATGCAAGCCAATGCAAACAATAAGGGCGCCACTCCTGGCGCCCTTGTTGTCAATTCACCTACTGATCAACCCGCGAGCACGGCGCGTCGCCAGGCGTCCAGCCTCTGTCCCTCAAGCAACCAATCACTGCGCACCATCGCCTGCTGGGCGCTGCCAAGGGCCGCAGATGCATCACGATCATCAAGATGCAGACGTATCGCCCGAATCCAGTCACAGGCCTGATTGCTCACCCTCGACAATGGCAAGGTATCGCCACCTGCGAAGCCAGCCACCCGACTACAGATTACCGACTGACCGCACGCCGCATGCTGGAGCACACGCACGTCACCGGAAAATGCGTTCACCTCAGACTCGCCCATCGGCACAAGGGCGATGTCCAGGTCCAAGGCAGCCAGGGTGACACCAAGGGATTGCGCATCCACAGCATGATGATGCTCTTTGAGATAGGGCAACAAGCTGGCAGGACAATCCCCCAGCACAACCCAGTCGACCTCGCCCACCAGCACCGGCACTACTTCGGCGAGCAGGTACGCATCACGACACCCGAGCCATCCCACGCGGGGTTTCTCTCCTGCGCGCCGCCCCCCTTGCAAGCGTCCCCACGAAGCTGGCAGCACATTTTCGAGCACCTGGACATCGTCATGCCAACCCTGCAGCCTCTCGGCTGCGGCAGCTGTTGCAACCAGCACCCTGTCAGCCTGCATCACTGCGGGCCGGATACGCCGCTCCAGATCTTCGGCATGAAGCAACTGCGCACCGCCCAGGTCCTGCGGATAACGATCCAGATCGTAGACCTTGAACGCCTGCGAGAAAGCTCGCAGCCTACGCAAGGTCAATAACCCAGCCTCATCCAGCGCCCCCTGCAGGACAACACTTGAGGGATTGAAGCGTTCTATTTCCACGGCTGACAATGTCCCGGCGACCACCGCACCCTCCAGACGACCTGCCTCACGCAAGGACTCCATGGGTTCCAGCAGCCGCGAGGGTACTGCCTGCTCCTGATCGACCACAAAGGCCAGCACGCTTGGCACCACCCCCTGCAACGGTCGCCAACTCATTTCATAGCCCTGAACGGCGAACTCCTCGCCGGTACTCAGCGAAAAGTTGACGTTGTACGCCGCATCATGCGCCAACTGCGGCAACCAGCGCGCATATAGCGCTTCCTCCTGCTCGGCACTGGCCGGCGCAGGCGGCGGAGCATCCAGCAACACCCTGGCGTGAGGCGTCCAGACATTCAGATAACCCGCCTGAGCCAACCGCAGGCACAGGTCCACAGCCGCCCAGCGGGAATACAACGGATCGGTATCGAAGCCACCAAGCTCGACAAACAGCGAGCGGCGCACCATGAGACACTCACCACCGACAGCCGAACAATCCTGCTCCAGCCCAAGGCGCCCCATGTAACCCGGATCCTGCACCGACCGCCCCTCGAAGGCACGCCCAACCCCGCCCCCCAGCCCCAGCACCAGGGCTGCCTGATGGATAGCACCATCGCGGGACAACAGCTTGCAACCAACCGCCCCCACCTCCGGACGCTGGGCATGATTGAGCAACGTGGGCAGCCAATCATCATCAAGCACCACGCTATCAGCATCCAGCCATAGCAGATAATCGCCACGAGCCTGCTCGGCTGCCGCATTGCACATGGCCGCGCGTGCATGGCCGGGCTCGAAGCGAAGGACCTTGAAGCGCCCCTCCCCCATTTGCCCGACCATCGCCAACCAGTCCAGTAGCACCTCATCGTCGCTGCCCGGCTCAACCAGCAATACTTCGTACCCGACATGAGCCGTCTGCGCCAGCAAGCCCTCCAGACAACGCTGGAAGTTCACCAACTGCCCTTCAAGGAAAATGATGATGCTGACCGAGGCCGACTGTTGATGCGCGTACTCGATTCGATAGCGACCAGGAGCAGTGGGCAATGGCAACGCCCGAGCGCCGAGATATCCTCGCCCCTGCAGGTGCGCCTCGATGACCGCGCAAACGTCTTCACACGGCTGTAGCAGCAACGCATTGCCAATCAGCAACGGCTCACTGACATGACCAACGCATCCCAACCCGCGCTCACTGATCAAACGCAACTGATAATCCAGCTCGAGCGCACGACCAGCAGCCTCGCTGAAAGCGCCTAGCTGACGCCAAGCATCGCATCGGTACAGCCAATGTCGCGACAGGCTCTCCGGGAAAGCCAGCAACATATCCAGATTCAGATCAGGCCGTAATGCGGTCTCGACTACGCCCTGCGCCTGACACAAGGCCTCGTCAGCGTAGACAGCCAAGCAGTCCGACGAGGCCCGAACCAGCTCGAGCGCCGTCATCAGCAGACCACTGGCGGTAAACTCGGTGCCCGCATCGACCAGCATGAACCATTCATCGGAGCCCCCCTGCAGGCAGGCATCAATTGCCGTGACCGCCCCCACCCGGGAACCATCCCTATCAAGCACACAGGTCTGCACCCCCCGATACAGGCCGCGAGCCAGGCTATCCAAGGTAACCGCCAGCGCTGCATCGTCACCATGGTCCTTTACCAGCACGACAAAGCGCACAGCAGTAGCACTGGCCAGATGCTCATCAATCACCTGCATCTGCCGCGGCCGGGGATAACGCTGACGCAACCAGCCACGCCCTCCTAGCCGATCACCCACGGCTTCACGACGGGCGGCCGCCTGCGTCTTGGCGATGAACACTTCAAGCTGATTCCAGAACGGCGCCGTTCGCTCGACATAACGCTGCAAAGCGCCATCCAGACCTCCACGGGCATGTGCCAACGCATCTTCGCGATCCAGCATGGCGAAGCCGGCACTGCCGACAAAGCTGGCATCGAGGAAGGCCTGGTCGATGCCATGCCCAGGTATGAAAATGACCGGACACCCGCAAAGCACCGCGATTACGCAGGTCATCGACCATTCATGGGTATACATCACCTCCGCCCGGCGAAGCAGCTGCGCCAGCTCCGACAACGTCAGAGCGTTCGCCATGCTCAGTAGGCGGATATCCTCTGGCAGTATCGAATAGTCAATGGCATCGAGCGGATGGCGATTCTGATACAGATACCGGCCTTCACGCCGATCAACTGGCTCTCCGGCACAGAACAGGTCCACATCGATGGTAGGCAGGCACAACAGGTCACCATCCGGACGACCGTGGTCTTGCGCGATCAGCTTGCCTGAGTAAAAACACAGGTCACTGGGAGCCGCCTCCATTCCTCGCCCACTGATGAAACCTTCGAAGTTCAACAGAAAGCGTGCCACGACCGAACAATGGAAGGGGTTGCCCACCGTGACCTCGGGGTAGACTGCGATTGGCACCCGACCAGCAAGCCTGTGACGCTCGCTGGCCTCATCATCGAGCAACGGCGTCTTAAGCTCGGGGTTCACCACTTTGCCGCCCAGGATGTAGGCCTCTCGCCCGTTGAGGTTGAGCAGGTGACAGAGGTAATGAAGCGAGGCAATCCCCGATGAGGTTTCCCGGTAGTCCGGCGCCATGATGTAGTACGGGTGCTCCGGCCGGGCATACATCAACCGAAGACGCTTCATGGCCTGCTCAAGGCCCGCGCCCACCTGCACGGAATTCGACATGGGAAAAACTCCAGAAATCAGCTGAACAATCGCCGAACCAAGGCCGTTACGCCTTCTGCGTACCTGCGAAGAATTGGAAGATCGCCTCGCACACCTCGGTGACCTGCTCGATGGTCATGTCAGAATAAAGCGGCAGGCGCAGCAAGCTTGCAGAAACTTCCTGAGTGACAGGCAACTGACCGACACTGCGCGCGTAACGCAGGCCTGCCGGGGAATCATGCAAGGGCACGTAGTGGAACACAGCATAGATACCCCGCTCACGAAGAAACGCGATCAACTCTCCACGCGCCTCGTTGCTACGCATCAATATATAGAAGATATGTGCGTTGGCCGGCTTGCCACCCGGCGCGCAAGGCAAGGTCAAGCAACCGTCCGCTTCGAGAGGCTCTAGTTGGTGGTAATAGGACTTGTACAAAGCGCGACGATGTACATTGATGCTCTCCCCCTGCTCTAGTTGGGCATAGAGGAAAGCAGCCGTCAGCTCGCTGGGAAGAAAAGACGACCCCACATCCACCCAGGTGTACTTGCTCACCTCGCCTCGGGAAAACGCTTTGCGATTGGTACCTTTCTGCCAGATGATTTCAGCCCGCTCAATCAACTTGGGATCGTTGATGAGTAGCGCCCCTCCTTCACCGCTGATCACATTCTTCGTTTCATGAAAACTCAGGCATCCCAGATGCCCAAAGGTCCCCAGTGCGCGATCCTTTTCCCGGGCGAGGATCGCCTGGGCGGCATCTTCAATGAGAATCAGACCGTGCTTGTCGCACAGGTGCAGCAAGGCAGCCATATCGCAAGGCTGCCCCGCATAATGCACCGCGACAATCGCCTTGGTCTTCTCGGTGATGGCGGCCTCGATAAGGCGCTCGTCCAGGTTGAGGGTATCCTCGCGCACATCCACGAAAACCGGCACCGCGCCGCGAAGAACGAAAGCGTTGGCAGTGGACACGAAAGTGAACGACGGCATGATGACTTCATCTCCCGGCCCGATATCCGCCAGGATCGCCGCCATCTCGAGGGCCGCCGTGCACGAATGCGTCAGCAGCGCCCTGGGACACCCCAGGCTGACCTCGAGCCATTCCTGGCATAAGCGCGTGAACTGTCCATCGCCGGCGATACCACCATTCATCACCGCCTGGGCGATATAGAACAGCTCTTTGCCAACCACAAATGGCTTATTGAAAGGAATGATCTGCTTGTTCACGTTCATGTCTCCGGTATTCACGCTTCAGGCAAAGTCCGACAGGGAAAGGTAGCCACCCAGCAGGGCATCCAGGAAGTCGACCTGAACTGTTCGCTCGAGCTCATGCTTATCGAAGAAGGCGCGCGCCCGCTGGTAGTAATACTGCTCCAGCACCTGATCGGCGTCGGTATGCCCCGCATCCAAACCGTGCTGCGACAGTGCCGAGCACTTGACTGCCGCGTACTTGCGACAGCATGCCTCCACCGACTGGTCGAGCCATGCGCTACGCTGCGGCCGGGTGAATTCGAAGTAGCTGCCGGCCTGCGAGGAAATCGACTTGTCCAGCAGCAAGGCCACCAGATTGTCGGCCAACCATGGCGCAAAATGGTAACCATCACGGCGAGTGCCGGAAGCAATGAAGGTGTTGTCGTTAAGCTGGCCGATGACCGGGTAGCCATCGAGACTCAGCGGACGATAGCCAAAGTTGTAACGAATGAAACCACTGGTACGGTGCAGATGGTTGACCTGGTTGATCGCACCGTTTATCAGCGCGGCCACCGACTCTGCGCGAGGGAAGTGCTCGTCGGCGGTGGTCACCAGATTGGTGGCACCGACGACGAACTGATCACCCTGGTAGGGCGCGTGGTAGATTCCGCAAGCACCGCCACGATTTGGCGTGCGCAGGACATAGCGCCCCTGTATTCCTGGGTTCTTCAACACCACCGTGGCGCCGACGCCATTGATCACCCGAATGCAGCCTTCCTCCTCCCAGAGGCGCGTGGCCATGCTGCCGTTGGCCAACACAATCCGCTCGGCGCTGAGCACGCGCCCGTCTTCGAGGGTTACGCCACGGGTACGACCGCTGACCTTGTCGAGCGACTTCACCACGCCATCGACAAAGCGCACACCACGCCTTTCCAGCGTGGCCTGCAGCGCATGGATCACACCATCCGGATTGAGTACGCCCTCGCGCGGCAGGAACAAAGCCTGGCGCGTACGATAGCTCTCACCCGGCACATAGGCGGGTTCCAGCTGCGGATCGACGCGTTCATAAGGCTCGTCGAACTCGTCAAGATAACCGGCGATGGCATCGAATGCGGCATCCTCGAAACGGTTGGATGCGTTGTTGTTTATCAGCACGGTGCCCAGACGGTAGTGTTCAGCAGGAATATCGAATTCTTTTACGAAATCTCCCCACAGACGAGCAGATGCCTGGCTTAACTCGAACTTCAGACGATCACGCGGCTGATCGAGTGCGCCAGGCTCGAGCTCGGCGAAAGAGTTGAGCATTGCCGCAGCCGCCATGGAGGCGCTGTAAGGGCGTGCTGCCGGGCCCACAACCTGAATGCACTCGCCCGGAACACTACGCGACAAACCTGCGGCGATAGCCAGGGCGACCATGCCATTACCAACAATCAGAAACATGGTGACCCCCTTACAGAAGCTTGACGATGCACAGCGACGGATAGGTTTCCGATCGCTTGATCTCGTGACGCACTTTCCCCAGTACTTCGGCTACATAGGCATAGCCTTCACCCGGCAGGAAATCGCGCTGCAACTGGAAGAACACCAGCAGCGAGCCCGGCAGGCAACGCGGCAGGATCTGCTCGAGGGCAAAGCGCGTCGGCCCTTCAAGGTTCATATCGAAGAAGGCCAGCGCCACCAGCAAGTTCCGCTGTTCTTCGATGAACTGCGGCAAGGTATCCTTGATATCACCCTCTACGACCTGATGACCGCCTGGTACCTGCGGCAGCGCGTTAATGCCTTCATGCAGGCTCAGCAAGTGCCGCAGATAGTCGGCGTATCCATTGCCGGTGGCATAGCACCCATCCTGGAAATTGACGTTGGCGACCTTGCCATCGCCGGCATGGGATTGGTAACCCGCAAAAGTGTCGAACGCGGCAATACGTCGCTGCTTGTTGAAGGGCTCGAAGATGGCGCGCAGGTTTTCGCAGAGTACGGCGTTCTGCCCACGCCAGGTGCCGAAGTCGAGCACCGAGCCAGGCAAGCGAACGATGTCCCGGTACAGATCGGAAATTGCCAGCATTCGCGCCAAGGACGCAGAACGAATGAACAAACCAAGATTTCGCTCTTTCTCAGCATCATCAAGAGGTGCGTTCGCGAACGCCTGCCAAAGTTGCTCGCGCGCGTCGAGCTGGCTATCGCTGGATTGGGTGACAGAAGTGGAACCGCTTTTGAGCATGATGTTCTCCAGGCAAAGAGGGATAAGGACGGCGCGTCAGGAAGACTTGCGCACAAGCAAGGTAAACTCGTACAAGCCGTAGTCATGCAAGAGTGCCACCTCTCTGGAGTAGGTTCTTTTGCACAGATCAAAATAGAAACAAGGATCCCCGTAATACAGATAATCACGCATGAAGGGCGGGTCCGAGTACGAGGTAAGGCAATTGAAGGCAAAGCCTTTGCGGCTGCAGGCATCCATCGCACGCAATACGTCGGCGATGTACCTCTCCCACGTGTCGCGAGCGGTGTTCTGACAAACGTTGAAGATGCCACTGGCCACCGCATAATCCGCCTGTCGCGACGCACTTTCGGCCACTTCGAAGCGCACTGCGTCATCAGCCGGATGCTGCTGCCTGGCTGCGGCAATCATCTGCTCGGACAGGTCATAACCGTGATAGTCCACAGGCAGTCCCTGCTCACGCATCCAGGTCAGCAACGCGCCGTAACCGCACCCGACATCGATAAGACTGAAGCCCGCACGTTGCTCTTCGACGGGCACCAGTTTAAGCAACTGGGCAAAACGCTGTTGCTGGGAAGCGCTGCCATTCCAGTCGACCCCCTCTGGAGTTGCGCCGTGCGTACGAATACGCGACGAATAGTAATCCGCCACACCCTGCAAGATATCTTTGCTCATGGATGACGCTCCAGAAAGTTCGATGCTTCACTACCGGTATTGAACAGCAGGTCGAGGACACTGACCGCATGCTCAAACCCACCGAACAACTGCGGATACTCCGGATAGCCGGCATAGCTCATGTACGAGACTTCAAGGCCGCCAGCGGCGAACGCAGCCTCGTCCAGATAGCTGCTGGCTGCCGGTCCCGATAGGTATTCGGTCGCCCCAAGGGCCTGACAAAGATGTATCAACCGTTGGTTTTTACCTTCACTGCTACGCCCGAGTTCCTCGGAGCGATACAGCGGTGTATCGATACCGAGCAGAGCACACAGGCCGGTGATGAAAAGCTGGTTGATGGAGGAAAGACGAGCGACCTCGGAGGCTTGCTCGTAAAGCGTGCGAACGGGGAGCTCCATCTGATTGAAGCAGGCGGCTCGCCGATAGTTCATCTCGATTGTCTTCCAGTGCTTGGCCGCCCAATCCGCCTCGCTGACCTCGACTTCATTGATCAGTTGCTCGTATCGACCGCGGTTTTTTACCGGAACACTAAGCCAGTGCTCACCTTGGGCGGTCTTGATCTTATTGCGATTACGCCAGTCGCGACGCGTGTACTGGACATCGTCATATAAAACGAACGCATCGACACTGCGAATCAGGTCGAAATACCCCTTCCACGGGATGTAGTTCGATTGCACCACCGCCACTTTCTTTTGCATCCCGAACCTCATAGGCACAGCACAGGCACTGCATTCTGCCTGTCAATAAACCGCCACCAGGCAAGAAAAAGCCGGGCTTGTAACCCGGCTTTTGCAAATCCCGCGCCAGCTCGCGCCCGGCTAATAACACGTAGCCCCTTGTTCCCTTGATGGCGTTCATGGAGACAGTCGCGGAATGGATTTCGACAGGGGCCGCAGCCCTCCCGGCCTTGCCCGACAGCTATCAAAGCGGTTTTGGACGGATAGCGAAGCCCCCGCCGGCCAGCCCCGGGATGCCAGGCATGACCAGACGCACCCAATGCGCCAAGCACTGAAACCCGCGATACTGGTTGGCGCGCTTTCTTGATAGCACCTGGCCTTGGCGGATTTCGATTTACAGTTTTGGCGGCGGGCAGTCAGCCTGCTGATAAATCAGCGCATAGGTGTAATGCCTGTCAAAACTGTACGGTGTCGCCCCCGGTGCCGACCACTCGGCATACTTCCCCGACATGCTGGTTGGCGTCGACATCTCACCGATACCAATAGTCGCAACATTGCCGTAATGAGCGAGCGGCACATTGCCATACCACTGGATATCACTGCCGTTTGCAAACCATGCACCATTCCATTTGGCTTCAGTAGTGGAATACCAGGTCTTGTCGGGCTTGAAACAGACCATTTGAATAGTGGCAACAGCACCGCTGGACACATGATATGTGGTCAGCTTCCAGTATCCCAATGGAGCTTCGCCTGCCTGCACGGTGAGGGCCGCACCAAAAGCAATGGCCAAGATCGAAATCCGGCTCAACATTTTTTTCATCGTTTAATTTCCTTAAGTTTTCTGCGCGAGCTCCGTGCCAATCACAGATGATTGATCGCGCCTCGACACCAGTAGGCGCCAACCAGGAAACCACATGCATTTGCGCATTAACAAACAATGCGTTTATGCAATTTTATTCCAGCGCACTATTTCTTGGGTATGCCCCCCCCCAACTCCTGTTATCTGTAATTTGTGCAATGGGCACGGACTCAAGACGCTCCGCCACCCCACGCAACGACAAATGGCCGCCCCGGAGACCCGGATTCCCCGTAGACGGCCATGCTTGAAGAGTCGGTTGTCAGAAACAGTCCACAACCATGCATCTACCACTAGACGCAATAGCGTTGAATTATCCCAACTGAGCGATCCAGTTGCTGGACGGTGACGCTTCACCCGCGCCAAGGGAGTCCAGTTGACCATCCCCCTGGAAAGCCTCAGGCCAATGCGCCGCCAATTGCGAAGACGCCTCATCACCCAGGACCGGCAGGGCCGTGGCAAGCAACTGCGCGCGAGGCGTCCAGACCACCATCAACCCAGCCTGGGCGACCATCAGGCTCAAGCCGACACCGATATCCCCTGCGAGCGGCAGGCCACCGCAGTGCACGAAGGCTTCACGGTCCACCATCAGGCAACCATCCGAGACCGCGGAACAACTGCGCACCGACAGCGGCCAGCGGGCCTTTGCGGCACCCTCGAGCGACAGTTGCCGCCAGGGGGCATGCACTCTGGGGCCGGCCAGCAGCTGATAGCCTGCGTGCGCCAACGTACCGTCAGCCGCCCACAAGCTCGCACCGACAACCCCTACTTCAGGCCTCTGCGCCTCGTTCAACAGCGATTCGATCCAGGCCGGGGTAATGACCTGGCAATGCGGCGACAGCAACACCAGGTAATCGCCACGAGCCTCGCCGGCCGCCAGGCCGAGCAGTTGCCGATGCGTTGCCCCGACTTCGCCGGTTACGACCCGCAGTCGGCCACCCAATGCCTGGAACGCTTCGACCTGGGCCGCTGAAGGTTGCCCGGGAAGCGCCAGCACCACTTCGTAGCGCGGGTAGCGGGTTCGCTGGAAAATGCCGGCCAGCCACGCAGGCTCGACCTCGCCCGCCAGCACGATGCTGACCAGCGGTGTGGCGCTATGGCGGAACTCGATCGCCAACCCTCCTGCCCCTTGCTCACTGATCTGCGGGCGATAGCCCAGCTGGGTGAGGTGGCGATTGAGGATCTTGCGTGCCTCCTCGGTGGATGCCGAGGAAGGTTGCTGGCTGACCACCAGGTAGTCATCCATGTGCGCCAGGCTGGCTGCACCGTGATGCTCGACCAGGCGCAACAGCAAGTCATAATCCAGGGTCTGCGGGTCGGTACCGTTGTAGCCGTCCAGGTCGAGCACGGCCTGACGACGAACCAGCCAGTGCCGCGCCATGAGCCCCGGTTGGCTACGCAATAGGTCCAGATCGCTGCCAGGCCGGCGCAC
The DNA here is from genome assembly GCF_024749165.1 of Pseudomonas sp. B21-023. Lineage (NCBI taxonomy): Bacteria > Pseudomonadati > Pseudomonadota > Gammaproteobacteria > Pseudomonadales > Pseudomonadaceae > Pseudomonas > Pseudomonas sp. B21-023. The sequence continues at coordinate 1,665,505 of NZ_CP087190.1, read as the reverse complement.
GGCGAACAGGCGCCCATCACTGTCACGCTGGACTTCGTCGGCGGCGATGGCATGGCAAGCCGGGGCCTGGGCAAGCTCTACCGCCAGGCGCATGAGCCCGCCAGCAAGAAGCACATCGCCGGCCTCGAGCAACAGCAGCCACTCGCTGGGCAACTGGCGCACCAATTGGTTCAGATGCGAGACCCAGTTGCCCTCTGCGACCTGGATGAAGTGCAAGGTGTCCCGCGCGGTAGTAATCGCTGGCGGCTTGCCGGCCTTGAGCACCACCAGCTTGAAATTGCGCACGCCGCTGGCCAACAGGCTGTCGAAGGTTGCCTGCAAGGCCAGATCATCGTTGTTCAGGTCAAGCACGACGAAGGCGATCTGCGGCGCCGGGTGTTTTGCCAGGTGGGCCAGCACCCGCTTGCGCGCAGCTTCATCCGGGGTGGCCGCATCGATCGCCGCGAGCACCTGCCCCGATGGCGTGTCGAGCAGGGAATGGCGTGTCTCGCTGTCCGGCACCCCGAGCAGCCGCGCCATCCAGTCCCCCATCTCACGGGCATGGTGCGTGTTGTCCTCACCGGTCAGCACCTGGTTGAGGGAGCGGCACACCTGGACATTGAAAAGGCCCAGGCCCAGCGCCTTCCAGTAACGCTCCTGAAGGCTCTCACGGGTGTCATTGGGGTGCGTCACCAGCAGGTCGCGCTGACGGACCCAGGCCCCCTCGAGGGCATGCCGATGACGCTTGCCGGTCGGCCAGGCATGACAGAGGAACTCCACCTCGGTCAACCGATCGAACAACGGGCGATTGTAATAAGGCAGTTCCACATGCTGCTCGGGCTCGAACGAACGCGCCGGGTCATCGATCACGCTGGTCCAGCGCGAGGTGAAGAGAAGCGGCTGCTCGCCCTGGCACCAGGTTTTGCGCACGAAACGATTGAGCGCCTCGAAGCCGTCATCAGCGGACAGGACGCTCGCATCATGCCCGCCGCCCCACTGACGCAAAGCCCGCACAGTCTGGACCATACGCTCCTCGCGCACGGCAGAGGACAGTTTCTCAGGCTGCGATTCGCAGATCACATCGGTCTGCTCCAGATGCGCGACTGCCCCGAGCAGCAGGATTGCGCAGGACAAAGCCACCCGCCAGCCTGCAGCATCGAGCCCTTCCGGCAGCGACACCAGTGCGGCCCGTAGCGCCTGCGTACGAATTACCGCACGCCAGGCTTGCTGTTCGGCGTCCGCGTAGTGTCGCAAGCGATCCAGCACACTCTCCCCGGGATGTGCAGCGAAAGCTTCCCCCACCTTGTGGTAGGTCAGCTGGCTATTACCAGGCGCATAGGCCAGGGCGTGGCCTTGCACGGCCATTACCTCCGGCTGGGCACGTAGGTACCGCACCGCATTGTCCAGCGCGGCACCCAGGACGAAATCGGCATCCAGCGCCAGGCAAACGAACGGCGTCGCCACCTGTGCCAGCAATTCTCCCAGGGCGGCAGCATCGACCACCGCTGCCGGCGTCAGGCCCTGGCACGGCACGCCAGCCCGCTGATAGTAGTGCGCCGCACGAGCACGGTGATCCGCCTGCTCATGCCCGAGCAGGACGACGGTCACTTCATCACGCGATCCGAGTGTTGTTTCGTTCATAGGGCACCTGTTCAAGGGGTTCGGCACCTGGCTTGGCCAGGCGCCAGGATTCAGTCAGCCAGCCAGGCGTTGGCCCAGTGCTGCAGATGGTGTTCGTTCAGTACGTAGTCTCGCAGGACCGCCTCGCGCAACGCATCGCCCTGGCGGTAGCTGGCCATCGGGTCGGCAAGGTGCATGCGGATCGCGTCCAGCCACTGCTCGGTGGTGTTCTCGCGGACCCTCGTGCAGGGAAGGTAGCCTGCGTATGCCTTGGTATCGGTGCAGATGACCGGAAAACCGCACGCGCCATACTCCAACAGGCGCAGGTTGCTCTTGCAGTCGTTGAACAGGTTCTGCTCCAACGGCGCCACCGCCAGGTCCAGGTTGAGACTGGCCAGCTTGCGCGGATAGTCCGCGAAAGAGATCCCCGGGTGAAACTCCTTGACGTAGGGCAGCAGCGCCTCTGGACACATGCCGAAGAACACCCAGTCGACTTCGCTGGCCAAGGTCTTGATTACATCCAGCATCAATTCCAGATCACCGCGGTGACTGGTACCCCCTGCCCACCCCACACGCGGCCGCACGCTGGTCTGGCGCTGACTGGTCAGCTCGCTCCACAGCGATGCGGCGAGCATGTTGGGGACGACACGGATGTCCTGGTGCATGCTGGACAGCGCATCGGCCAATGGTTCGGTGGAGACCACCACCCGGTCGCACAGGGAAATCGCCTTGCTGACCAGCTCGCGCATGTTGCTCGGCATGTTGCGCGCATGGTCGTTCTTCTTCGGTGGATCAATGATGTAGTCGTCCAGCTCGTAGATCCGCCGCGCACTGGAAAAGCGCTTGTACTGTTCGATATCCCGGACATTCGCCGGCAGGTAGCGGCACTGCAGGATCACCACATCGGGCTTTTCCCGCTCGAGGTCGATCAGCCCCGGCGCGCTGTAGTCGATACGTCCCTGGATCCAGCCAGACTGCTCCAGCTCATTGAACGGTTGGACCACCCGATAGTGTCCGATCGCCGAGGTACTGCTCGGCAGCGCCAGGACAGACGGCATGGCCCGCGCGATGAACGGATCCCACCCACCCCGCAATCCGGGGTCGAAGTTGAAGTTCGGCAACTTGAGGCTGAGGTTGCGGTTGTAGGCCGGATCATTCGCCACCCAGGCCAGCCAGCGCGCATACAAGGCATCGCGATCATCCTGCCAGCTTCGTGGCGAGCTTTCCTCGACCGCCTGGGCGCCCAGCTTGGCCACCCGCGCGAACGGCGTCCACACCGACAGATAACCCGCGGCCCGTGCCCGCAGGCACAGGTCGGCGTCGTGCAGCGATACCTGCAGCGCGGCCGTATCCAGCCCTCCCAGCTCGGCGAACAGCTCACGCCGCACCAACAGGCAGTCCAGACTCAGCGCGCTCCAGTTCTGTACCAGGCTCAGCCTATTCATGTAGCCGCCTTCGTTCACCGGGCAGCCCAGGAATGGACTGGCCGCCGTGGCCTGCATCCCCAGGACCAGGCCTGCCGAGACCACGGTCCCACTGTTGTCGAACAACTTGGGCCCGACCATCCCGACTTCGGGACGCTGGCCAAGCTGCAAGAGCTCGGACAACCACTGCGGCTCGAACAGCACGCAGCCGGCATCCAGCAGTAGCAGATAGTCGCCCCGAGCGTGCACACTGCCTTCGTTGAAGCTCTGCGCTCGGCCATGGGCGGCACTCTCGAGCACCCGCAATTGCTCGCTCCCCAGATTCCGCAAACTGTCGAGCCAGGTAAGTACATCGTCCGACGTCCCGGCGCTGGCGACCAGCACCACCTCGAAATCGGGATGCTCGGTACTGGCCAGCACAGACTCGACGCAACGCACCAGTACCGCCAGGTCGCCAACGGCAGGAATGATGATCGAAACGCTCGCAACCTGGGGGTGCAGGTAGGTGACCCGAGTCATCAGGCTGCCAGCAATACCCTGCACCTGCGCCTCCACACCCAGGCGCCGCAGGTGCGCCTCCAGAACCCGCGGCGCCTGGACATGGCCCGCACGATCAGCCAGCCATTCGGCATAGCCGTGTCGGCACTGCACCAGCACTTCAGGGATATGCTCTACCACCTGCAGGCCATGGGCCTCGATCATTCGCCACAGCAGGTCGTGAGGCGCCAGGCCTTCGAATCTGGCGTCAAATCCCCCAAGCTCACGCACCGCCGCAGTATCGAATGCCAACAGGCGCCCGACGTAGGGCAGGCTGCGCATCAGGTCGAGGTTGAAGTCCGGCTTGAAGATTGGTGCCGACGCGGCGAGGCTGTCGTTGGCCCCCTCATCGATGTACAGGCACAGGCTGTCACCACGCAGCGCCATGCGCTCGGCCATGATCACCAGCGCATGGGTATGCAGGCAGTCGCCAGCACGCAGCAGGAACAACCAGTCAAGTGCCGGACCGTCCGCCAGCCAATGGTTGAGCGAGATGAACTCGGCATCGCCGCGCACCAGGTAACGAACACGCTCTTCCACCGGCCGCTCGAAACCCTCAGGCGTCACTACCAGAACTTGTCGGGCCGGGTAGGATTGCTTCCAGAGACTGTCCAGCGTCGCACGCAGCACCTTTTCGTCGCCTGCCTCACAGAACACCACCACCGCGATTCCCGGCTGGCTTGGCCATTGCTCCACACGCTTGGGCAAGAGCCGCTCCTGCCCGGCGGACAGCCGGCGATACTCGAGCCATTCAGCGTACAGCTCGGCAAAACTCAGGCTGTGGGTACCGATCTGCTGGTTGAAGTTGGCCATCTGCGCCCCGAAGAAGCGCCGCAAGTCGAGCTCGTCCCACTTCTGCTGCGGGTTTTCCAGGTAGTCCGCCAACGGCATGTAGCGCACCCAACCGTGGGCAGGCGCCGGCTCGGCATTGCGTTCAGCAAGCATTTGCAGCAGCCACTGGGTTTCGCTCTTGTAGGCCTCGACCATGGTGCCTTGATGGCTAAGACGCCCCGGATGCACCCGCTCCATGCTCAGCACCTGCTCCAGGCTGGCCAGCTGTCCCCGGCGCAGAACGCAAGCGTAGAGCGCCAGGTCCAGGCGAGCGGAAAAACCCTGCCCATCCTGCACCAGGGTGGGCAGATACGCTTCGACCTGGGCACGGCGCAGCAAGGCATGGCTCAAGCCACCGAACAGGTTGGGTGCATCATCGGCGACGCTTTCCAGCAGGTCGGTGCCATGCAGCACTGCACTGTGCATGGAAATAACGAAGTTCAGCGCGCGTGAAGGCAACAGCACGTCATCGGCGGCGCACAACAGGCGCTGGCAAATGACCATGCTGATCTGCTGCGACTCGCCGAGCACACTGGACTGCTGGCTGATACAGCCGGCAAACAGCGTGTCGTCGTCACAGAGGAACTTGATCAGCTCGCCCGAGGTGTGCGTCAGGCAAGCCAGCAGGTTGCGGGCGAAACCAAGGCGCACCGGGTTGCGCACATAGCGCAAGGGAGCGGGCGAAGTGACACGCAGCTCATCACAGATCGCCTCGATCTCGCCCCCGGGGCTGTCGTCACACACGACAATCTCCAGATTCGGGTAATCCTGGGCGATTGCGCTGGCCAGTGTGGCACGGAAGAACTCAGGGTTGAACGCAGGGATGGCGATGGTGACAAGGGGTTGTGCGTTCACAGGTACTCACTCAAAACAGAAATTCGCTACAGGACGACACCCTGCCCCGCTCAGCACCCGAAGGCCTCTGGCACCGTCGCACAGTGGCCTCACCCCGGAAAGGGTGAGGCAGGGCTGCGCGTAGTTGACCCACTGCGCGCAGGAACATGGCTCAGATGTAGTTGACCAGCGACAGGCTGGAAATCTTTGCGAATGATTGCATCGAGGCTGTCAGTTGGTTCTTCTGCATCTCCAGGCGCATCATCACTTCGCCGATATCACTGTCGCGGATCGAACCCTGGGTCTTGGTATTCTCGATACCCAGGGCCTCGTTGGTTTCAGCCTGTACATCGAGGGCCTGACCGCGACCGCCAATTGCAGAGATGGAAGACGACACCTGGTTGGTGGCACTGGCAATGTTGCCGATCGCCGAGTCCAGCGAAGCAAGGAAGGCCTGGCGAGCAGCCGGGTCATGGTCCTGCGGGGTGTTCAGCGCGCCGCGCAACTGGCCGATGGTGTTGAGAATATTCTGGTTCTGATGAGTATCGACCTTGACGCCGAACGAATCCCCGGCGCTTGGCGGGCCGGACAATTCGAAGCTCACACCTGCGGCGGTGGCCGTGTTGCCGCTGAGGGTTCCCGAGGAAATCGGGCGGCTGTCGGCGGTCATTGGTGCTGCATACAGTTCGAAGTCGGTGGCACTGGTGAACTTGAGTACAGCACCACCACCCGGGAATGCGGCCTTGTAGGCGGTCGGGTCGGTAATCTTGGCGTCGGTGATCTGCTCCGACGATGTGTTGCCTGGACTGCGGGTACCGGCAATCGAGTCGGCCTTGGAACTCAGGCTGAACGCATGGCCGGCGATGGCCGCGTCCGGGTTGCCTTCGTCACCTGGCTTGAAATCGATCTTCAGGCGCAGGTCTACACCGCGGAAATTGATGCTGATGTTATCGCCTTTGGGGTCGAACTTGCCGCCCTGGCTGGCTTCGAGAGTGACATCGTTGCCCCCGGCATCGAGGATCTTGTATTCGGTGCTGCTGGTGAACTCGATGCTGTAGGGCTCGCCGCTGCGGAAACGGTCGTTGTAGGTGGCACTGCCGGAGACCTGGCCATTGGACAGGCTGACACGCCCGTCATCAGGCAGCGGGGCCGTCTGCTTGGTCTCGCTGCGGCTGGTATTGAGCGCCTGCTCGAACGCGCTGTAGCCCGTCTCGTTGGCGGCCAGGCTGAGCATGTCGCCCACCTGCAGCATGAGTTGGCTCTGGTCGCCCTGATAGCTGTAGGTGCCGTCGGAGTTGCGCACGTAAGGCGGAGTGTCGCCCTTGGAGCCCGAGAACAGGTACTTGCCATTCTCGTCCCGACTGTTCATCAGCGAGAACAGTTGGTCTTCCAGGGAGGCAAGCTCAGAGGCGTTGGCCTTGCGGTCGGCATCGGTGAAGCCGGCATTGCCGGAGCCCATGGCCAGCTCGTTGACCCGCTGCAGCACCGCGCCAATGGCATTGAGCGTGCTTTCGCTGGAGCCCAGCGCATTGCGCACGTTGGTGATGTTGCCCTTGAACTGGTCGAGCATGTTCTGCTGCTGTTCGAGCTGCAACAGACGCGCATAGCCAACCGGATCATCGGCGGCGGTGCGCACGCGGATGAAGTCGCTGGCTTCTTGCTGGGTCTTGTTTACATTGCCAAAAGTACGCTCGTAGTTGGCGCTGCTGCTGGAGTAGAACTGCGGAGTGGAGATGCGCATGGTCTACGGCTCCTTAAAGGCTGTTGATCAAGGTTGCGAAGGTTTCCTGGGCCGCCTTGATGATCTGCGACGACGCGGTGTAGTACTGCTGGAACTTGACCAGGTTGCCGACCTCTTCATCCACCGACACCCCCGAGCTGGAGTTGCGGCTGGTCAGCGCGGAACCATGCAGCGCCATGGTGGCGTCGCTGTCCATTGATGCCTGGTTGGTCTTGCCGCCGACATTGGATACCAGCTTGGCGTAGGCATCGGTGAAGCTGATGCCCTTGCTGCCATCGCCGGTATTGACCGTGGGTTTGGTTTGCAGGTCGATCACCGACTGTGCATTGCGGTTGTCTGCAGAACCGGCCTTGGTCAGCGATACGGTGTAGTTGTCACCATTCTTGGGCGCACCGGAGATGCTCATCTCGAACGAGAAGTTCATTTGAGCGCCACTGGCGTCATTGATCGGGTTGCCGCTGCCATCGACCATTGGCACAGACAGCTGCAGCTTGTTTTCCTGGCCAGGGATGACCGTACCGCTGCCAAGCGGGTTACCTTTGGAGTCGTACATGGTGTACGCCTGAGGCGATACGGAATCGTCGCCAAACACCAGCTTGACCGGGGTCGAATACTTCAGTCCCGTCTGCATGTCCGAGCGTTGCTTGGCGTCGTAGATATCCAGCTTGGACGTCAACGTGGGCTGGGTGATCTGCCCGGTCCCCTTGTTGCCCGAACCACTGGTGGCGGTCAGCGGGCTGGCCATGGCCAGGCGGCTCGGGTCGGTCAGCACGGTTTCCATGCTGGCCGCCGCGTTGCGGGTCGGGGTGATCTTGAAGCTGTCGCCGGCAACCGGGGTGCCACCATTGAGGTTCAGGGTGAAACCGTCGATCACAGGAGGTGGGTCGGCCGTAATATCGAAGGTACCCATCTCGGAATTATCGGGCAGCCGGCGCACGGAATACTCGGTGGCGCTGGTGAAGACGACTTGATAGTCGTTGGTAGTGAGCTTGCCGCTGTCCTTGATGTGCACATCGAGGTTGCCGGAACCGGCACTGTTGCCCAGCTTGGGGATGCTGCGCCCGGCAACGGCCGCTGCACTGTTGATATCGCCAAAGAGGGTCGCACCGAACTGGCCATTCTTGTCGATACCCTGGGCCAGCTGGCTGTTGATCGCATCGGCGACCACCAGTGCCACACGACCCAGTTCGTTGAGCGCAGGGTCGAGGGTGTCCTTGCGGTAGCGCAACAAGCCACCGATTTCGCCACCGGTAGTGTTGTCGGTGATGTCCATTTTGGTCGAACCGCGGTTGAGCACCAGGTTCATGCGCGTCGGGTCGGTCGGGGCGGGTTCCACACCCAGCGTCTGGGTGGAGTTGCCCAGCACCAGGGACTGGCCATTTTTCAGATAGATGTCGTAGCTGCCTTCGCGCTCCACCACGTCCACGCCGACAAGCTTGTTCAGCTCGCGCACCGCGCCATCACGCTGGTCAAGCAAGTCATTGGGCTGACCATTGACAACACCGAGCTTGGCGATCTGCTGGTTGAGGTCGGCGATGGTCTTGGTGATGTTGTTCACCTGTTCGGCCATCGACCCCAGACTGCCGTTGATGTTGGCGTTCTGCTGGGTGAACTGCGCCGACAGCGTATTGAAGCGCTTGGCAAGTGATTGTGCGCTGGTCAGCAGCAACTGGCGCGAGGCATCTTCGGTGGGCTTGGCCGAAGCATCCTGCATGGCGCTGAAGAAGCTCTTGAGTGCGGCAGTGATACCGGTGTCGGCGCCCGACAGGGCAGTGTTGAGCGGGCCGATCTGATTAAGATAAGTGTTGGCGTCACTGGAGAGCGACGTGGTGGTACGCAACTGGTTCTCGATGAAGGCGTTGTACACCCGTCGCACATCGGCCAGGGTGGTGCCGGTCCCCATGAATACCTGGCCAACCTGCTGGGCACCCTTGGTCTTTTGCACCATTTGTTGGCGAGAGTAACTTTCAACATCGGCGTTGGCGATGTTGTTACCCAGGACGTACATCCCGGACTGGGCGGCACCCAGCCCCGACATACCGATATTGATCAAACTCGCCATGGTTCCCTGCCCTTAAAGTTGTGTACTGGTACCGAGCATTGCGTAGCTCTGCTGCGACTTCATCTGCTTCGCGATCTGCGAGATCTTGCTGGCGTAATTGGGGTCGGTGGCGTAACCGGCCTTTTGCAGCTCTCGCACAAACTGTTCTGGTTTATCGGCGGCGCTCACAGCATCTTGATAGCGTGAATTGCTCTGCAGCAAAGTTACCAGGTCGTGAAAACTTTCCTGATAGCTGTCGTAGGAACGGAACGCAGCCGTCTCCTTGACGAACGCACCATTGCGGAACTCGCTGGTGATCGCACGCGCCTCACCACCCTGCCAACTGCCAGTAGCCTTGATGCCAAACAGGTTGTGGCTGCTGCTGCCATCGGCATTACGCATGACCGATTTGCCCCAGCCGGTTTCCAGCGCTGCCTGCGCCACCAGGTAGCGCGGGTCGATGCCAATGCGCTTGGCAGCCTGTTCGGCCATCGGCAGCATGGTCTCGACGAAGGCGTCGCTGTCGGCGAAAGCCTTTTTCGGTGCCAGCGGGGGCTGAGCCACAGCGCGCCCGAGAATCTGCAGGTTGCCGCTCGGAGCCGCGAACGCCCTGGCCGGCTCCCAGTCGCCAGTTGCAACGCCACCGACCGGGATGTCGCCACGGCGCGGCAACGCCGCCGTGTTGGTCGCTGCGGCCGGGCTGCCGGCAGACGGCACGATGCCGGCCAGCAGGCGATCGGTGAGCTTGCCCGGCAGCGCCAGGCGCCGCGAATTGAGCGCCGCCACGTCATTGCGCACACCCGCGCCTGCCTCGGCATGCACTGGCGCGGCGACTTTCGACGCCCACAACGCCGGGGCATGCCCTTCGATACGTGGGAACGGGCTGGTGTTCACAGAAGCGGCCTTGTTCTTCGACAACTGGCGCACCAGCACGTCCTGCAGGCCAATACCGCCACCCTCGCGGGACATGCTCACAGCCAGCTGCTGGTCGTACATGTCTCGGTACTGCTTGACCGTGTCGCTGTTCATCGGGCTGTCTTCATCGGCCATGACATCGGTGGCCTTGCGCGATGCCTTGAGCAGCTCGCTGATGAACATCGACTCGAATTCCTGGGCTACCTTGCGAACATTGCCCTCGCTATCCCGATCACCATGCTTGAGCGCACTCAGGCGATTGAGGTCGGTGTAGGCGCCGCTGTCGATCTGGCTGGACACCTGAGTTTTTGGATTCATCAGACGCCCCCTTAGATCACGATCAGGTCGGCTTGCAATGCGCCGGCCTGCTTCAAGGCTTCGAGGATCGCCATCAGGTCGCCTGGCGCCGCACCCACCTGGTTCACTGCACGGACGATTTCATCCAGCGTGGTACCGGGGCCGAACTTGAACATCGGCTTGGCTTCCTGCTGGGCATTGACCCGCGAACGCGGCACGACCGCAGTCTGGCCATTGGAGAATGGCCCGGGCTGGCTGACGATAGGGTCTTCGGTGATGGTCACGGTCAGGCTGCCGTGGGTGACGGCCGCCGGCGAAACCTTGACATTCTGGCCGATGACGATGGTACCGGTACGCGAATTGATGATGACCTTGGCCACTGCCTGGCCCGGATCGATTTCGAGGTTCTCCAGGATCGACAGGTAGTCGACGCGCTGGCTTGGATCCATGGGCGCTGTCACCCGTACCGAACCGCCATCAAGGGCCTGGGCCACGCCAGGGCCGAGCAGCTCATTGACCTTGTCGACGATCCGCTTGGCCGTGGTGAAGTCTGGGCGGTTGAGGTTGAGGGTAAGGCTGTTGCCCTGGTTGAAACCGCTGGGTACGGCACGTTCGACGGACGCACCACCCGGGATGCGGCCCGCCGACGGAACATTGACGGTGATCTTCGAGCCGTCACGGCCCTCAGCATCGAAACCACCTACAACCAGGTTGCCCTGGGCGATGGCGTAGACATTGCCATCAATCCCCTTCAACGGGGTCATCAACAGGCTACCGCCACGCAGACTCTTGGAGTTACCGATCGACGACACGGTAATGTCGACCACCTGGCCAGGTTTGGCGAAGGCCGGCAGGTCGGCATGCACCGATACCGCCGCCACGTTTTTCAGCTGCACGTTGCCAGACCCAGGCGGCACCTTGATGCCGAACTGCGACAGCATGTTGTTGAACGTCTGCAGGGTGAACGGCGTTTGCGTCGTCTGGTCACCGGTGCCATTCAAGCCGACCACCAGGCCGTAGCCAATCAACTGGTTGGCACGCACGCCGGAAATGCTGGCGATGTCTTTCAGGCGCTCGGCGTGAGCGCCGAACGCGCAGGACAAAAGAAGTGTCGCGGCAATCAACCGCCTAGCGTTGAACATGGTCATCCGTACTCAAAAGGGCCAGAGCGGGCTGATGAAGAAACGGTCCAGCCAACCGGGCTGGCTGGCATCGGCGAAGGAGCCGGTGCCCGAATAGGTGATGCGCGCATCGGCCACACGGGTGGACGGCACGGTGTTTGTCGGTGGCGATGTCATCGGCACGTACCAGGCCTGCAATGCGCACCAGCTCTTCGCCGGTGTTCAGGGTCATCCATTTTTCGCCACGCACGGCAATGATGCCGTTGGGCAGCACTTCGGCCACGGTAACGGTGATCGAACCGGTGAGCGTGTTGCCCTGGGTGGCCTTGCTGTCGCCCTTGGTGCTGCGATCGCCGCTGTAGCCTGCGTCAAGGCTGAGGTCCCCGCTGCCCAGCGGGTTGTTGGTGTTGGGCACGGTACCGAACAGCGAGGTGAGGCCAATATTGGCCTTGCTGTTCTTCTGGATCTGGGAACCTGCGTTCTTGCTCGCCGAAGTACGCTCGTTGAGGGTGATGGTGATGATGTCACCCACCCGGAACGCCTTGCGGTCGGTATACAAGCCTTGTTCGAAACCGGCCTGGTAGATCGAGCCGTTATTGGCCGCTGCCGGCAGCGGGGTGCGCGGCAGAACCGGCGCGTAGTACGGGTCGTTGGGCTTGGGCGTCGGCGCGACGCAACCAGCCAGCAACACCGCCCCCCCCAGGGCGAAAACGGACAACAGACGATACATGACTCTTACCTCTGGCAGGCGCTGTAGCAGCGTGCGGTTTATCGGCGGCCCGAAGTGGCTGGGCCGCCAGGACTTACAGTTGCTGAGTGACGAACGACAGCATCTTGTCTGCGGCGGAGATGACCTTGGAGTTCATCTCGTAGGCGCGCTGGGTGGTGATCATGTTCACCATCTCCTCGACCGTGCTGACGTTGGAGTTTTCCAGGGTCTGCTGCAACGTGAGACCGAAGCCGTTCAGCCCCGGGGTACCGACCTGTGGCGCACCGCTGGCGGCGGTTTCGAGGAACAGGTTGTTGCCCATGGCCTGCAGGCCGGCCGGGTTGATGAAGTCGGCGGTCTGGATGTTGCCGATGATCTGCGCAGCCGGGTTGCCCTGGGTGGTGATCGACACGGTGCCGTCCTGGCCCACGGTGAAGGTCTGGGCATCCGGCGGCACGACAATGGCAGGTTCCAGCGCGAAACCGTTGGCGGTGACCACCTGGCCATCGGAGTTCAGGTGGAAGGTGCCGTCACGGGTGTACGACACGGTGCCATCAGGCTGGAGCACCTGGAAGAAACCGCGGCCATTGATTGCCATGTCCAGCGGGTTCTCGGTGTTCTGCAACCCGCCAGTCTGGAAGTTCTTCTGAGTGCCGACCACACGCACACCGGTACCGACCTGCAGGCCCGAAGGCAGCTCGCTGTCCTGGGTGGACTGCGCGCCAGGCTGGCGCTTGATCTGGTACAGCAGATCCTGGAACTCGGCGCGATCACGCTTGAAGCCGGTGGTCGAAACGTTGGCCAGGTTGTTGGAGATGACCGTCAGGTTGGTGTCCTGGGCGGACAGGCCGGTTTTAGCGACCCAAAGAGCCGGAAGCATTTAGTGTTCTCCTCGTGCGCCTGTTTTACGGCACTCGTTCAAATGTGATTAGCCGATTTGCAAAACACGCGCCATGGCTTCGTCGCCTTCCTTGGCCGCGCTCATCATCTTGACGTGCAGTTCGAATTGACGGGACAGCGCCAGCATCGAAGTCATCTCGCCGACGGCATTGACGTTGCTGCCCTCGAGGAAACCCGACACCACACGCACATTCACATCGGCGTCTGCGGGTTGGCCGCTGGCGGTATGGATCAGACCATCCAGCCCCTTGGTCATGCCCTTGGTGTCCGGGTTGACCAGCTTGATACGGTCCACTTCGGCCATTACCCGCGGGTCTTCGCCCATGGCGCGGATGCTGATGGTGCCGTCGTCACCGACCTCGACCTTCTGCTCTGGTGGAATGGCGATAGGGCCGCCGTTACCGATGACCGCCATGCCATTGCCGGCCCGCAGCACGCCGAGCGCGTCAATGTTCAGGCTGCCGGTACGCACATACGCTTCGCTGCCGTCGGGTGCCTGCACGGCGATGAAACCATCACCGGTAACCGCCACATCCAGTTCACGACCGGTTTCAACCAACGGGCCGGCACTGAAATCGGTGGCCGGGCGCTCGCTCATGGCGAAAGCACGCGCCGGAAAGCTGTCACCGAATACCGGCATCGAGCGCGCCTGCTCCAGGTCGCGCTGGAAACCGTTTGTGGAAACGTTCGCCAGGTTGTTGGCATGGGCCTTCTGCGCCAGTGCGTTCTGGCTGGCGCCGGTCATGGCCACGTAAAGCATCTTGTCCACAGTCATCCTCCGCTGCACTGGCGATCGATTGCCGGTCGCCGTGGCTGTGGCAAGCGTTGAGCAAGTTTCGCGCCAACTACCATAAAAACGGCAAAGACCCCGGTTTACGGGGCCTTTGCTGAAAAGCCCGGCGCGCGCGAGACAAAATCTCGGCGGCGGGCGGCCGGCAGCGGCAAGGGCTGGCCGCCCTCGACGCTACGGGCGACACTTGGCTGTCAGGTGATGGTGAAGGTATCTCCGTTGTTGGTCCGGAACGACTCGATAGTGTTCGAGCCGGCGCCCCAGTTACTGAGCATCACACCGGAATCCAGGTTGCCGGCATTCCAGTCCGCCCTGGAGAAGATGCAGGCATTGACGCCATCGTTCTGTACCACGACATCCTGGAATGTCTGGATGCTCTTCAGCACGACCACATCGATACCGGCGCTCATCATGTCAAGGCGGTCGGCACCGGCACCACCATGCAGCTCATAGGCGTAGCCATTGCCAACGAGGCGATCGTTGCCGTCATCACCGTACGCCTTGCCATTGGCGGTCTGGATCACACCGGCATTGCTCGAGATGTACCAGGCCGAATCCCGCCCGGCACCGCCATTGATCACATCCGCCCCAGCGCCGCCGATGAAGTTCTCGCTCGCGGCAGTCCCGATGAACGCGTCATTGAAGGCAGAGCCCTCGAAGCTCTCGATACTGGTGAACAGGTCATTGCCGGTTGCGTTCAGATCGAGCGTGATGCCACCCCCCACCCGCGAACGTCAACAGATCGACGCTGCCAGCGCCATTGAAGTCATTAGCCTGGTCGTTGGCCACGAAGACATCACCCAAGGATGATCCGACGAACTTCTCGATGCCCTCGAAGGTATCGCCTTCGGCGATGCCACCGTGCTGGCCGGTCTTGAGATTCAGGAGGATGCCTTAACTGCTGTCGCCATACGAAACGGTGTCGATACCCACCCCACCGACGAATCGGTCGGCACCAGCGCCACCAAACAAGGTGTCATCGCCAGCACCACCGACAATCACATTGGTACTGGCATTGCCATAGCCGGTGAAGTTGCCGGTACCGATGAAGGTCAGGTTCTCCACCTCGCTGGTCAGCGTGTAGTTGGCCAGGGTCGTGCGCACTTCGTCGATGCCACCGCCAGCCTGCTCGAACACGCCAGCGGTGTTGTACAGGTAGTAGACGTCGTTACCGGCACCACCGGCAAAGCTCTTGCTCAAACCTGTCGCCTGCATGATGACGGTGTCGTCCTGGCTACTACCGATGACACTGAGCCCGAAAACAGGGCCACGCCGATCAGGCCTTTTTTCAAGGCCACGCCAAGCGCTGCCGGCAGCACGTTGGCACCAGTATCCTTAGTGCTTTTCACGAGCTCCGATCCTTGGAACAAGACGCTTGCCAGACACTCGAACGAGTGAGGTGGCACGGATAATACCTGAAGGAAATCCGCCAATTGATGGCCTCAAACCATCATTTTTTGCCCTGCATCAAAGGGATCTGCAAGCGGCATTGTCGAACGGTCCGGCAAAGCGCTTCCAACCATCACCGGGTGA
The DNA here is from genome assembly GCF_024749165.1 of Pseudomonas sp. B21-023. NCBI lineage: Bacteria > Pseudomonadati > Pseudomonadota > Gammaproteobacteria > Pseudomonadales > Pseudomonadaceae > Pseudomonas > Pseudomonas sp. B21-023. The sequence goes on along the minus strand of NZ_CP087190.1, from coordinate 1,650,233 downwards.
CCATTGCGAACACACCAGACGCCCGTCGGCCTGACTTTCCCAACGCCACCAAGGGGCCATCGCGGCCTGTGCCTGTAGCAGGCAGAACGCCGCGACAGCAGCAGCCAGCAGCTTTTTCATGGGGACTCTCCTTGAAAACGACGAACCCCTTCTTGCAAAGGGGTTCGTTGACAAGCGATCAGCCAGCGACCATCAGGTCATCTGGATGATGGTCTGCATGATGGTGCTTTCGGTGGAGATGGTCTTGGCGTTGGCCTGGTAGTAGCTCTGGGCCTTGATCAGCTCGACCAGTTCCTGGGTCAGGTTGACGTTGGAGGCTTCCAGCGAGTTGGACTCGATCTCGCCCAGCGTACCGGTTTTCGGCGCGTCGATACCCGGAATGCCCGAGGAGAAGGTTTCCTTCCAGCGGGTGCCGCCCGTCTGCTGCAGGCCCTGCTCGTTGGCGAAGCTGGCGATTGCCACCTGGCCAATGGCGCGGGACTGCTGGTTACTGAAGCTGGCAAACATCACGCCGGAGGAGTCGATCGACAGGCTCGACAGGATACCGGTGGCGTAGCCGTCCTGGGACTGCGACATACGAGCAGTTTCAGTGTTATAGGACGTGGTGCTCTTCATCGAAAGCTGCATGCCGTCAGCATTACCCTGGGAACCATTGGGCGCCCAGTTGCCCGCCGCATCCTTGGCGGCAGGAATCCAGTTCTTCAGGGTGAAGGTGTTGTTGACCACGCTCCAATCGCCCGCCGGCACGCCAGGTACTGGAGGCGTGCTCCCATCGTTCTGGGCCGCCATGGACTTCACCGAACCATCGGGATTGAACGACATGGTGGCGGTCAACGGCTGGGTGCTGGACGGATCGAGCGGGTTTCGGCCCTGGACCAGGGTGTACATGGTCCATTCGTTCTGACCTGTCTTGCGGTAGAACTGCTCCATGACGTGCTCGTTACCCTGGCTGTCATAGACCTTGGTAGGGAACGATTTGGTGTAGGTGCTCTGATCGGTCGGGTTGAACGGCTTGTTCGGGATCATCGTGCCGGAACCATCATCGATTTCCAGCGGAATATCGGGGGCCGAGGAGTTCAGGTTGATGCCCTGCTCGATCAGCGTGGTGGCCTTCGGCGCCAGTGCCGAAGTGTCGATCCGCAGGTCGGTCAGCACACCCTTGACGATCTTGCCGTTCTCATCGGTGCTGTAACCGCGCAGGTTCAGGCCATCGGAGGTGACCACATAGCCATCCTTGTTGGTCTGGAACGCACCTGCCCGGGTGTAGGTCATCGAGCCGTTGTCGGACAGCACGAAGTAACCCTGCCCCTGGATACCCATGTCCAGGACGTTGCCGGTGTTGTTGACATCACCCTGGCCAAACTGCTGGGAAACCGAGGCCAGGCGCACGCCGTTGCCGATCTGGTTCTTGCCCACGCCCAGGCGGTTGGAGCCTGCATAAACGTCGGCGAACTCGGCACGCGACGACTTGAAGCCGACGGTGTTGACGTTGGCAATGTTGTTGCCGGTAACGTCCAGTTGCTTGTTGGCTGCGTAAAGACCGCTAAGGCCGATATTGAAAGACATGCATTCACTCCTTCTGCCGATCTAGCGGCCTTAGATTCCAATAGATTGTACTTTCGAGACGCCGATCTTCTGGCCGCCTGCCACGGTGAGCATCATCTCGCTACCGCCCTGGAAGCTGACGCTGGTGATCTTGGCCGGCAGCAGGGTGTACATGGTCTGCGCCTTGCCATCGACCGTCGTGGTGGCGGTGAAGGTGTACTGGCCAGGGTCGACCTTCTCACCCTTCTCGTTGGTGCCGTCCCAGATGAAGTCGGCGGTGCCTTTGGCCTGCTCGCCCAGGCTGATGGTCTTGACCACCTTGCCGTCCTTGTCCTTGATCTCGACCTTGCCGTCGGTGATGTTCTGCGGCACGACAACTTGACCGGTGAAGCTGGCGGTGGTGTCGACCATCGCCTTGTCGGTGTCCAGGATCACCGAGCGCCCCACCAGCGTGGTGGCCTGCAGCGCCTGACTCGACGCTATGCCGCCAATGATATTGTTGACCGAGCCGTTCAGGGTCTGGATACCTTCCAGGCTGCTGAACTGGGCCAGCTGCGCAATGAATTCGCCGTTATCCTGCGGATCCAGCGGGTTCTGGTGCTGCATCTGGGTAACCAGCAGCTTGAGGAACGCATCCTTGCCCAGCGCGTTCTTGTCGACGGGCTCGGTGGTGGTTTTCTTGGTACCAGTGCTGACCCCGGACGCGTTGAGTACGTCGTTCAGGTTCACGCCATTGTTGGTGTTGGTCACTGCCATGGTCCGGATTCCTTATCACTGACCCAGGGTCAGTACTTTCTGCATCATGGTCTTGGCGGTATTCATCAGCTCGGCGTTGGTCTGGAACGCGCGGCTGGCAGAGATCATGTCAGCCATCTCCTCAACCACGTTGACGTTCGGGTAGTAGACATAGCCATCCTTGTTCGCCGCCGGGTGGCTTGGCTCGTAGCGGGCTTCGAGATTGCTCTGATCCTCGATGATGCCCTTGACCTCGACCCCCTGCCCGGCCTGGCCCTGATCTTCGAACAGCGATTGGCCGGCGCCGGCCTGGGCCTGCTGGAAGGTGGTGGCGAATACCGGGTGGCGCGCACGGTAGGTCTGGTCGATGCTCGACGACACGGTCTCGGCGTTGGCGATGTTCGACGCAACGGTGTTCAGGCGCGTGTTCTGCGCGCTCATGCCGCTACCGGCAATATTGAAGACACTGGCAAGAGACATGGTCACTCTCCACGCAGGGCCGATACCAGCCCTTTGAATTTACTGTTGAGCAGGGTGAAGCTGGCCTGGAAGCCAACGGCGTTTTCCGCGTAGTTCGATTGTTCCAGGTGCGCGTCCACGGTGTTCTGGTCGATCGACGGCTGCATCGGCGTGCGGTACTTCAGCGTATCGTCCATCATGGCCAGGCCTTCGGCCTCGATATGACGGCTGTCGGTACGCTCCAGGGCGATGCGTCCCTTCTGCTGCTTGTCGGACTCGGCAGCGAGCACGGACGAGAAGTCCATGTCACGCGCCTTGTAGTTGGGCGTGTCGGCGTTGGCGATGTTGTTGGCCAGCACTTCGGCACGCTGAGCGCGAAAGCCCAGTGCCTTTTCGTGAATGCCAAGCGCCTTGTCGAAGCTGATGCTCATGTCGGGGACCTTTGAAGGTGACCAGAGTTCGTTTGCTATGGCTTTAGCAAGCCCTGTGCCAACCATCTTGAACCCCATGAGTACGGGGGTTTTGCCTGTCTCATGCCGCGCCTTATGCCAGAAAAGCGGCAATGTGCTTCCGCCTTGAGCTACCCAGGCGGCAATCGGCAGGCGGCAAAAGCGGCAAACCAAAAAATTGACGTCAAAACAAACATGTCAATTGGCCACCAATCGGGTAGCATCCGCGTCCCGCGCGCCATCGCCATCCACGCCATCACGGACGCCAGCAACCGACCGGCGGTGCTGGCCGGCATCGACAACCAGGGACAGATCTTCGCCGGCAACCAAGGCGCGCAAGGCATCGTGCTGGATGGCGCGAGCATCTTCGACAGCCTGGGGCGCCACATCGACAACAGTGGCAGGTTCGTAGCGGCCGACACTGCCATCCGCATTGGCAACACCACCCATGATGGCCCTGGCGTGCCGCCCTGGCAGAAGGCCAACGGCGACCTGAACATCTTCAACAGCGGCGAGATCTGGGCAACGTCGCCATCAATGCCACCGGCAGCAATCACCCTGTCGAGTTGATCATGCGCAAAGGCAGCCTGATCCCAGGCGACCTCCTTGGCCTGGCCAACATCGAAGTCGAAGGTGACAGCGCCTACGGGGTTGCCTATGGCGGGCGCGGCAGCAACAGCATCCGCCTGGCGAACAACGGCTGGCTCGACGTCGGCGACCGCAGCGAGCCGCCGACCACATTCAGCCTGCAGAGCCTCCACGCCACCCTCGACGGCAACCTGCGGGTAGCCGACAACTCGGCATTGGGCATGTGGCTGGCAGCCAGCACCGACCCGTCCACCGCTGTGCTCAAGGTCAGCGGTATCGCCGAATTCGGCCAGAACGCACGAAAAAAGGCCGGCATCTCGCGATACCGGCCTTTTTGTCGAGCCTCATTTGGCCTGGTAGATGATCCCCGGGCTGCACTGCACCATCTGGTAGTGGTCCGGCAGCCCGTTGAGCGCCTCGGACGCCCCGAGGAACAGGTACCCCCCGGGCTTGAGCGTGGCGTGAATACGCATGAGGATGTCCTTCTTGACCTGGGCCGAGAAGTAGATCAGCACGTTGCGGCAGAACACGATGTCGAACTTGCCCAGCGGCGCATAGCTGTCGAGCAGGTTGTAGGAACGGAACTCGACGCGACTGCGGATCGGCGGCTTGATCGCCCAGCGCCCCGGCCCCTTGGTGTCGAAGTAGCGCTGCAGGCGCTCCTGCGACAGGCCACGGGCAATAGCCAGGCTGTCGTACTCACCGGTCTTGCAGTTGTTGAGCATGGCACCGGACAGGTCGGTGGCAACGATCTGCGCGCCCATCTTCAACTGACCCAGGTTGGTCCGCTCGAACTCGTCGATGGCCATCGACAGCGAGTACGGCTCCTGCCCCGATGAACAGGCCGCCGACCAGATGCGCAGGCGCTGGCCCGGGTTGTTCTTGATGAACTCCGGAATCACCTTGTTCTTGAGCACCTCGAACGGGTAGGTATCGCGAAACCACAGCGTTTCGTTGGTGGTCATGGCATCGACCACCTGCTCGCGCAAGCCACCGCGTGGCTGGGTCTGGATGCGCTGCACCAGCTCGCCCAGCGACTTGATGCCCTGTTGCTCCATCAGCTTGTTGAGACGGCTGGAGACCAGGTACTGCTTATTCTCGCCCAGCAGGATGCCACAGGCTTTCTCCAGGAATACCCGGAACTGTTCGAAATCCAAATTACCCGTAGACAATGCTGCCGCCTCTTCTTAAATCGCTAGCGCCGGGGGCGAACCCCGGCCGTTTCAATGACTCGCCTTGATCCGATCGACCACGCGCTGGGCGAGGTCATCCGGCCTGAACTTGGCCAGGAAGTCATCGGCACCGACCTTCTTGACCATCGCCTGGTTGAATACCCCGGACAACGAAGTATGCAGGCAGATGTGCAGTTTTTGCATGCGCGGATCGCTGCGGATCTCCGCCGTGAGGGTATAGCCGTCCATTTCCGGCATTTCAATATCCGAGATCATCATGAGGAACTCCTCCTCCGGACGCTTGCCCTCTTCCACCAGCTTGCGCAGGTAATCCAGGGCCTGGCGACCATCGTTGAGCGCCACCACCTCGACCCCCACGGTCTGCAGGCATCGACTCACCTGCTTGCGCGCCACCGACGAATCATCGACGGTCAATACCCGCAGCATCACCGCCTTGTCCTGTACCTCGGCATCGATCACACCTTCCGACACCGACTCGGAAGATGGCGCCACCTCGGCCAGCACCTTCTCCACATCGATGATCTCGACCATGCGGTTGTCGACGCGGGTCACGGCAGTCAGGTAGTGATCGCGCCCGGTACCCTTGGGTGGCGGATGGATCTCTTCCCAGTTCATGTTGACGATGCGCTCGACCGAGTGCACCAGGAAGCCCTGGGTCTTGGTGTTGTACTCGGTGATGATGACGAAACTCTTGCGTGTTTCTTCCTTCAGCCCTGGCAGACCGGTCGCCATCGACAGGTCGAGGATCGGGATCGTCGCCCCGCGTATGTTGGCCACGCCGCGCACCACCGGATGGGATTTAGGCAGCAGCGTCAGGTCGGGGCACTGCAGCACTTCCCGGACCTTGAAAACATTGATGCCGTAGAGCTGGTCGCCATTGAGGCGAAACAACAGTAGCTCCAGGCGATTCTGCCCCACCAGCTGCGTACGCTGGTTGACCGAATCCATCACTCCAGCCATGCCGGACTCCTTCAACGATTACCCTGTGCAGCAAGTCGGCACGGGCTTTGCTTTTTTGAGCGTCATGTATACGAAAACGACATTTTTCCGACGACTGACGCGCCTGCTGACCGGCCCCCTGGCTGTGCTGTGCCTGGTAGCACCCGGCGCGCGTACGCTGGCGGACTCTTTTACCTTGCCTGAACAGCTTATCGGTGTCACTCAAGGCTTTCTTGAATTCACCGTCGAAGATTATCTGGCAACCACCCAGACTCAGGGCCGCTACGAGATCGAAGTCAACAAGCTTGACCCGCGCCTGCGCATGCCGCTTTGCAGCCAACAGTTGGATGCCTCACTGGAAGGCTCGACCCCGCTGGGCCGGGTAACAGTGAGGGTGCGTTGCGACGGTGCCGCGCCCTGGACCGTATTCGTCCCCGCCCAGGTGCGCCTGCTGCGCGATGTCGTGGTAATGACCCGGCCACTGAAACGCGAAAGCATCATCGATGAAAGCGATGTGGCCCTGCGCGAGCGCGATGTAGGCACCCTGGGCCCCGGCTACCTGACCCTGCTGGAGCAGGCCGTGGGCATGAAACTGCTGCGCCCCACGGTACTTGACCAGGTTTTGACCCAACAGCACCTGGAACAGGCCGAAGTGGTGCGCAAAGGCGACCACGTAGTGATCATCGCCCGCAGTGGCAACCTGAGTGTGCGCATGCCGGGCGAAGCCCTCGACAAGGGCGGGATGCAAGCGCAGATCCGCGTGCGCAACCTCAATTCCAAACGGGTGATCAAGGCCCGGGTAACCGGTGCCGGGCAAGTCGAGGTCGCCATGTAACCTACCCTGCGTCAGGATTTCGACAGAGGGGTGGCGGTGTGCAACCTCGGCCCCTAAACTCTGTCAGATATCGGGATACGCAAGCCAGCTTCAGGCCGTGTTGCATTCGTGCCTAAAGTTTTTTTCGGTTTGGTCGAAAACAAGGCATGCGTCCTAATTCCCAGGGGTTTTGATCATGGTCATCGACTTCAGTCGTTTGAATAACTCTCCGTCCGTCACGGGCGGCGTTCGCGGCAACACCGCGTCCGGCAACGCCGCTAAAGCCGGCGAGGCCAACGAAGCGCCCAAGCACACCGGTGCCAGCGGAGAAACAGTACATCTGAGCCCAGAGGCCCAGCAATTGCAGAAGATCAGCGACAAGCTGCGCGATCAGCCCACCGTCAACAGTGCCCGTGTGGCCGAGTTGAAACAGGCCATCGCAGACGGCAGCTACAAGGTCGATGCCGACCGGGTCGCTAGCAAACTGCTTGATTTCGAAGCTCAGCGCTAACCACCAGGCGCGCTGACTTCAAGGACGCACCACGCCAAGAGTTAGCCATGCACGACATCACTCTGCTGCAACTGATCGAAGACGATTTAGCACCGACGCAGGAACTGCTCGACCTTCTACAAAAGGAGGCAGTGGCCCTGCACGGTCGGGATATGGCCAAGCTGGAGCAGATCCTTGCCCGCAAGCAATCCCTGATCGTCCTGCTTGAGCAGCAGGGGCTGCGGCGCAACAACCTGCTCACTGGGCTCGGCCTCAGCGCCGACCGTGCAGGCGTGAAAGCCGTCGCCGAGCTGTCGCCCAATGGCGAGATCATCATGCAGCAGCTCGATGTGCTGACCCAACTGATGGACAACTGCCAGCAGGTCAACGAGACCAATGGGCGGATCATCCAGGCGCAGCAACACGCCACGACCAATCAGATCAGAATCCTCATGGGCGGCGACTCCCCGTCGCTCTATGACAGCCGTGGCGCCACATCGCCCATGGACAAGCCCCGGGCAATCAGCCAGGTTTGATTATTTGTTTCAAGGCACGGAACATACTGGCAAAATGCCGTAACTTGCGTGTGCCGTTTTGCCTGGAGATTGATAACCCGTGTTCAATGAATCCGATGCTCCCCAGCCCCCAAAGGTGCTGACCACCCCTTTGGAGATCGCGGCCAACTTGCGCCAGCTGCTGGATAGCCACGACCCACTGATCATCAGCTTCCATGAGCGCAGCCAGCGGTTCCAGAGCTATGTGGTGCATGTCGACCGGGAAAGCGGTGTCCTGGCACTGGATGAGATGATCCCTCGCGACGGCGAGAAGTACATCGAGAGCGGCGAACCCTTCCGCGTCGAAGGCTTCCACGACGGCGTGCGCATCGCCTGGGAAAGCAACATACCGCTGACCATCACCGAGATCGACGGCCACCGTTGCTACCGTGGCCCGCTGCCCGAGGAAGTGACCTATCACCAACGCCGCAATGCCTTCCGCGCCGCGCTGAAGCTGTCGCAACTGGTCGACGTGACCCTTGACGGCACCCACCTCAAGGGCAATGGCGCGTTGCGCGGCAAACTGCTGGATATCTCGGCCACCGGCTGCAAACTGCGCTTCGACGGCAACGTCGAGGACCGCCTGCAACTAGGCCAGGTCTATGAGCGCTTCAAGGCCGGCACCCCACTGGGGTTGACCGACACCCTGGTCGAACTGCGCCACCTGCACTTCGAAGAGCGCATCAACACCACCTTCGCCGGGGTGCGCTTCCACAACCTCAACGGCCAGGCCCAGCGCAAGATCGAGAGCTTCGTCTATCAGTTGCAGCGTGAAGCGCGGCGGTTCGACAAGGACGACTATTGATCGTCGCCAGCCCATGAAAAACGCCACCCCTCGGGTGGCGTTTTCATTGGTGCCCGGGCAGGCCGCCTAGGACATCGATTTGCCCACCTCGCCTTGCGCCTGCGCACCGGCATCCTCCTCGGTATCTTCCGCCGCCACCGGCGCCTGCATCACATCCTGCACCGTCTGCTCATCCACCCGCGGGTCGAGGGCCGCCGACAAGGGCGAGCCCGCCGCTGGCATCGCCACGTGCCCCAGCGGCGCATCCTGGACCTGGTGCAGCCCAGTGACTGCCTTGGGCCGAATGCGCCACACCAGCACCAACGCGAAGAACACGAAGAAGGCGTAGAGCATCTGCGCGCCCAGCAGCTTCATCAGCACCCCGGCCGCCAACGGTCCGATACAGGCGCCCACACCATAAGTGACCAGCAGCATCGCGGTCAGCGAGACCCGCCGCTCACTCTCCACGTGGTCATTGGAGAACGCCACCGCCAAGGGATACAGGCAGAACTGCAACAGCGAAATGACAAAGCCCATGGCGAACAGCAGCTCGAGCGGAACCCCCGGCAGGATCGCCAGCGGCGCGGCGGCCAGGGCCAGGCCGATGGCCACGCTGCGGATCAGCACGGCGCGATCATAGCGATCGGAAAGCCAGCCCAGCGGCCACTGCACCAGCAGCCCGGCAAAGATGCAGCAGCCCATGAACAGGCCGATCTGCTCGGTGCTCAGACCCTGGCTGGACGCATACAGCGGCGCCAGGCCATAGAAGGAGCCGACGATCAGGCCCGAACCAAGCACAGTTGACAGCGATTGCGGCACGCGCTTGATGAAGAACTTCGGCTCCATCGGCGCCGGGCGCAACGGTGCGGGGTGAATGCGCCGGGTCATCGCCACCGGCACCAGGCACAAGGCAAAACACATCGCCACCAGCATCAGCAGTTCCGGCCCCAGTTGCGGGTGCACCACCAGGATCAACTGGCCGAGCACCAGCCCCAGGTAGGAGGCAATCATGTAGCCGCTGAACACCGCGCCACGGTGCTTGGCGTCGGCCTGTTCGTTGAGCCAGCTCTCGATAACCATGTACTGGCACATCATGCCCAGGCCGACGATCATACGCAGCCCGACCCAGGCTGGCAGCCAGTTGGTCAGCCCATGCCCGAGCACCGCGGCGCCGACAATGCCGGCACAAGTGGCATAGGCACGGATATGCCCGACCCGGCCGATCAAGCGGTGCCCTACCTTGCCCCCCACCGCCAGGCCGAAGTAGTTGGCCGCCATCAGCGCACCGATCCAAAGGCTGTCGACATGATCGGCGGCCAGGCGCAAGGCCAGGTAGGTACTCAGCAGGCCCGAGCCGATCAGCATCATCAAGGCGGCGAAGTACAGCGACTGAAACGGCTTCCAGATATTTCGCATACGTCCCGTCAAGCTCCTTGACCAGGTGGCGTTGGGTTGCAGGCAAGCATAAAAGCAAATCCATCTTGGCACAGGCCCCCAGGCAGCAAAAAGAGCCATGGGGGCGCATCCAGTAGCAGTCGTGTCGCGCTCAGGCCTGCGCGGCCAGCACGCGACGCTCCCAGGGGGTGATTTCATCGAAGAAATCGCTCAGCTCCAGGGTCTTGGTGGCGATGTAGCCTTCGATGAGCTCCTTGCCGAACAGTTCCCGCGCCAGGTCGCTGCGCTTGAGCCGCTCAAGCGCAGCATGCAGGGTGCAAGGCAGGCTGAGGTGTTCCGGCACCTCGAACTCGCCCTGGATGGCCGGCGTCGGCGCGATCTGCCGCTCAATGCCGTGCAGGCCAGCGGCAAGGCTCGCGGCAATGGCCAGGTAGGGGTTGGCATCGGCGCCCGGCAGGCGGTTTTCCACCCGCCGCGCCACAGGCGAGCTGGCCGGAATGCGCAGGCCCGCGGCACGGTTGTCCTCGGACCAGCAGGCGTTGTTCGGTGACGCATAGGGGTGGCACAGGCGCTGGTAGGAATTGACGTTCGGCGCGAACAGCGCGGTGAAGTCGGCCAGGCAGGCCTGCAGGCCACCGATGAAATGGTGGAAGGTGTCGGTCGCCCTGCCCTGCTCGTCGCTGAACACGTTGCGCCCACTGCCGACCTCCACCAGGCTCTGGTGAATGTGCATCGAACTGCCGGGTGTGTGTGCCAGTGGCTTGGCCATGCACACCACGGTCAGGCCATGCTTGAGCGCGACCTCCTTGAGCAGGTGCTTGAACAGGAAGGTCTGGTCGGCCAGCAGCAAAGGATCGCCGTGCAGCAGGTTGATCTCGAACTGGCTGACACCCATCTCGTGCATGAAGGTGTCGCGTGGCAGGCCCAGCGCCGCCATGCAGCGGTATACCTCGTTGAAGAACGGGCGCAGACCGTTGTTGGAGCTGACACTGAAGGCCGAGTGGCCCATTTCCCGGCGTCCGTCCTTGCCCAGCGGCGGCTGGAACGGCTGGGCCGGATCGGCGTTGGCGGCAAAGACAAAGAATTCCAGCTCCGTCGCCACCACCGGGGCCAGCCCGCGCTGCGCATATCGGGCGATCACCGCCTTGAGCTGGCCACGGCTGGACAACCCTGAAGGGCTACCATCGAGTTCCACCGCATCGCAGATCGTCAACGCCCGAGGTTCGTCGCTCCAGGGCAGGCGATGGATCTGCGAGGGTTCGGCCACCAGCGCGAGGTCGCCATCGTCGCTGCCATAGTATTTTGCCGCCGGGTAACCGCCCATGATGCACTGCAGCAGCACGCCACGGGCCATCTGCAGGCGGCGCCCCTCGAGGAAGCCCTCGGCGGTCATCACCTTGCCGCGGGGCACGCCGTTGAGGTCGGGGGTGACGCACTCGATTTCATCGATGCCCTCCAGGAGCACTGCCTGGTTGCGCGGGCCTTCGGTCGTCATGACGCTGTCCTTCTTGTTGTGTTCGCATGCCGGGAATGGCGACGCCCACAACATAGGCCGGGGGTGTTTAAAATATCAAGCGCCCCAGGCACCGCGCCCGGATCATTGCTCGCGCAACGTCATGCCATTGGCCGGCAGCGGCAACGCGGTCTTGTAGCGCACCTGCTTCAAGGCAAAGCTGGAGCGAATGTTCGCCACCCCGGGCAAGCGTGTCAGGTAATCGAGAAAGCGCTCCAGTGCCTGGATGCTTGGCAGCAGGACCCGCAGCAGGTAGTCGGGGTCGCCGGTCATCAGGTAACACTCCATCACCTCAGGGCGCTCGGCAATTTCTTCCTCGAAGCGGTGCAGCGACTGCTCCACCTGCTTTTCCAGGCTGACATGGATGAACACATTCACATCCAGCCCCAGCGCCTCGGGTGACAACAACGTCACCTGCTGGCGAATCACCCCCAGCTCCTCCATGGCCTTGACCCGGTTGAAGCACGGCGTGGGCGACAGGTTGACCGAACGCGCCAGCTCCGCGTTGGTGATGCGGGCGTTTTCCTGCAGGCTGTTGAGGATGCCGATATCCGTTCGATCCAGTTTACGCATGAGAGAAATTGACCTGGTTTTTGTGTTTGTACGGAATGTTTATCTGCGCCACGGGAGAAAGGCAACGAACTTGAGAGAAAAATTCTCCTGCCGTCCCCCTATGATGTAAAAAGACGCTGACCTGCCAGTCACGAGCCGGCAGTCAGCGGCGGCCGCTTCAAAGCTCACAAAAACAACATTCGAGCGAGCGTAAAAAGCATGAACGAGTACGCCCCCCTGCGTCTGCATGTGCCCGAGCCTACAGGCCGGCCAGGCTGCCAGACCGATTTCTCCTACCTGCGCCTGAACGACGCGGGTCAAGTCCGTAAACCCCCTATCGATGTGGAAGCCGCCGACACTGCGGACCTTTCCTACAGCCTCGTGCGCGTGCTCAACGAGCATGGCGACGCCGTTGGCCCGTGGGCCGAGGGCATCGAGCCGCAGGTGCTGCGCCAGGGCATGCACGCCATGCTCAAGACGCGCATCTTCGACAGCCGCATGGTGGTTGCCCAGCGTCAGAAGAAGATGTCCTTCTACATGCAGAGCCTGGGCGAGGAAGCCATCGGCAGCGGCCAGGCCCTGGCCCTGAACCGCACCGACATGTGCTTCCCCACCTATCGCCAGCAGAGCATCCTGATGGCCCGCGATGTGTCGCTGGTCGACATGATCTGCCAGCTGCTGTCCAACACCCGTGACCCGCTCAAAGGCCGCCAGTTGCCGATCATGTATTCGGTGCGCGAGGCCGGCTTCTTCACCATCAGCGGCAACCTGGCCACCCAGTTCGTCCAGGCGGTCGGCTGGGCCATGGCCTCGGCGATCAAGGGCGATACCAAGATCGCCTCGGCATGGATCGGTGACGGCGCCACCGCCGAGTCCGACTTCCACACCGCGCTGACCTTCGCCCACGTCTACCGCGCCCCGGTAATCCTCAACGTGGTCAACAACCAGTGGGCGATCTCGACCTTTCAGGCCATCGCCGGTGGCGAGTCGACCACTTTCGCCGGCCGTGGCGTGGGTTGCGGCATCGCTTCGCTGCGAGTGGACGGCAACGACTTCATCGCCGTCTACGCCGCCTCGCGCTGGGCCGCCGAGCGCGCCCGCCGCGGGCTGGGCCCGACGCTGATCGAGTGGGTCACCTACCGCGCCGGCCCGCACTCGACTTCGGACGACCCGTCCAAGTACCGCCCGGCCGACGACTGGAGCCACTTCCCGCTGGGCGACCCGATCGCCCGCCTCAAGCAGCACCTGATCAAGCTTGGCCACTGGTCCGAGGAAGAGCACCAGGCGGTCACCGCCGAGCTCGAGGCCGAGGTGATCAAGGCGCAGAAGGACGCCGAGCAGTTCGGCACCCTGAGCAACGGCCATATCCCCAGTGCCGCGTCGATGTTCGAGGATGTGTACAAGGAAATGCCCGACCACTTGCGCCGTCAGCGCCAGGAACTGGGGGTCTGAGATGAACGATCACAACAACAGCATCCATCTGGAAAACGCCATGTCCACCACCACCATGACCATGATCCAGGCCCTGCGCTCGGCCATGGATGTCATGCTCGAGCGCGATGACAACGTGGTGGTCTATGGCCAGGACGTTGGCTACTTCGGCGGCGTGTTCCGCTGCACTGAGGGCCTGCAGAGCAAGTACGGCAAGTCCCGCGTGTTCGACGCACCGATCTCTGAAAGCGGTATCGTCGGCACCGCCGTGGGCATGGGCGCCTATGGCCTGCGCCCGGTGGTCGAGATCCAGTTCGCCGATTACTTCTACCCCGCCTCCGACCAGATCGTCTCGGAGATGGCCCGCCTGCGCTATCGCTCGGCCGGTGAGTTCATCTCCCCGCTGACCCTGCGCATGCCTTGCGGTGGCGGCATCTACGGCGGCCAGACCCACAGCCAGAGCCCCGAGGCGATGTTCACCCAGGTCTGCGGCCTGCGCACCGTCATGCCATCGAACCCCTACGACGCCAAGGGCCTGCTCATCGCCTCGATCGAATGCGACGATCCGGTGATCTTCCTTGAGCCCAAGCGCCTGTACAACGGCCCGTTCGACGGCCACCACGACCGTCCGGTGACGCCGTGGTCCAAACACCCGCACAGCGCCGTGCCGGATGGCTACTACAGCGTGCCGCTGGACAAGGCGGTGATTACCCGCCCAGGCAACGACGTCACCGTGCTGACCTATGGCACCACCGTATATGTGTCGCAAGTGGCCGCCGATGAGAGCGGCGTCGACGCCGAGGTCATCGACCTGCGCAGCCTGTGGCCGCTGGACCTGGAGACCATCGTCGAGTCGGTGAAGAAAACCGGCCGCTGCGTGGTCGTGCACGAAGCCACCCGCACCTGCGGCTTCGGCGCGGAGCTGGTATCGCTGGTTCAGGAGCACTGCTTCCATCACCTCGAAGCGCCGATCGAGCGCGTCACCGGCTGGGATACCCCCTACCCCCACGCACAGGAATGGGCCTACTTCCCCGGCCCTTCGCGGGTAGGCGCGGCACTGAAACGGGTCATGGAGGTCTGAATGGGCACGCACGTCATCAAGATGCCGGACATTGGCGAAGGCATCGCGCAAGTCGAGTTGGTGGAATGGTTCGTCAAGGTCGGCGATGTGATCGCCGAAGATCAAGTGGTGGCCGATGTCATGACCGACAAGGCCACCGTGGAAATCCCTTCGCCAGTCAGCGGCAAGGTGCTGGCCCTGGGCGGCCAGCCCGGTGAGGTGATGGCGGTCGGCAGCGAGCTGATCCGCATCGAGGTCGAAGGCAGCGGCAACCATGTCGACACGCCCCAGGCCAAGCCGGCCGAGCCGGCACCGGCAGCGGTACAGGCCGCGGCCCGCCCCGAGCCACGCGTCGAGTCCCAGCCGCAGGTTGCCGCAACCCACGCAACCGCGCCCATCGTGCCGCGCGAGGCCCACGACAAGCCACTGGCCTCCCCGGCGGTGCGCAAGCGCGCCCTGGATGCCGGTATCGAGCTGCGCTACGTGCACGGTAGCGGCCCGGCCGGGCGCATCCTGCATGAAGACCTCGACGCCTTCATCAGCAAGCCGCAGAGCAGCACTGGCCAGGCGCCAGGGGGCTATGGCAAGCGCACCGACAGCGAGCAGGTACCGGTGATCGGCCTGCGCCGCAAGATCGCCCAGCGCATGCAGGACGCCAAGCGTCGCGTCGCCCACTTCAGCTACGTCGAGGAAATCGACGTCACCGCCCTCGAGGCCCTGCGCCAGCAGCTCAACGCCAAGCATGGCGACAGCCGCGGCAAGCTGACCCTGCTGCCGTTCCTGGTGCGCGCCATGGTCGTCGCCCTGCGCGACTTCCCGCAGATCAATGCCACCTACGACGACGAAGCCCAGGTCATCACCCGCCACGGCGCGGTGCACGTCGGCATCGCCACCCAGGGTGACAACGGCCTGATGGTGCCCGTGCTGCGCCACGCCGAAGCCGGCAGCCTGTGGAGCAACGCCAGCGAGATCGCTCGTGTCGCTCACGCGGCGCGCAACAACAAGGCCAGCCGTGAAGAGCTGTCCGGCTCGACAATCACCCTGACCAGCCTCGGCGCCCTTGGCGGCATCGTCAGCACACCGGTGGTCAACACCCCGGAAGTCGCGATCGTCGGCGTCAACCGCATGGTCGAACGGCCGGTGGTGATCGACGGCCAGATCGTCGTGCGCAAGATGATGAACCTGTCCAGCTCGTTCGACCACCGCGTGGTCGATGGCATGGATGCCGCACTGTTCATCCAGGCCGTGCGCGGCCTGCTGGAACAGCCCGCCTGCCTGTTCGTGGAGTGATCATGCAAGAGCTCATCAACACCACCCTGCTGATCATCGGTGGCGGCCCCGGCGGCTATGTGGCTGCCATCCGCGCCGGGCAACTGGGCATCCCCACCGTGCTGGTCGAAGGCCAGGCCCTGGGCGGCACCTGCCTGAACATCGGCTGCATTCCGTCCAAGGCGCTGATCCATGTGGCCGAGCAGTTCCACCAGGCCAGCCGCTACACCGAACCCTCACCGCTGGGCATCAGCGTGTCCTCGCCACGCCTGGACATCAGCCGCAGCGTCGAGTGGAAGGACGGTATCGTCGACCGCCTCACCAGCGGCGTCGCCGCGCTGCTGAAAAAGCACGGTGTGAAGGTGATCCATGGCTGGGCGAAGATCCTCGACGGCAAGAGCATCGAAGTCGACGGCCAGCGCATCCAGTGCGAACACCTGCTGCTGGCCACCGGCTCCAGCAGTGTCGAACTGCCGATGCTGCCGATTGGCGGGCCGATCATTTCCTCCACCGAGGCCCTGGCGCCCAAGACCATGCCCGAGCACCTGGTGGTGGTCGGCGGCGGCTACATCGGCCTGGAGCTGGGCATCGCCTACCGCAAGCTCGGCGCCAAGGTCAGCGTGGTGGAAGCCCGCGACCGCATCCTGCCGACCTACGACGCGGAGCTCACCGCGCCGGTGGCTGACTCGATCAAGAAACTCGGCATCGCGCTGTACCTGGGCCACAGTGTCGAAGGCTATGCCGACGGCTGCCTGCTGGCCAGCGACGGCCAAGGTGGCCTGCTGCGCCTGGAGGCTGACCAGGTGCTGGTGGCCGTGGGTCGCCGCCCACGCACCAAAGGCTTCGGCCTGGAAAGCCTGGACTTGAAGATGAACGGCGCCGCCATCGCCATTGACGAGCGCTGCCAGACCAGCATGCGCAACGTCTGGGCCATCGGCGACGTGGCCGGCGAGCCGATGCTCGCGCACCGGGCCATGGCACAGGGTGAGATGGTCGCCGAGATCATCGCCGGCAAGACGCGGCGCTTCGAGCCGACCGCAATCGCCGCGGTGTGCTTCACCGACCCGGAAGTGGTGGTGGTCGGCAAGACCCCGGAGCAAGCCGGCCAGCAAGGTGTGGATTGCATCGTCGCGCAGTTCCCCTTCGCCGCCAACGGCCGGGCCATGAGCCTGGAGTCGAAGAGCGGTTTCGTGCGCGTGGTGGCTCGCCGCGACAACCATCTGATCCTCGGCTGGCAAGCCGTGGGCGTGGCGGTTTCCGAACTGTCCAGCGCCTTCGCCCAGTCCCTGGAGATGGGCGCGCGCCTGGAAGACATCGCCGGGACCATTCATGCCCACCCGACGCTGGGCGAGGCGGTGCAGGAAGCGGCGCTGCGCGCGCTGGGGCACGCACTGCACATCTGATTGAAGACACTGAAGCGGCAATAGCCGATTTTGCCCGCTGCGCCCCAGGCGCCGCGGGTCCTTTTTTTTACCATCACTCGGCAATGGTGTTTTTGCCTTGCGCCTTGGCCCGATACAGCGCCTGGTCCGCCCGCGCCAGCAACCCGCCGGCATCGTCCCCCTCGCGCCACTGCACCACGCCATAGCTCATGGTCAGCCGGCACGTGCCGATAGGCTCGATCGCCGCCATCGCCACGCGGATCGACGAGGCCACTGCACAGGCTTGCTGCAGCGACGTGTGCGGCAACACCACGGCAAACTCATCACCTCCCCAACGTGCCAGCAGCCCCCGACCGCCCAGACACTGACGGATACGCTCGGTGACCTCGATCAGCGCCGCGTCGCCACGGGCATGACCGTGCAGGTCGTTGATCGGCTTGAAGTCATCCAGGTCCATGGCGATCAATGCCAGTGGCTCACGGAAGCGCCGTGCGCGCTCGCACTCCTGCTGTAGCGTTTTCTCCAGGCGATAGCGATTGGCGGTGCGGGTCAACGCATCCCGCTCGACCAGTTCGCGGTTCTCATCCAGTTGCCGCTGCAACTGCTGGTTGACCCAGGACAGCTCGCAGGTACGCTCGGCCACCTGGCTCTCCAGCGATAGGTTGCGCTGTTCGAGCTCCTCCACCAGGCGCTTGCCTGCGTCGATATTGCGATGAGCCCCGAGCATGCGCGCCACCGAGCCATCGGCGTTGCGGGCGATGATATGGCCGCTGTCCTCGACCCACAGGTAACTGCCATCGTGGCAACGGCACCGGTACTCGATGCGGTAGTGCTCGTTGCGCTGGGTGATGTAGGCCTCGAAATGCGCCATCACCCGCGGATAGTCCTGCGGGTGTATCACGCTTTCCCAGGTCAGCACGGAGTTGTCCAGCGAGTGGCTGGCGTAACCCAGCATCGCGTACCAGCCTGAGTTGCGGTAGACGTAGCCACTGTTGGCATCCCAGTCCCAGATGCCGTCGCTGATCAGCTCGAACAAGGTGTGCAATTGCTGCTCGGTGAAGCCGGCCGGTATCGGCTTTGCTGCCTGACTCATGGACACTCTCCCTGCTGCCCAGCAACTGCGCCCCGTAACCGGTGCTGCCGACACTCGCTATTTTTTTGCCGCTAGCGGCAATACCGTTCCTCTGCCGGGCAAGCATATTCCGAGCGAGAGGTCGCCGGAATAGCCCTTACGGCCTATTTTGCCGCTCCACCATCGCTGGCACAGCTTTTGCCACTTTAGTCGCCTCTCTAACAGTCGTTCACGGAGGAAACATGCTTATCACAGCGAACGGCCTGGGGTGGCAGACCGTGCAGCAACAGCAACGCAGCGTTCTCGAACAGCCTGCAGCACAGTTGCCCGCGCTCCAGCCGCTGATGGCCAGCGCGAAAACCTCGGCGCAGCAGAACAATCAGGGCAGCACCTCGCAGCAGCACGCCGAAGACAATCGCAAGGAGGCCTTCGCCAAGCTGATGGTCATGCTGCAAAATCCGGACGCGGCCAAGCGTGAACAGGCCAGCGTGGGCAAACAGGAAGGATCCAGCGCCCTCCAGGAGTTTCGCGATTACATGGCCAAGTCGCCGGCAGAGAAGATCAAGGAAAAGATGTTTCAGGAGCTGGGCTTGAGTCCGGAGGAGTACGACGCGTTGCCGCCCGAGCAGAAAATGAGGGTCGACCAGCTGATCGCCCAACGCTTGCAGGACGAGGTCGAACGCAAAACCCAGGCCAGGCTCGAACAGCAGGCGCAGCGAGAACAGGCCACCACTCAGCCGCAAAGCGTCCTGAACTCGACAAATGACGATGATACCGAGCGACGCTACACCGCCAAGCTTTGAGCCGGGCTTTGTCCCCGGTTCAGTAGAAGCGTTTCGGATCCCCTGACTCGAGCAGGCTGGCCAACTGGGTCAGGGCGAAGCGCAACTCCTCCCGGCTGGTCGGCGACATCAGTACGACCCGCACGCCACGCGGATCGCCCGTGCGCTCCACCTGGAACTGGCTGGCGCTCATGACCGCCACGCCATTGGCTCTCGCCAGCATCGCGAACTCGTCGCTGCGCCATGGCTCGGGCAAGTTGAGCCAAAGGTGGTAGCTGTGCGGCTGGCTTTGCAACGACGCATCGGTGAAGACTTCACGGGCGATGGCTTGGCGTGCCACAGCCTCGGCGCGGTGCATGCGGATCAGCTGGCTGTCCAGCCCTTCGCCGATCACATGGCTGGCCAGTTGCGCGGTCAACGGCGAAGGCATCCACACCGTGCTGCGTACCATGGCAGTCAGCCGCGACAGCAGTTTCGGCGGGCTGTACAGGTAGCCGATGCGCAACGCCGGCATGACGGACTTGGACAGGCTGGTGAGGTAGATCGAACGCTCCGGTGCAAAAGTCGCCAGCGGCCGGGCCTGTGGATCGGTGGCGAGGAAGCCGTAGATGTCGTCGTCCAGCAACAGGAAGTCGAACTCCTCCGCCAGCGCCGCGATCTGGGCGCGACGCTCGTTGGACATGATTGCCGTGGTCGGGTTCTGACAGGTTGCCACACACACCAGCATGGCTGGCCGCTCGCGCTGGCAGATCTCGCGCAACGCCTCGGGGATGATGCCCTGCTCGTCCATCGGCACACCACGCAGGCGGCGGCCCAGGCCGTGAGCCACGGAGATGATACCCGGGTAGCACAGCGACTCGCACAGCACCAGATCGCCCGCCGCGGTCAAGGCGCTGATCGCCACCATCAGCCCGTGCTGGGCGCCGCTGGTGATGACCACCTGCTGCCACTGCGCACCCGGCAACCACTGCCGTAACCATTGCGCGCCCGCCTCGCGATGCGCCGGATGGCCGCCGTCGGGGGCGTAGTCCAGCACCTGCTCCAGCCGCGCGGTATTGGCCAGTTCGGTCAGCGCGTTGCGCAACCAGTACTGCAGGGTTTCGCCGTAGGGCTTGATGATCGACAGGTCGAGCACTTCGCTGCGGGCAACGGGCGCTGCGGCGGAGGTCGCGCGGGTAACGGCAGGGGCCTCGCCCGTGTCGGCGATCCGGTCAAGAACGTAGGTGCCGCGGCCCACCTCGCCCTGGGTCAGGCCGCGACGCGACGCCTCGGTGTAGGCGCGGCTGATGGTGCCTGGCGTAACGTCCAGTGCCTGCGCCAGTTCGCGTAGCGTCGGCAAGCGCTCGCCACGTCGCAGGGCGCCACTGGCGATATCGTGCGCCAGCGCATCGGCGATGGACAGGTAGACAGGCTGATTGCTTTCGCTGATCCGTGGAACCCACATGAGACGGCCACCGGGCTTAAATGATTGAAATTTGAACACACAGACCGACTTGAGTCGATCCTCCGAGCGATTCAAGTTGTGAACAGCAGCCGCGTGAGAGCAGCCCCTCTTGAATTCAGGCCACGTTACCGTATAGATTCAATTTGAATCGAATCAATCGAATCAATCAACTCATCTGGACTCGCCATGGATAATCTCAGAAAGGATTTTTCCCTCTCCGCCCTGGTCGCCGGCCTGATCGCCGTGATCATCTCCTACGCCGGCCCCTTGATCATCGTGTTCCAGGCCGCCGACCAAGCCGGCCTGGGCAACGAAGCGACCGCATCGTGGATCTGGGCCATTTCCATCGGCAGCGGCCTGACCGGCCTGCTGCTGAGCTGGAAACTGCGGGTACCGGTGATCACCGCCTGGTCCACGCCCGGCGCGGCGCTGCTGGTATCGATGCTGCCGAGCGTGTCACTGGCTCAAGCGGTGGGCGCCTATATCGTCGCCTCGCTGCTGATCGCGGTGATCGCCCTGAGCGGCGCCTTCGACAAGTTGATGAATCGCCTGCCAAAGGCCATCGCCGCGGCGATGCTGGCCGGCATCCTGTTCCGCTTCGGCGCCGAGCTGTTCAGCTCGATCCGCCTGCAGCCCGTGCTGGTGCTGTCGATGCTGGCGAGTTACCTGCTGTTCAAGCGCCTGTCGCCGCGCTACGCGATTCTTTCGGTGCTGATCGTCGGCTGCGGCCTCGCCGCCGGCCTGGGGCAGTTGGACACCCAGGCGCTGGTGCTGGAAATGACCGCCCCCACCTGGACCAGCCCGCAGTGGAGCTGGCAGGCCATTGTCAATATCGGCCTGCCCTTGGCGCTGGTGTCGCTCACCGGCCAGTCGGTGCCCGGTATCGCCGTGCTACGCACCTCCGGCTACCAGGTACCGGCACGCCCGATCGTCTCGGTCACCGCCCTGGGTTCGCTGCTGCTGGCGCCATTCGGCTGCCACGGCGTCAACCTGGCGGCGATCACAGCGGCCATCTGCACCGGTCGCGAAGCCCACGAGAACCCGGACAAGCGCTATATCGCCGGCATGGCCTGCGGTGCCTTCTATCTGCTGATGGGCAGCTTCGGCGCCACCTTGGCCTCGGTGTTCGCCGCCCTGCCGAAGGAACTGATAGCCGCCCTCGCCGGCCTGGCACTATTCGGCGCGATCGCCAACGGCCTGGTGGGCGCCATGAGTGACGAAAAACAACGGGAACCGGCGCTGATCACCTTCCTGGTCACCGCCTCTGGGATGAGCTTGCTCGGCCTTGGCGCCGCATTCTGGGGGCTGATCTTCGGGCTGGCTGCACACCTCGCCCTGAGCCACAGACAAACGGCTCGACAGCCCCGGGAAGGCATCCAGGCAAGGTAAACGAAGGAGAATTGGAAAGAGATGGCGTCCCAGGCAGGATTTGAACCTGCAACCTTCCCCTTAGGAGGGGGATGCTCTATCCAATTGAGCTACTGAGACACAGAGGCCGACAACAGACGCTGCGCGGCGGGGACGGCGAGCATGTTAACCAGCATGTGCGCATTTGTCATGTATCAATCGGGCATTATGCACGTCGGCCTTTTTCCCTGCGTGTCAGCGATCACGCCTTCGGCGCGCAACAGCGCGATCAAGGCTTCCACCGCACCGGCCAACGGCCCGGAATTGTCCACGACATGCACACCGGGATCGTAGGCCTGCAGTCGGAAATTACGGGCCAGGCGTTGCTCGATCTGCTCGGTGCTTTCTCTTCCGCGGGCCAGCAAGCGCTGGCGAAGCACCTGCGGGGAAACAACCAGCCCGACGGCTACGAGATCAGGGTAGCGCTGCCGGGCGATCGGCAGGTACGCACGCGAGCCGTTGACCAGTACCGAGCGCCCCGCAGCGAGCCATGTATCCAGTTGCGCAGGGATGCCATAGCGCAGGCCATTGGCCTGCCAGTCCAACGCAAAGGCCCCCGCTTCGCGCATTGCCTCGAAACGTTCGGCGCTCACGCCATGCGCGGCTTCACCCTTGGCCTCGGCCGAACGCGTGATGACCCGCCGAGCGATTTCGACCCCCTGGGTGAACAATCGCTCACGGGCCGCCTCGAGCAGGGAATCTTTTCCTGAACCAGACGGTCCCATGAGGAATATCAGGCGCCCCCTTGAGGCCGCCCCACCGCTTGCGTCATATTGCATAGCCACTATGCTCAATGTATGGGAAACCAGCGCATTTGATGATTTTCCCTGACCCTTTGCTGTCTTTTACCAGATTTTGACGGCATTTGTCTGACACCTGTGCAATTCGATGAATGTGAAACTTTTCAAACCAGTGCTCATTTCTGATAATTGGTACTGGCAAAAAGCCTTTATCGAGATCACTATTTGTCACAGAATTGACGCCAAGGAAACGGCGATCATGAGGCAAGATGAAGAACCAAAATCACATCACGGTTGAACATTTTGTCGTCGCCGCGGTCGTACTTCCACCGTGCGGCCAATTTGAGAACCGCTCCCCTGAACCAGAACAACCGGTCAATTTATATGCGCCCAATGAAACAGGCTATCTACTCCAGCCGCACCGCTGACAAGTTTGTCGTCCGCCTGCCAGACGGGATGCGTGAGCGCATTGCCGAGGTAGCGCGCAACCATCACCGCAGCATGAACTCCGAGATCATCGCCCGCCTGGAGCAGAGCCTTATCCAGGAAGGTGCTCTGGGTGACGAGCTGAGCATGCGCCTGGACAGCCCAGAGCTCAGCCTTCACGAACGCGAACTGCTGCAACGCTTCCGCCAGTTGTCCCACCGCCAGCAGAATGCGCTGGTCGCCCTCATCGCCCACGATGTGGAAATGGCCGCCGACGCGTCCTGATCCTGCCAAGCGCACACAAAAAAGCCAGCGTAAGCTGGCTTTCTTGTTTCTGGCGTTCCGTCGACCTACATCAGGAACAGCGTTGCCAGGCCGAGGAAGATGAAGAATCCACCACTGTCGGTCACGGCAGTGATCATCACGCTCGACCCCATTGCCGGATCTCGGCCCAGGCGCGTCAGCGTCATCGGGATCAGTACACCCATCAGCGCTGCCAGCAGCAGGTTCAAGGTCATCGCGGCGGTCATGACCAGCCCCAGCGACCAGCTGCCATACAGCCAGAACGCCACCACCCCGATCACACCGCCCCAGACCAGGCCATTGATCAACGATACCGCCAACTCCTTGCGCATCAGGCGGCTGGTGTTGCCTGGTGACACCTGGTCCAGCGCCATGGCGCGAACGATCATGGTGATGGTCTGGTTGCCGGAGTTACCGCCGATACCGGCAACGATCGGCATCAATGCCGCCAGGGCCACCAGCTTCTCGATGGAGCCTTCGAACAGGCCGATCACCCGCGACGCGACAAACGCGGTGATCAGGTTGATGGCAAGCCACGCCCAACGGTTGCGCAGCGAGCGCCAGACCGAGGCGAAGATGTCTTCCTCTTCGCGCAGACCGGCCATGTTGAGCACTTCGCTCTCACTTTCCTCACGGATCAGATCGACCATTTCATCGATGGTCAGGCGGCCGATCAAGCGCTCTTTCTTGTCCACCACCGGAGCGGATACCAAGTCGTATCGCTCAAAGGCCTGAGCCGCGTCGTAGGCATCTTCCTCGGGGTGGAAGGTCACCGGGTCATTGGCCATGACCTCCGCGACTTTCTTGTCCGGGTCGTTGACCAACAACCGCTTGATAGGCAGCACGCCCTTGAGAATACCGTCGTAATCGACCACGAACAGCTTGTCGGTGTGCCCTGGCAGCTCCTTGAGCCGGCGCAGGTAGCGCAGTACCACTTCGAGGCTGACATCTTCGCGAATGGTGACCATCTCGAAGTCCATCAATGCACCGACCTGCTCCTCGTCGTAGCTCAGGGCCGAGCGCACACGCTCGCGCTGCTGGGCATCGAGACTCTCCATGAGTTCATGGACGACGTCACGGGGCAATTCCGGAGCCAGGTCGGCGAGTTCGTCGGCGTCCATCTCCTTGGCGGCCGCCAGCAACTCGTGATCGTCCATGTCGGCGATCAGGGTCTGACGCACGGCATCGGAGACTTCAAGCAGGATGTCGCCGTCACGGTCGGAGCGCACCAGCTGCCAGACCGTCAGGCGATCGTCCAGTGGCAGGGCTTCGAGGATGTAGGCGATGTCGGCGGGGTGCAGGTCGTCGAGCTTGCGCTGCAGCTCGACCAGGTTCTGGCGGTGGACCAGGTTTTCCACCAGGTCATGGTGATGACCTTCCTGACGGTGCGTCAGGTCCTCGACCACCCGCTGGCGCTGCAACAGTTCGATCACCTGGGCCAGGCGATCCTGCAGGCTGTCTTGGGTTTTCTTTACTTCGATTTCGGTCATAGGCGAACTCCACTCCCAGCAGCGGAGCACGCCGGGAGAATCAATCGGTCAGATCTGTCTGTATGAAGCGTGTTAGCGAGTAACTACTGGGTAAGTCCATGGTGGTATTCCACAAGCCCCGGCGGGGCTGACGGGCGCAATCATACACTGTGCAAGCTGTCGGATCGCTTAAATTTTTGGCTAGAACAATCGTTTGCGCGCTAAAGCTGTGACAACGCTCGAAGCCATCAGTGCGACGGTTGGTCTGGCGTTAAAAGCACATTCGTTTTGTGTCGACTCGATCTTCAGCTGCAGACCCTTGCAAGGAAGGCCTACAGCAGTAGCTTAGATGGACATCTGCGACAATTCAGCGCATATGGAAAAACAAAAAGCCCGCTCAAATGAGCGGGCTTCTTGATGTATGGCGGACTCAGCAGGATTCGAACCTGCGACCGCTCGGTTCGTAGCCGAGTACTCTATCCAGCTGAGCTATGAGTCCGTGGTGGTAGTTTTAGGCCAGGTTACCACTGGCTTGTTGAAGCGTCTTTGCAAGCAGAGCCACTTCAAAAAGTGGCGGACTCAGCAGGATTCGAACCTGCGACCGCTCGGTTCGTAGCCGAGTACTCTATCCAGCTGAGCTATGAGTCCGTGGTTGGTAGTTTTAGGCCAGGTTACCACTGGCTTATTGAAGTGCCTTTGCAAGCAAAACCACTTCAAAAGTGGCGGACTCAGCAGGATTCGAACCTGCGACCGCTCGGTTCGTAGCCGAGTACTCTATCCAGCTGAGCTATGAGTCCGTGGGGTAGTTTTAGACCAGGTTACCACTGGTTGATTGAAGCAGCCTTGCAGGCAAAGCCACTTCAAAAGTGGCGGACTCAGGAGGATTCGAACCTCCGACCGCTCGGTTCGTAGCCGAGTACTCTATCCAGCTGAGCTATGAGTCCGTGTCTTGCTGTGCCATTCGGATCGCTTGAAGCGCTCCAGGCAAATAATGGCGGTGAAGGGGGGATTCGAACCCCCGATACCCTTATGAGGTATACTCCCTTAGCAGGGGAGCGCCTTCGGCCACTCGGCCACCTCACCGCAACACGAGGCGAATATTAAACACACCCTTCCTCGTTTGCAACCCTTTTTTTGAAAAAAACTTCAAAAGAATTAAAGGCTTGGCTCCTCGTCCTTCTCTTTCTTGATCCGCAGGTAGATTTCCTCGCGGTGAACGGCCACTTCTTTCGGCGCGCTCACGCCGATACGCACCTGGTTGCCTTTGACACCCAGGACCGTCACGGTGATCTCACCGTCACCAATGATCAGGCTCTCGGCGCACCGACGAGTCAGAATCAGCATAGTTTTCTCCTCACATGAATCTTCAGGGACAACAGTCTTTGATAAGCAGGGCCTGGCCGGGGACGACGGCGCAGACCCGAATCGACCACCACAGGCGCCTGGACAGGGACACCAGCAGCGGCCAGAAACGCGAAGGGCGCGGCAAGCCGCGCCCCTCCAGGCAGCGTCTTACTCACCCTGTCGGGCGGGAGCATCAAGCTCGAACGCGGTATGCAGCGCGCGTACAGCCAGCTCCAGGTACTTCTCTTCGATCACCACCGAGACCTTGATCTCGGAGGTGGAGATCATCTGGATGTTGATGCTCTCCTTGGCCAGGGCTTCGAACATGCGGCTGGCGACACCCGCGTGGGAGCGCATGCCGACGCCGACGATGGACACCTTGGCGATCTTGGTGTCGCCGATCACTTCACGCGCGCCGATTTCGCGGGCGGTGTTCTCCAGCACGCTCAGCGCCTTCTCGTACTCGTTGCGGTGCACGGTGAAGGTGAAGTCGGTGGTGTTATCGTGCGAGACGTTCTGCACGATCATATCGACTTCGATGTTCGCGGCGCTGATCGGGCCGAGGATCTTGAAGGCAACGCCTGGGGTGTCCGGGACGCCACGAATGGTCAGCTTGGCCTCATCACGGTTGAAGGCGATACCGGAAATGATCGGCTGTTCCATGGATTCCTCTTCATCGATGGTAATGAGGGTACCCGGACCCTCCTTGAAGCTGTGCAGCACGCGCAGCGGGACGTTGTACTTGCCGGCGAACTCCACCGAGCGGATCTGCAGCACCTTGGAGCCGAGGCTGGCCATTTCCAGCATCTCCTCGAAGGTGATCTTCTCCAGGCGCTGGGCCTGGGGCACGACACGCGGGTCGGTGGTGTAGACGCCGTCGACATCGGTATAGATCTGGCACTCGTCGGCCTTCAGGGCCGCCGCCAGGGCCACGCCGGTGGTGTCGGAACCGCCACGACCGAGGGTGGTGATGTTGCCGTGCTCATCGACACCCTGGAAGCCGGCGACCACCACGACACGGCCGGCCTTGAGGTCGGCGCGGATCTTCTGGTCGTCGATCTGCAGGATGCGCGCCTTGTTGTGGGCGCTGTCGGTGAGGATGCGCACCTGGTTGCCGGTGTAGGACACCGCCGGCACGCCGCGCTTCATCAGGGCCATGGACAGCAGGGCGATGGTGACCTGCTCGCCGGTCGAGACGATCACGTCCAGCTCGCGGGGTTCGGGCTTGTCGGTGATCTGCTTCGCCAGGTCGATCAGGCGATTGGTTTCCCCGCTCATCGCCGACAGCACGACCACCAGGTCGGTGCCTTGCTCGCGGAATTTCTTGACCTTGTCGGCAACCTGCTCGATCCGCTCGATGGAACCGACAGAGGTACCGCCAAATTTCTGTACGATCAACGCCATTTCAAAGGTGCCTCAGCCCTAAAGGGCCCCAAAAAACAATCCAACATGAAACGGCCGGCGAATAGACCGCCGGCCGCCTCATCTCAAAGTCCCTGCTCGGCGAACGGCACTGCCAGGGCCAGGGCCTTGTCCAGCGCGGCGACGTCGACGCCACCACCCTGGGCCATGTCAGGGCGACCACCGCCCTTGCCACCGACCGCCGCAGCGGCTTGTTTCATCAGATCGCCAGCCTTGAGTTGGCTGGAGAGGTCCTTGGTCACGCCAGCCACCAGCACGACCTTGCCCTCATGCTCACTGCCCAGCAGGATCACTGCATGGCCGAGCTTGTTCTTCAGCTGATCGACGAGCGCCAGCAGGGCCTTGCCATCCTGCCCATCCAGGCGGGCGGCGAGGACCTTGGCACCCTTGACCTCAACGGCCGCGTTGGAGAGATCGTCCCCGGCGGCGCTGGCGGCCTTGGCCTGCAGCTGCTCGAGCTGCTTTTCCAGCTGGCGGTTGCGCTCGAGCACAGCCGACAGCTTGTCGATCAGGTTGTCGCGGTTGCCCTTGACCAGCTGCGCGGCTTCCTTGACCTGCTCTTCGGCAGCGTTCAGGTAGGCCAGCGCCGCGGCGCCGGTGACCGCTTCGATACGGCGCACGCCAGAGGCCACGCCGCCTTCGCTGACAATCTTGAACAGACTGATATCGCCAGTGCGCTTGGCATGGATGCCGCCGCACAGCTCGACGGAGAAATCACCGCCCATGCTCAGCACGCGCACGGTGTCGCCATATTTCTCACCGAACAGCGCCATGGCGCCCTTGGCCTTGGCAGTTTCGATATCGGTCAGCTCGGTCTCGACCGGGGTGTTCCTGCGCACTTCGCGGTTGACGATGTCTTCCAGGGCCTTGATCTGCTCTGGCTTGACCGCCTCGAAGTGGCTGAAGTCGAAACGCAGGCGCTGGCTGTCGACCAGCGAGCCCTTCTGCTGCACGTGATCGCCCAGCACCTGGCGCAACGCTTCGTGCAACAGGTGAGTGGCCGAGTGGTTCAGCGAGGTGGCGTGCTGCACCTCGGCATCGACCTTGGCCTCGACCGGCGAGCCGATGACCAAAGCACCGCTGGCGACCACGCCGTGGTGCAGGAAAGCACCACCGGTCTTGGTGGTATCGCGCACGTCGAAGCGCGCGGCGCCGGCCTGCAGGTAGCCGCTGTCGCCGACCTGGCCACCGGACTCGGCATAGAACGGCGTGCGGTCGAGCACGACCACACCCTCCTCACCTTCGCCCAACTGGTCGACCGACTGGCCATCCTTGTACAGGGCGACGATCTTGCCCTGCCCTTCGGTGGTGTCGTAGCCGAGGAAGTCGGTGGCGGTGTCGACCTTGACCAGGCTGTTGTAGTCCATGCCGAAGGCGCTGGCGGAACGGGCACGCTCGCGCTGGGCTTCCATTTCACGCTCGAAGCCGGCTTCGTCGATGGTCAGCTCGCGCTCGCGGGCGATGTCGGCGGTGAGGTCCATGGGGAAGCCGTAGGTGTCGTACAGCTTGAACACCACGTCGCCCGGGACGACCTTGCCCTGCAGTTGGGCCAGGTCCTGCTCGAGGATACGCAGGCCCTGCTCGAGGGTCTTGGCGAACTGCTCTTCCTCGGTCTTGAGCACGCGCTCGATGTGTGCCTGCTGGCTCTTCAGCTCAGCGAAGGCTTCGCCCATCTCGGCGACCAGGGCGGCGACGATCTTGTGGAAGAAGCTGCCCTTGGCGCCTAGCTTGTTGCCGTGGCGGCAGGCGCGGCGAATGATGCGGCGCAGCACGTAGCCACGGCCTTCGTTGGACGGCAACACACCGTCGGCAATCAGGAAGCCGCAGGAGCGGATATGGTCGGCGACCACCTTCAGCGACGGTTGGTCGTCGTTGCTGCAGCCGATGGCTTCGGCGGCGGCGGCCAGCAGGCTCTGGAACAGGTCGATCTCGTAGTTCGAGTGCACATGCTGCATCACCGCACTGATGCGCTCCAGGCCCATGCCAGTATCTACCGACGGGGCGGGCAGCGGGTGCAGCACACCATCGGCGGTGCGGTTGAACTGCATGAAGACGTTGTTCCAGATCTCGATGTAGCGATCGCCGTCTTCTTCCGGCGAGCCGGGTGGGCCGCCCCAGATATCAGCGCCGTGGTCGTAGAAGATCTCGGTGCACGGGCCGCACGGGCCGGTATCGCCCATGGTCCAGAAATTGTCGGAAGCGTATGGGGCGCCCTTGTTGTCGCCGATGCGCACCATGCGCTCGGCGGGGACGCCGACTTCCTTGGTCCAGATGTCGTAGGCTTCGTCGTCGCTGGCGTAGACGGTGACCCACAGCTTTTCCTTGGGCAGGTTCAGCCACTTGTCCGAGGTCAGGAAGGTCCAGGCGAAGGTGATGGCATCGCGCTTGAAATAGTCGCCGAAGCTGAAGTTGCCCAGCATCTCGAAGAACGTATGGTGGCGGGCGGTGTAGCCGACGTTTTCCAGGTCGTTGTGCTTGCCACCGGCGCGCACGCACTTCTGGCTGCTCACGGCGCGGGTGTAGGCGCGCTTTTCCTGGCCGAGGAAGCAGTCCTTGAACTGGTTCATGCCGGCGTTGGTGAACAGCAGGGTCGGGTCATTGCCCGGGATCAGGGAGCTGGAGGCAACGCGAGTATGTCCCTGCTCTTCGAAGAAGCGGAGGAAGGCTTCACGGATTTCTGCGCTTTTCATAGGTTCTTCCACGGAAACGGCGGCCACACGTCGAATCGACGAAACGACGGCAAAGGGCCGCATTATATCGGTCCTGCAGTCTCGGTGCAGTGTGTTTATGCGATAGAAACCGTCGATTGGACGGCTTGCAGGGCTAAAGCAATTGAAAACGGCATGACCGCGATGCTATCGCCAGCGTTTCGCTACTGGCAAGCCAATTACGGTCCCGGGACAGGGAAAATTAACAGGTTGGTGAATTAAAAGAATTTCATCACCGAAGGGATCCAAAATCGCAGGCGCGGGCTTGCCCCGCGCCTAAGGGAATCAGGCCAGGCGTTGCCCCGAATCCGGGACGATCAGAATGCCGGCGCGCAGCCCGTTCTTCACCTTGGGGTTGGGGAAGATGATTCGTGCGCCCTCCTCCTCCACCACCCAACGCGTCTCGGCTAGATCCTCGGCCAGCAGATCGCCCTTTTTCAGCTCGGAGAAGTTCTCGATGTCCGCCGGCAGGTGCAGGCGGAAACTGTCGCTGTGCTTGATGATCTCGCGGGCGACACTGAACAGCTTGAGGCCATCCAGGGACTGCTCGGTTACCGGTTCGGTATCTTCGATGAGCTGGATCAGACGCGCTTCGAGCCTGTCGAGATTGACCTCCTCGTTCTGCCCGAACGGCCGTGCCTTGCCGAGCTCCAGGGTAAAGGCTTCGGCATCGAGCTGCTCATAGGTGAAGGCGCTGAAGGTGATCGACGACTTGCTCTGCAGCAGTACCGCCTGCATGCCGGCCGCTGCCAGACGCGCCAGCTCTCGACGAGAGTGCAGGCGCCCCTCCTTGTAGGGGTACAGCGCGAACTGCTCGATCTTGGACCCACGAATGGCGGTATGCAGGTCGTAGTGCAGGCGGGTGCGTTCGGGCTTGCTGAAGAACACCCGGGCAAACTGCTCCAGCTCCGCGGCCCGCAATGCCTCGAAGCCACTGGAGAGTTCGTGGCGGCCATTGAACAGGCGGTTGATGTCCTGCTCGATGAAGCGCTCACCCTTGCGGATCGCCGCCGGGTTGCCGAACAGGAACAGCACCCGCGCACGCGGCTTGATCTTGCCGTTGGCCACGCCGTGCAGCAGCCTTTCGAGCAACTCGATCGGCGCTGTCTCGTTGCCATGGATACCGGCCGACAGCAGCAGGTCGAGCCCGCAATCCTCACCTTCGGGCGGGCGCACTTCCAGCGCACCCTCCCCCAGCCAGCGCAAACGCACGCCCCGGGTGGTCACTTGGGTCTTCTCGGCCGGTTCGTGATCGGTCAGGGTCAGCTCAAGCAGTTTGCCAAGGGCGAGCATAGGCGCTTCCTTAGTGGTGGTGGCCGCAGTCCGGGCCATGGACGTGGTCGTCGTCACCGGCGACATCGGCCGGCTCCATTTCCAGTTGCAGGCTGACCAGGTTGGTGGCCATCGGGCGCAGCAGCAGGTTGGCGTACTCGGTGTCGTCTTCCTCGACATCGACGCCGATCAGCAGCTGGCCGCGGCCGTCCTGCTGGATCCACACTTCCTTGCCTTGCCAGACCACGGCAAAACGGGTGCACGAGGTTTCCAGCTGGGTGCCGTCTTCATCTTCCAGGATCAGGCGCAGGGCGTCGGACATTGCAATTTCTCTCTTCAAGGTTGGCGTTGGAACGGATAGACCGAACCCAGCTTGAGGATCTGGGTCAGTTCATCCAGTGCCGTGCGGCATTCCACCAGCAACTGCGGGTCGGCCAGGTCGGTCTCGCCGAGGCGATCGCGGTAGTTCTTGTCGACCCATTGCACCAGGGTGTCGTACAGCGGGGCGGTCATGATAACGCCTTGGTTGACCGCTGCTAGTTCGTTTTCCTTCAACGCCACGCGCAAGCGCAGGCAAGCCGGGCCACCGCCGTTCTGCATGCTCTGCTTGAGGTCGAACACCTTGACCTCCGTCACCGGGCCGCCCTGGCTGGTCAGTTGCCCCAGATACGCCCAGACGCGCTCGTTGTTGCGGCACTCTTCCGGCACCACCAACAGCATCGAGCCGTCTTCGCGGCTGAGCAACTGACTGTTGAACAGATAGGAACGCACCGCGTCCTCCACCGTCACCGCCGCGCGCGGCACGCAGATACCCTGGAAGCGGCCACCCTTGCTGGCCAGTTTAGCCTGCAGTTGGCCAAGCACCGCATCGGTCTCGAGGAAGGCGTCCTCGTGGTAGAACAGCACCTCGCCGTTGCCTACCGAGATCACGTCGTTGTGGAACACGCCCTGGTCGATCACTGCCGGGTTCTGTTGAGCGTAGACCACGCCGTCAGCGCTCAACCCATGCAGGCGGGCGACAGCCTGGGAAGCCTCCAGAGTCTGGCGCGCCGGGTACTTCTGCGGCGCTGGGTAGCGGCTGTCGAAGGCGCTACGGCCGTAGACGAAGAACTCGACACCCGCTTCGCCATAGGCACGGCAGAAACGCGTATGGTTCGCTGCGCCTTCGTCACCGAACTGCGCCACGGCCGGCAAGGCCGGGTGGTGAGCGAAGTGCTTGTCATCGTTGAACATGGCGTCCAGCACCCGGCTGGTAGTCGGGTGCTCGATGCTGCGATGGTACTTGCAGTTCAGGTTGGCGGCGGTGAAGTGCACACGACCGTCCGCAGTGTCGGCACTAGGGCTGACAGTGGCGGCGTTGGCCACCCACATGCTCGACGCCGAACAGCTGGCAACCAGCAGCGGCATGGCCTCCTTGGCGGCACGCTGGATCACTTCGGCGTCGTTGCCGGTGAAGCCGAGGCGACGCAATGCGGCCACGTCCGGGCGCTCCTGCGGGGCCAGCACGCCCTGCTTGAAGCCCATTTCCATCAGCGCTTTCATCTTCGCCAGGCCCTGGCGCGCCGCCTCGCGCGGGTTGGAACCCTGCTGGCTGTTGCTCTGCGAGGCCACGTTGCCGTAAGACAGGCCGCCGTAGTTGTGGGTTGGCCCCACCAGGCCATCAAAATTCACTTCAAAGGATTTCATCGGCAAGGCTCCGAGACCTGTTGTTATAGGGTGACGCCCGGCGTCAGGGTCGCCGGCAGTACGAGATTCGCGGTCTCCAGCGAAGCCACGGGGTAGGCGCAGTAGTCCGCCGCGTAGTAGGCGCTGGCGCGGTGGTTGCCACTGGCACCGACGCCACCGAACGGCGCGCTGCTGGCGGCGCCGGTCAGTTGCTTGTTCCAGTTGACGATGCCGGCGCGACTGCGCAGCCAGAAGTGCTGGTAGCGGGCGTTGGAATCCGATAACAGGCCAGCAGCCAGGCCGTACTGGGTATTGTTGGCTTCCTCGATTGCCGCATCGAAATCGGTGTAACGGATCACCTGCAGCAATGGGCCGAAGAACTCCTCGTCCGGGCGCCCGGCCACCGCAGTGACATCGATGATGCCGGGGGTAAGCAAGGCGGCGTCAGCCTGCGGCTGGGTCATCTCCAGCAGCGCCACTGCGCCCTTGCCGAGCAGTTCGGCCTGGGCCGCCAGCAGGGCGCGAGCCGCCTGCAGCGAAATCACCGAACCCATGAACGGCGCGGGCTGCTGGTCGAATGCGCCGACACTGATGCTGCGGCTCACCTCGACCAGGCGCTGGATCAGCGCGTCGCCCCAGGCGCCCTGCGGCACCAACAGGCGGCGGGCACAGGTGCAACGCTGGCCGGCGGAGATGAAGGCCGACTGGATGATGGTGTACACCGCCGCGTCCAAGTCCTTGACCTCGTCGACCAGCAGCGGGTTGTTGCCGCCCATCTCCAGGGCCAGGATCTTGTCCGGGCGGCCGGCGAACTGCTGGTGCAGCAGGTTGCCGGTACGGCTGGAGCCGGTGAAGAACAGACCGTCGATACCAGGATTTCCGGCCAGCGCCGCGCCAGTTTCACGGGCGCCCTGGATCAGGTTGAGCACGCCAGCCGGCAACCCAGCCTCAATCCAGCACTTGACCGTCAGCTCGGCAACCTTGGGGGTCAGCTCGCTGGGTTTGAACACCACGCAGTTGCCGGCCAGCAGCGCCGGAACGATATGGCCGTTGGGCAAATGACCGGGGAAGTTGTACGGGCCAAACACCGCCACCACGCCATGGGGCTTGTGGCGCAGCACGGCAGTGGCGTCGGCCAGCGGGCCGCTCTTCTCGCCGGTACGCTCACGGTAGCTCTGCACCGAAATGGCGACTTTGTTGACCATGCTGGTCACTTCGGTGGCCGATTCCCATAGCGGCTTGCCGGTTTCTTCGCCAATGCAGCGCGACAGCGCCTCGGCATTGGCCTTGAGCTTCTCGGCGAAGGCCTCCAGCACGCCAATACGCGCATCCAGGCTCAGCGACGCCCAGCCGGGGAACGCCTGACGGGCAGCCTGCACGGCATTGTCTACCTGTGCAGCATCGGCGCCCTGCCCTTGCCAGATCACCGCCTGGGTGACGGGGTTGAGCGACTGCAGGGCTTCGCCCTGGCCAGCCAGCCATTGGCCGGCAATGTAGTGCGTCTTCATTTACTGGGCCTCCCGACCGGCGGACAGTGGCACGGCGCGCACGTTGTCACCGGCGCCCAGGCGCAGGCGTTTGGCGGTCTGCGGATCGACCACCAGGGTGCCTGCGGCCAGGCGCGCCGGCGCGGCCGTGATGCGGCAGTCTTCGCGCTTGCGGTTGTGGATGATGAAAGGGGTGGCGTCGTCGCCTGGTGTACCAACGGCCAGCACCAGGGTCTCGCTGTCACGCACGGCGCGGATCTTCGAGGTCTCGCACTCGATGGCGGGGCCTGCGTCGAAGATGTCGACGTAGCCCTGGTAGTTGAAGCCTTCGCGCTTGAGCATGGCCAGCGCCGGCTCGGTGTCGGTGTGCACGCGGCCGATGACGTTGCGCGCCGCTTCCGAGAGGAAGCAGGTGTACAGCGGGAACTTGGGCATCAGCTCGGCGATGAACGACTTGTTGCCCACGCCGGTGAGGTAATCGGCCTGGCTGAACTCCATCTTGAAGAAGTGCCGGCCCAGGCTTTCCCAGAATGGCGAACGGCCTACCTCATCGGACATACCGCGCATCTCGGCGATGATCTTGTTGCCGAACAGCTGCGGGAACTCGGCGATGAACAGCATGCGCGCCTTGGACAGTAGACGGCCATTGAGCCCGCTGCGGTAATCACTGCGCAGGAACAGCGAACACAACTCGGAGTTGCCGGTCAGGTCGTTGGCCAGGAACAGCGTGGGAATCTCGCGGTAGATGTTCAATTCCTGGGAGGCACTGACGGTCAGGCCGACCCGGTAGTTGTACCAGGGCTCGCGCAGGCCGACGGCGCCGGCGATGGCGCTGATGCCGACCACCAGGCCCTCGTCGTTCTCCAGCACGAACAAGTAGTCGGTGTCGCCGCGCTCGGCTTCGCCGCGGAAGCTCTTTTCCGCCCAACCGACCCGCTGGCCGAGGCGATCCTCGTTGGCAGGCAGGGTGGTCAGCCCGGTGGTGCCGGTACTGCGGGCCAACTCGATCAGCGCGGGTAAATCGCTGCTGCGTACAGGACGAACGATCATGCTATCTCCTTGTGCGGCGGTCTGTGCCTGCCGCGAAACTCTCTGTTGCGGCGTTTCAGACCGCGACCAGGCGCACGCTGGCGCCTTCGCCGACACCCAGGGCCTCGGCGGCTTCGCCGCTGAGGTTGACCGGCTTACCCGGAACCCAGTCCAGTTCCAGCAGCACGGCGCGGTAATCCTGCAACTGGCCGTTGCACACCAGGTACGGACGGCCGCCCTTGACCGGCGACTCGTCGAGCTTGACCGGCACCACCCGGCTCTGGGCGATGGAGCGTATGCCCGAGGCACGGGCATGCAGGGTCGGGCCGCCGTCAAAGATGTCGATGTAGTGCTCGGTCTCGAAGCCTTCGCGCATGAGGATGTCGAAGGTGATCTGCGCCCGCGGGTGCACCTGGCCCATGGCTTCCTGCGCGGCGTCCGGCAACAGCGGCACATAGATCGGGTAGTGCGGCATCAGTTCGGCGAGGAAAGTGCGGCTCTTCAGGCCACACAGGCGCTCGGCATCGGCGTAATTGAGGTCGAAGAAGTTGCGGCCGATGGCGTCCCAGAACGGTGACTCGCCCTGCTCGTCGCTGTAACCGACGATCTCGGTCACCACCGACTCGGCGAAGCGCTCCGGGTGCGAGGCCATGAACAGCAGGCGACCACGCGAGTTGAGCTCGGCGAAGGCGCTGGTCACCAGCTCTGGCACCACGTAGAAGCTGGTCAGCAGGCTGTTGCCGGTAAGGTCGTGGCACAGCGACAGGACGTGGATCTTGTTGTGGATCTTCAGCTCGCGGGAGGCGTGCACGAAGGTCTCGTTGCGGAAGCTGTAGAACGGCTCGGAGTAGCCGGCCGAGGCGACGATGGCCGAGCAGCCGACCAGCTTGCCGGTGGCGCTGTCCTCGAGCACGAAGAAGTAGCTCTCCTCGCCGTTGAAGCTGACCTCGGCGGCAAAAGAGGTTTCCGACGCGGCGATCTTGTCGCCCAGACGCCCAGCGTCGTCCGGCAGCGAGGTGACACCAATGGGGCTGTCGGCAGCCATGCGCTGCACTTCGTTCAGATCAGCCATTTGCGCGGGGCGCATCACCAGCATGGTGTCACTCCTTTCGGGAAAGCGGGCCGATCACCTCGGCACGAAAAAACGGCGGGCACGCGCCACTACCTGCAAGCAGGTGCCCGCACTGGAATCAGGTATCACCGGCCTCGCTCGAGGCCGGCAACAGCACCGCAGGATCAGCCCTGGGTCAGTTTGCGCACAGCGCGCTCGAAGCGCTCCAGGCCTTCATCGATATCGCGGTCCTCGACCACCAGGCTCGGGGCGAAGCGCACGACATCGGGACCTGCCTGCAGGACCATCACGCCTTCCTTCTCGGCGGCGTTGAGGATGTCCTTGGCCTTGCCCTTCCAGGCGTCACTGAGCACACAGCCGATCAGCAGGCCGACACCGCGCACCAGGGTGAACAGGCCGGTTTCCTGGCCGATCTTCTCCAGGCGGGTCTTGAAGCGTTCGTGCTTGGCCTTGATGCCGGCCAGCGTCTGCGGGGTATTGACCACATCCAGCACGGCGCAGGCCACGGCACAGCCCAGCGGGTTGCCGCCGTAGGTGGTGCCGTGGGTGCCGACGGCCAGATGCTTGGCCAGGTCGCTGGTGGTCAGCATGGCACCGATCGGGAAGCCGCCGCCCAGACTCTTGGCACTGGTCAGAATATCCGGGGTGACGCCGTAGTGCTGATAGGCATACAGCGAGCCGGTGCGACCGACGCCGGTCTGCACTTCATCGAAGATCAGCAGCGCGTTGTGTTCGTCGCACAGCTTGCGCGCGCCTTCCAGGTAGGCCTTGTCGGCCGGCACCACACCGCTCTCGCCCTGGATCGGCTCGATGACCACGGCGCAGGTCTTGTCGGAGATCTGCGCCTTCAACGCTTCCAGGTCGTTGTACGGCACATGGCTGATGCCGGTGATCTTCGGGCCGAAGCCGTCGGAATACTTGGGCTGTCCACCGACGCTGACGGTGAACAGGGTGCGACCGTGGAAGCTGTTCACAGTGGCGATGATTTCGTGCTTCTCGGGACCGAAGCGATCATGGGCGACACGGCGGGCCAGCTTGAAGGCGGCCTCGTTGGCTTCGGCGCCGGAGTTGCAGAAGAACGCGCGCTCGGCAAAGGTCGCATCCACCAGCTTGTGCGCCAGGCGCAAAGCCGGCTCGTTGGTGAACACGTTGGAGACATGCCAGAGGGTATTGGCCTGCTCGGTCAGCGCCTTGACCAGCGCCGGATGGCAGTGACCCAGAGCGTTGACCGCGATGCCGCCAGCAAAATCGATCAGCTCGCGCCCGGACTGGTCCCATACTCGGGAACCCTCGCCTCGCACAGGAATGAAGGCCGCCGGGGAGTAGTTGGGGACCATGACCTGGTCGAAATCGGCACGTTGCACCGGGGCTTGCTCAACGGACATCTGAGTCTCCTGAAGAGGAACGCTGGCCTGGAAGTGGCGAGCGATGAAGGGATTGTAAGGACTGATCGGCGCCTGTCCTTGCTGCCAGGCGACAACTTGTTACAGCGCCAAACCGAGTTTTCACGCGGTTTTCGGCAATGCGACAAACAGTGTCGCAATCGCGCAGTGTAACGGCAGGACAAGGTCGCGGGGAGATGGCAGCGCAAATTGGGAGAACGGTTGTTCACTTCAGAAGAAAGGGCCGCTGCGCGCCCATCGCCGGCAAGCCGGCTCCCACCCCGACCGCGCCACCCTTAAGCCAGGTGCCATCCGTATGAGTGCTGGGTTACCAGCGATAAGGTCACACCCGAACACATCACCCCCAAGACCTACACGCACCGGTGGGAGCCGGCTTGCCGGCGATGGGCTGCGGAGCAGCCCCAATGAAATCTCAGCCGCGCTCGGCCGGTGCCGAACTCAGCTCGAACGGGCTGCTGTTACGTCGCTGGTTACGGTCTTCGCGCGGCGTGGCACCAAAGAAATTGCGATACGCGCTGGAGAAATGCGGCCCGGAGGAGAACCCGCAGGACAGGCCGATCTGGATGATCGACTTGCTGGTCTGCATCAGCATCTGCCGCGCCTTGTTCAGGCGCAGCTCCAAGTAGTACTGGCTGGGCACGCGATTAAGGTACTGCTTGAAGATACGCTCCAGCTGGCGGCGGGAAACGCATACGTGCTGGGCGATTTCGTCGGTGGTCAGCGGCTCTTCGATGTTGGCCTCCATCAGCAGCACCGCCTGGGTGAGCTTGGGGTGGCTGGAGCCCAGGCGGTTCTGCAGTGGAATACGCTGGCGCTCGCCACCTTCGCGAATGCGCTCGACCACCAGTTCTTCCGACACCGCACCGGCCAGTTCCGCCCCGTGGTCCCGAGCGAGCACCGCCAGCAGCAGGTCGGTCACCGCCATGCCGCCGCAGGCGGTCAGGCGATCGCGATCCCAGTCGAACAGGTGACTGGTGGCGATCACCTTGGGGAAACGTTCGGCGAAATCATCCTGCCAGCGCCAGTGCACCGCAGCGCGGTAGCCGTCAAGCAGGCCCAAGGCGGCCAGCGGGTACACCCCGGCAGACAAGCCGCCGATCATGCAACCGCTGCGCGCCAACTGCTTGAGCGCGGCGGACAATGCCGAACCGATCGCCGCCGGCGGTTCATCAGCCAGCAGGAACAGCTTGTGATAGCCCTCCAGGCGGCCGGCCCACGCTTCGCCCGGCAGGCGCCAAGCGCCCTCCTGCCCGGCCTCGGCCTGCAAGAAGGACATTGTATAGACCACGTCCGGATGCACCCGCTGGGCCACCTGCAACACCTCTTCGGCCAGCGCCAGGGTCAGCGGCTTGGTGCTGGGCCAGATGAGAAATCCGATTCGCTGGGTGGTCATAGGGCGTGGTCCGAAACCTGAAAAGGAGGGTCGCGCTTGTGGCGCCGTGGCATGCTGCGTGCGTTGCGCAGCATGCCCCATCATGGTGCAAAGTGCAGCCTTTACTTCAGGCTGCCGGAAAGGAACTGCTTGAGGCGCTCCGACTGCGGATTGACCAGCACTTCACGCGGGCAGCCCCGCTCTTCCACCAGGCCCTTGTGCAGGAACACCAGCTGGTTGGAAACCTCGCGGGCAAAGCCCATCTCATGGGTGACCACGACCATGGTACGGCCTTCCTGGGCCAGCGATTGCATGACCTTGAGCACATCGCCCACCAGCTCCGGATCCAGCGCCGAAGTCGGCTCGTCGAACAGCATCACCTCCGGCTCCATGGCCAGGGCGCGGGCAATGGCCACACGCTGCTGCTCGCCACCGGACATGTGCCCGGGGAAAGCGTCCTTGCGGTGGGACACACCGACCTTGGCCAGGTAGTGCTCGGCCTTCTCCAGCGCTTCCTTCTTGTTGACGCCCAGCACGTGCACCGGTGCCTCGATGACGTTTTCCAGCGCAGTCATGTGCGACCACAGGTTGAAGTGCTGGAACACCATCGACAGGCGCGAACGCATGCGTTGCAGCTGCTTCGGATCGGCGGCCTTGAGCGCGCCGTCCTTGCCGGCAACCAGCTTGAGCTCTTCGTTGTTGAGCAGGATCTTGCCCGCGTGCGGCTGCTCGAGCAGGTTGATGCAACGCAGGAAGGTCGATTTGCCCGAACCGCTGGAGCCGATGATGCTGATCACGTCGCCTGCCTTGGCTTCGAGGGAGACGCCCTTGAGCACCTCATGGCTGCCGTAGCGCTTGTGCAGGTCTTGGATTTGGAGTTTGTACATACTGTCGGATCTCACAGAGCGGTCAGTGCTTGCGCGGCGCCAGGTAACCGAGCCAGCGGCGTTCGGCCATCTTGAACAGGCGCACGAGGATGAAGGTCAGGCACAGGTAGAACACGCCCGCCGTGATGTAGGCCTCGAAAGGCAGGTAGTACTGGGCGTTGACCGTGCGCGCGGCACCGGTGATGTCGATCAGGGTGACGATCGACGCCAGGCTGGTGGTCTGCAGCATCATGATCACTTCGTTGCTGTACTGCGGCAGCGCCCGGCGCAGCGCGGACGGCAGCAGGATGCGGCGGTACATCTTCATGCGCGACATGCCGATAGCCTTGGCCGCCTCGATCTCGCCGTGGGGCGTGGCCTTGAGGCTACCGGCAATGATCTCGGCGGTGTAGGCGCTGGTATTGACGGCGAAGGCCAGACAGGCGCAGAAGGTCGCGCTGGACAGCCACGGCCACAGGAAGCTCTCGCGCACCGCCTCGAACTGGGCCAGGCCGTAGTAGATCAGGAACAGCTGTACCAGCATCGGCGTGCCGCGGATCACGTAGGTGTAAAGCCAGGCGCTCATGTTCACCAGCGGCTGTTTCGAGACGCGCATCAAGCCCAGCGGGATGGCCGCCAGCAAGCCGAACAGCAGCGACAACGCCAGCAGCTTAAGGGTGGTCAGCAGACCGCCCAGATACAGCGGCATGGCTTCCCAGATGACGTTGTAGTCGAAGATCATAGCTCAACCGCCTTGACGCCCACCGAGTAGCGCTTCTCGAGATACTTCAGCGCCAGCAGCGAGACACTGGTCAGCACCAGGTACAACGCCGCCACCGCAAGGAAGAAGGTGAAGGGTTCGCGGGTGGCGTCCGCCGCCTGCTTGGCCTTGAACATCATGTCCTGCAGGCCGACCACCGAAATCAGCGCGGTCGCCTTGGTCAGCACCAGCCAGTTGTTGGTGAAGCCCGGGATCGCCAGACGGATCATCTGCGGCACCATGATGCGGAAGAACACCTGGACCCCGCTCATGCCATAGGCCGCGCCCGCCTCTGCCTGGCCCTTGGGGATGCCGAGGAAGGCACCGCGGAAGGTTTCCGACAGGTACGCGCCAAAGATGAAGCCCAGCGTGCCGATGCCGGCGACCAGGGGATTGAGGTCAATATAGTCGTCATAGCCGAGCAGCGGCGCCACCCGGTTGATGATGTCCTGGCCGCCATAGAAGATCAGCAGGATCAGGACCAGGTCAGGGATGCCACGGATCACCGTGGAGTACAGATCCCCCAGCCAGGCCAACCAGCGTACCGGCGACAAACGCAGCGCCACGCCAATCAGGCCGAGGACAATGGCCAGGGCCATCGACGACAAGGCGAGCTGCAGCGTCAGCCACGCCCCGTCGAGGATGACTGCCCCATAGCCTTTCAACATGATTCGTATTCCTCAGGGCTTGGGAATGAAAAATGGTGCAAACCTCAGAGATTCTGCTGTTTGCACCATTGCACAGGTGAAACTCGATGGCTTACTTCGAGTCTGGACCGTAGATGTCGAAGTTGAAGTACTTCTTCTCGATCTCTTTGTATTTGCCGTTGGCGCGAATCGCGTCGATGGCGGCGTTGATGCGCTCGGCGTTGGCGGTGTCGCCCTTGCGCACGGCAATACCTACGCCATCACCGAAGTACTTGGTGTCGGTGAAAGCCGGCCCCACGAAGGCGAAGCCCTTGCCGGCGTCGGTCTTCAGGAAGCCGTCCTCGAGCAGGGTGGCGTCGGCCACGGTGCCGTCCAGGCGACCGGCGGCGACGTCCAGGTAGATTTCGTTCTGGGTGCCGTAGGGCACCACGGTGGCGCCTTGCGGGGCCAGGACTTCCTTGGCGAAACGGTCGTGGATCGAGCCACGCTGCACACCGATCTTCTTGCCCTTCAGCTCAGCCAGGCTGTCGCTGACAGTAGTGCCTTGCTTCATCACCAGGCGAGCCGGGGTCAGGTAGTAGCGCTTGGTGAAGTCGACCGATTTCTTGCGGTCGTCGGTGATCGACATGGATGACAGGATGGCGTCGATCTTGCGCACCTTCAGTGCCGGGATCAGGCCGTCGAATTCCTGCTCGACCCAGGTGCACTTGGCTTTCATCTGTTCGCACAGGGCGTTGCCGATGTCGTAGTCGAAACCAGCGAGATTGCCATCGGGCTGCTTGAAGGCGAAGGGTGGGTAGGCCGCCTCGATACCGATCTTCAACGGCTTCTCATCGGCCTGCGATACCAGGGAAAACACGGAAAGCGCCAAGGCGCCAAGCAGTGCGAGCTTCTTCATCAGGTAACTCCATCGGTACGGGGCAATACAAGGCAGTTGTAACAGCTGCCCGATATGCGAATGGGTAC
Source organism: Pseudomonas sp. B21-023 (assembly GCF_024749165.1). Lineage (NCBI taxonomy): Bacteria > Pseudomonadati > Pseudomonadota > Gammaproteobacteria > Pseudomonadales > Pseudomonadaceae > Pseudomonas > Pseudomonas sp. B21-023. The sequence goes on along the minus strand of NZ_CP087190.1, from coordinate 1,607,425 downwards.
AGCGCGAGCCGCGCAGGTTTCGACCAAGGTCGCAGACCACGAGCGAGTGAGTGGCATTCTAGCGACAGCCCGGAGGTCGATATTTCTTCAAAGCGACAACTAATTACAGAAGCGCCAGGAACCGCGGCGGGCGATATTGACAGCTCCTGCGAGATATGCAAGAGCAAAAGAGAAATAACCTATACCCAAAGCAATAAGCGGGCCCATTATTGGCAAAGCCTTGTATTCCGGCAAGTGCAGCGTGCGCCCCCGCATGAAATGCTCGCAGAATGCACTCATTTGGCACACAGATGTTTCCACAAGCCCCGCATTTGGGCGAAATCGGTGACAGCGACGGTTACCGATGAATGTCGGAGTAACAGTTTGCATCAGTAAAGCAAAAACCCCGCCGGGTGTCGGGCGGGGTTTTGCTGGCGGCCTCATTGCGGGGCCCGCTCCCACGACATTCAGGGGCGAGCTTGCCGCGATGGCTCTACTCAGGCGGTGGCCAGGCTCATCGCCTTGTGGGTGTCGATCAGGTGCTGCACCACCCCTGGATCAGCCAGGGTGGAGATATCACCCAGCGCGCCGTACTCGCCAGTGGCAATCTTGCGCAGGATGCGGCGCATGATCTTGCCCGAGCGAGTCTTGGGCAGCCCCGGCGCCCACTGGATCACATCCGGCGAAGCGATCGGGCCGATCTCCTTGCGCACCCAGTTCTTCAGCTCGAGGCGCAGCTGCTCGCTCGACTCCTCGCCGGCATTGAGGGTGACATAGACATAGATGCCCTGCCCCTTGATGTCGTGCGGCACGCCCACCACTGCAGCCTCGGCGACCTTCGGATGCGCCACCATCGCGCTTTCGATCTCGGCGGTGCCCATGCGGTGGCCAGAAACGTTGAGCACGTCGTCCACGCGACCGGTGATCCAGTAGTAGCCATCCTCGTCGCGACGGGCACCGTCACCGGTGAAGTACATGCCACGGAAGGTCTTGAAGTAGGTGTCGACGAAGCGGTCGTGGTCACCGTACAGCGAACGCGACTGGCCCGGCCAGGAATCGAGGATCACCAGGTTGCCCTCGGCGGCGCCGTCGATCAGGTTGCCCAGGTTGTCAACCAGCGCCGGTACCACGCCGAAGAACGGACGGGTTGCCGAACCCGGTTTGAGCCCCGTGGCGCCCGGCAGCGGGCTGATGAGGATACCGCCGGTCTCGGTCTGCCACCAGGTGTCGACGATCGGGCAACGCTCCTTGCCGACAGTCTTGTAGTACCAGTTCCAGGCTTCAGGGTTGATCGGCTCGCCCACCGAACCCAGCAGGCGCAGGCTGGAGCCATCGGCGCCGGCGACCGCCGCCTCGCCCTCGGCCATCATGGCGCGGATGGCGGTCGGCGCGGTGTAGAGGATGTTGACCTTGTGCTTGTCGACGATCTTCGACACGCGGGTGATGTCCGGGTAGTTCGGCACGCCTTCGAACAGCAGCGTGGTCGCACCATTGGCCAGCGGGCCATAGACGATGTAGCTGTGGCCGGTGACCCAGCCCACGTCGGCGGTGCACCAGTACACTTCGCCCGGACGGTAGTCGAACACGCGCTCGTGGGTCAGCGCGGCATACACCAGGTAGCCACCGGTAGTGTGCAGCACACCCTTGGGCTTGCCGGTGGATCCAGAGGTATAGAGGATGAACAACGCCTCCTCGGCACCCATTTCTTTCGGCGCACAGTGGCTGGAGGCGACCTTCATCAGGTCTTCGTACCAGATGTCGCGGTGCTGGTGCCAGGCGATGTCGCCACCGGTGCGCTTGCACACGATGATCTTTTGCACGCTGCTGGTTTCAGGGTTGGTCAAGGCCAGGTCGACGTTGGCCTTGAGCGGGGTACGGCGGCCACCACGCAGGCCTTCGTCGGCGGTGATCACCACCTTGGACTTGCAGTCGATGATCCGACCGGCCAGTGCCTCGGGCGAGAAGCCGCCGAACACCACCGAATGGATCGCGCCAATGCGCGCGCAGGCCAGCATGGCGACCACGGCCTCGGGGATCATCGGCATGTAGATGGTGACCACGTCACCGCGGTGCACGTCCTGGCCACGCAGGGCGTTGGCGAATTTGCAGACCTGCTCGTGGAGCTCACGGTAGGTGATGTTGCGATGCTCGGAAGGGTCGTCGCCTTCCCAGATGATCGCCAGTTGGTCGCCGCGCTCTTCGAGGTGGCGGTCCAGGCAGTTGTAGGAGACGTTCAGAGTGCCGTCGGCAAACCATTTGATATCGACATGGTGGTCGTCGAACGAGGTCTGCTTGACCTTGGTGAAGGGCTTGATCCAGTCCAGACGCTGGGCCTGCTCACGCCAGAAGCCGTCCGGGTTGATCACCGATTGCTGGTACATGGCCTTGTAGGTGGCCTCGTCGGTCAGGGTACTGGCCGCAACCTCGGGACGAACGGGATACAGTGGAGCCGCACTCATCTGTGTTACCTCGGTGTAATAGTTGTTTTTGTATGGAAGCGTTTGTAACTGTACCAGAGCGACAAAGACCATTCGACGTTGGTAGTAACGCGACGGACCGTCAATCCACGAATGTGCAGCGACCGCTCTAGTACATGGCATCCAGCCATCGCAGACGGGAAACGGCAGCGCTTTGCCAGGGATTGTTACAGATTCTGTCAAAAGACTTTATCAAAACCCGCTCTGTTTCAGCCCTGGCCACCCTCCTAGAATTCACCTCGCCAGCAACGGCAAAGCGATTAACTTGGAAACAGCCCCCACGAAGGCAACGTTAATCCGCACCTCATCCTGATAGTTGAAACTTAGTTGCACTCGCGGCGCCACAAGCGCCGCGCGCCCCCTCACGACCTTAGACAGGTAAATTGAAAATGAAAGCTTTACTGGTATTGGTACTTGGCGGTCTTTGCGGCGCGGCACTGGCCGGCGAAGCAAAAGATGTCGAGCAGATTCCGGTTGAACAGTACAGTTATTCGCAGCACCTGGACATCGCCCGCGTCATCTCCATGAGCGAAGTGCCGAACGTCTGCGAAGTGGTGCCTGCGCGCATGACCTATGAGGACTCCCAGGGCCAGAAGCACATTCTCGAATACCGCGTGATGGGCAACGGTTGCTCCAACGGCTGAGGCCATAGGCTTATCGCGAGGCAAGCCCCTCCCACCACTTTTGCATTCGTGGGAGCGGGCTTGCCCTGCGATCAATTTCAGCCTCGATAAACTTCCAGATTACTCCACCGACTTGTTCAACGAATAATCCCGCAACTTGTTGGCAATGGTCGTATGGGAAACGCCCAATCTTTTCCCCAGCGCCCGGCTACTTGGAAATTCACTCATCAAACTTTCCAATACCGCCCTTTCAAACCGCCCGACAATCTGCGAAAGATCGCCATCCAGGGAAAACTCGCCCAACGGTTGGCGCGCGCCATAATCCGGCAAGCGGATATGTTCGCTCTTCACCACCCCGCCTTCGCACAGCGACACCGCCTGGAACAACACGTTCTCCAACTGGCGCACATTGCCCGGCCAATGATACTGGCCGAGCTTCTCCATTGCCGTCGGCGCCAGGCGCGGCAGCGGGCAGCCGATCTGCCGGCTGGCCTGGTCGAGGAAGTGCTGCACCAGCCCTTCCAGGCCGTCCATGCATTCGCGCAGCGGCGGGATGTGCAACGACAGCACGTTGAGACGGTGGTAGAGGTCCTGGCGGAACTCGCCCCGGGCGCACAGTTCGGAAAGGTCGACCTGGGTCGCGCAGATCACCCGTACATCCAGGTACACCTCTTCATCGCTGCCGACCCGGCGGAAACAGCCATCCTGCAAGAAGCGCAGCAACTTGACCTGCAAGCGCGGGCTCATCTCCCCCACGCCGTCGAGGAACAATGTGCCGCCAGCCGTCAGCTCCAGCAGCCCCAGCTTGCCCTCGGCCCGCGCGCCTTCGAACGCCCCTGGCCCGTAGCCGAACAGCTCGGTTTCGGCCATCGACTCGGGCAGGCCGGCGCAGTTGAGCGCCATCAGCGGCGCCTGGCCACGCGGACTGGCCAGGTGACAGGCCCGCGCCAGCAGTTCCTTGCCGGTACCGGTCTCGCCCTCGATCAGCAGCGGTGCATCCAACGGTGCCATGCGCCGCGCCTCGCGTACCACGGCGGCCATTACCCGTGAGCTCTGGAAGATGCTGTCGAACCCACGTAACTCCTGCTTGCGCACGTTGTAGATGCGCTCACCGATACGGTCCGCGCGGTGCAGGGTGATTACCGCGCCGGCCAGGGCTTCACTGTCGTCATGCTCGGACTGCAGCGGTGCGATATCGGCCAGGAACACATCGCCCTTGACCTTGATCCGCAGGCCGTTGATCCGCGATTTGTTGGCCCGTATCAGCTCCGGCAGGTCGAAGTCCTCGACATAGCGCGACAGCGGAATGCCCGGTACTTCGTCGACCCTGACACCGAGCAGCTGCGCCGCGCCGCGATTGGCGGCGACGATGCTGCCGCCCATGTCGATCGACAGCACCGGGAAGTCCAGCGCCCCCAGCAGCGCATTGAGCTCCATGTGCCGGCGCTCGCTGGGCATCAGGCCGACACGCTTGACCCCGAACACCCCGGCGATCGACTCGAATTTGGGCCGCAGGGCCTGGAACTGCAGGTTGATCAGGTTCGGGCAGTGCAGGTAGATGGCGTTGCCATGGTCACCTCCCACTTCGCCGCGCAACACGTTGATCCCGTACTCCACCAGCAGGTTGAGGATGTCCCGCAATATACCGATGCGGTTCTGGCAGTGCACTTTGATGCGCATAAAGGTTCTCTAAGCGGCCGAGTTTTTGCTCGCGCCACGGAAAAGTCGTAAAGATAAGCTGACAAAAATAGCCATCTGCCCAGCTCGATGTCCGTGATTTTCCGGGATGACGCTGATTTTGTAAAATTATCGTTACGCACAGAAGACAAACGGATACGCAGGATCTGTCCTCACCCCGGTGCAAAACCTCGTTTGTAGGGATATTCCTAAGGTATGTCCTGTACATAACAAGAACGCCCTCACCAGGAGAGCCACATGAAACAGACGCAATACGTGGCACGCGAGCCCGATGCGCATGGCTTTATCGACTACCCGCAGCAAGAGCATGCGGTGTGGAACACCCTGATCACTCGTCAGTTGAAAGTGATCGAAGGCCGGGCATGCCAGGAATACCTGGACGGCATCGACCAGCTCAAGCTGCCCCATGACCGCATCCCGCAGCTGGGCGAAGTCAACAAGGTGCTTGGCGCCACCACCGGCTGGCAGGTCGCCCGCGTCCCCGCGCTGATCCCCTTCCAGACCTTCTTCGAACTGCTGGCCAGCAAACGCTTCCCGGTCGCCACCTTCATCCGCACCCCGGAAGAGCTGGACTACCTGCAGGAGCCCGACATCTTCCACGAGATCTTCGGCCACTGCCCACTGCTGACCAACCCGTTCTTCGCCGAATTCACCCACACCTATGGCAAGCTCGGCCTGGCAGCGACCAAGGAACAGCGCGTCTACCTGGCACGCCTGTACTGGATGACCATCGAATTCGGCCTGATGGAGACCGCGCAAGGCCGCAAGATCTACGGCGGCGGCATCCTCTCCTCGCCGAAAGAAACAGTCTATAGCCTGTCCAGCGAACCGGAGCACCAGGCCTTCGACCCGATCGAAGCCATGCGCACGCCCTATCGCATCGATATCCTGCAGCCCCTGTACTTCGTCCTGCCGAACATGAAGCGTCTGTTCGACCTGGCCCACGAAGACATCATGGCCATGGTCCACCAGGCCATGCAGCTGGGCCTGCACGCACCGAAGTTTCCACCCAAGGTCGCTGCCTGAGCGCCCTTGTCGATAACAACTCAAACCGGAAAGCACCCATGAATGCCTTGAACCAAGCCCACTGCGAAGCCTGCCGCGCCGATGCGCCGAAAGTCACCGACGAGGAACTGGCGGAACTGATCCGACTGATCCCGGACTGGAACATCGAAACCCGCGACGGCCACATGGAGCTCGAGCGCGTATTCCTGTTCAAGAACTTCAAGCACGCCTTGGCCTTCACCAACGCCATCGGCGAAATCGCCGAAGCCGAAGGCCACCACCCTGGCCTGCTGACCGAGTGGGGCAAGGTCACCGTGACCTGGTGGAGCCACTCGATCAAAGGCCTGCACCGCAATGACTTCATCATGTGCGCGCGCACCGACGAGGTCGCCAAAACTGCTGAAGGGCGCAAGTGATGCACTTCTCAGCCATCGGTCGGGTCCCTGGCGACCCGATCCTGGGGCTGATGGAGGCCTACGCCCGCGACAGCAATCCGGCCAAGTTCGACCTGGGGGTCGGCGTATTCAAGGACGCCCAAGGGCTCACGCCGATTCCGGCTGCGGTCAAGCAGGCCGAGCAGCGCCTGGTCGAGCGGCAGGCCACCAAGAGCTATGTCGGCGGCCATGGTGATGCAGCGTTCACGCGCCTGGTCAGCGAGCTGGTGCTGGGCAGCAATTGCACACTGCTCAAAAGCCAACGCGCTGGTGCCACCCAGACCCCTGGCGGCACGGGTGCCCTGCGCCTGGCGGCGGAGTTCATCGCCCATTGTCTGCCGGGCCGCAGTATCTGGCTGAGCGACCCGACCTGGCCGATCCACGAGACGATCTTCGCCGGCGCCGGGCTCAAGGTGTCGCACTACCCCTACGTGGGCGCGGACAACCAGCTGAACGTCGACGGCATGCTCGCCGCACTGGAGCGGGCACCGCAAGGCGACGTGGTGTTACTGCACGCCTGCTGCCACAACCCCACCGGCTTCGACCTGGGCCAGGACGACTGGCGCGCGGTGCTCGACATCGTCAAGCGGCGCAACCTGCTGCCATTGATCGACTTTGCCTACCAAGGCTTCGGTGACGGCCTGGAGGAGGACGCCTGGGCAGTGCGCCTGTTCGCCGCCGAACTGCCGGAACTGCTGATCACCAGCTCCTGCTCGAAAAACTTTGGTCTGTACCGTGAGCGCACCGGCGCCCTGCTGGTGTGCAGCCACGACGCCGAGAAACTGCAGGATGTGCGCAGCCAGCTGGCCTTCATTGCGCGCAACCTGTGGTCGACACCGCCAGACCATGGCGCGGCGGTGGTCGCCGAGATCCTCGGGGACCCGGCACTCAAGGCGTTGTGGATCGAGGAAGTGAACGCCATGCGCCAGCGCATCGCCGAGCTTCGCGTCGGCCTGGTGAAAGCGCTGGAGCCCCATGGCCTGGCCGAGCGCTTCGCGCACGTCGCCGCGCAACGCGGGATGTTCTCCTACACCGGCCTGAACCCCGAGCAAGTGCGCCTGCTGCGTGAGCGGCACAGCGTGTACATGGTCGGTACCGGCCGGGCGAACATCGCCGGTGCAGATGCCAAGCGCCTGGAGCAGCTGGCAGCGGCCATCGCCGACGTCTGTCGCTGAAACCTGGCCGCAGGGGGCGTGGGAGCGGTTTGCTCCGCGATAGCACTATCGCGGGACAAACCGCTCCCGCGCCCCTCCTGCTTCCCCCTGTCCGATAGCCGCCCGCTAAAACCGACCAGCGTCCGGGAAAAATCCCAAACTGTCATCCAGACTGCTGTATCCTGCCCCAGCTTTTCGAAGCCTCACATGCGCCAAGCGCTGCCTTTTCACTCACACTTGCGAGGAACGACGAGATGCATGAAATCCCGAATCTTCCCTTCCCAAGCCTGAACCCCGAAGAGCAATCCGTTGCCGCCCACGCCGAACCGACGCCCGTCGTCGAGGACAGTGACGATCAATCCAGCGCCGACCAGGAATAGCCGCGCATCCCCCTCCGACTGTGTGAAAACGGCTGACCTGCGGGCTATCCCCGTCATCACGTTTTCACACCGTCCAGATTCCCCTCAGAATGCGATAACCCTGTACCACCCTGTCCTTGATTGAATCCACAGACTGTTGCCCTCCCTACAGGAGGCCACATGTCAATTGATTCCCAACCCACTCCCCACCCCCTCTGTGACGCATCTCCTACCGCTCAGCGTACTGGCGCCACACCCAGCCACTCAATATCCCAGAACCGGATACCGCCCCCTGGCAATGAACCAGCACCTGGTCACGACGCCACGCAGATTACCCCATCGCAACTGCTGGAAAGAATCCGAACACATGTAACAAGCTGGCACTCGACTGATGAAAACATGGATAACAACATCCAGGCATCTGCTCCTGTACTGGTCGCCGACAACTTGGACATTCCCCTGAGCGCGCCACGTGAGGCGCACGATCCGATCAGGGCAGTTCACCTCACTCTCAGATTCCTGCTGGACAACAACACGCAGTTCCCTGAAGACCCACGCTTCTTCTTTACCAATCTTATGGATCTGTACGGCAACACGAAGACCTACGCGCTGGTTGCCGCAGTATTGAGCGTTGCACCGGAAACCCTGACACCCCGCCACATCCACCATTTTTTTGCCCGCCTCGCATGGCTTAATGAAGCCTCGATTAAAACGGATACCGCGAGAAAGCAGCTGGATAACTTGTTGTTTGGTGAAAACATGCCGAGTACAGAGGCTGCCCGGCTGGGCAAGGAGGCATTTTTCGAACTGGGCGAACTGCTGGCCGGCGTGCCCAGCTCATTGCAGATGTGGATGCTGCAGTTCAAGCGTGGTCAGCGCCGAGACCTTGCTAGCGATTGGCTTGCGCAATGCCCTGCTGAAAACCTGTTGCAGGGCCTTACGGCATACGAATTGAGCCCGGCCCTGTCAGCCTTGGCATCCCTGGTCACGACGCTTGAAGAATTACTGCCCACCACAGCAGAGTACGAAGATAAAGCACTGATACTTTCCCGAAACATGCACCTCACCCAGCCCATGATGAAGCTTCGTATCAAGGCGCTTGCTGCCGCCTCACAGATACCGACCTGGGTGGATGAAGATCGTTCTCACGATAACAGCCCACCGGTTGAATGGAGCAAGGCCCATACTCAGGACCTGGGCGTCCGACTTCTCAGGAAAGTGGCACTCCATGCAGTACACGGAAATACTGAAGCCTGGGTGAAGCTCACCCTTCAAAATGCTCAACGCGCCCGGGGCATGCAGGCGTTTTCCTTTGCAAACAAACTGAAGCAGGTGCACCCGTCACTAAGTAGCACAGGCTGCCTTCGATTAGCCTCCTTGCTGTTGCCCCTTACACCAACAACGCTTGCCCCCTCCCCGCTCGAACCTTTGCCTGACAGTCGAGCCCTGACGAGTACGCCACTCGCCTTCAACGACTGGTCTGACGACTGCTCCATCGACGAATTGTTCACGAACGCAGGCTTTGAACTGCTCTGCGAGCGCAAGCAAGACAAGCGACATTTGCTGATGCCTGCCCCGCAAGCCTGGCAACTGATGATGCGGTCACTGCAGTTTGCAGACGTTTTCCGCCCCCTACTCGGACTTGCAGGTTGGTATGGTGCCTCTGTTGGAGAGTCCGCATCCCCGCGTGCGACACAAGCACTGGCAAGCCGAGCAATCATCGATCACTTTTTAGGGCCGCGGACGCAGTCGAATCGCTCGGTGGCCGAAGACTTTCAGGGCCACTGGGTATCCGAGTACAACCACCTGCAATTGCGTAATAAAATCTGCAACGCTATCACTGAGCGCAATCCTGGCATTTCCCCGGCCGCACTGGAGCTGCTCGAATACCTGCTGCTTCGCGAAATCGCTCCCGAACTGCTTGTTACCGGCACACCCGACTGGCTCTACTATGGCCGTTCTCTGCAAAGCGTTGCGCTGATTCACGGTGCCAGGCTGCTTGAAGCGATGATGCCCGGCGCCAGTTGCAGAGCCTCATTTGACAAAGTTGTCACATTGGCCAGCGACTTGAGCGCCTCTGATGATGAACAGGTACAGCGGCACTGGAGCAACGCCCTGGCCCTGCCGGCATTGCGCTATGCGAAGGCCCATGGCGCGCTTGCAGACTTGACGGTTGAGGACATCGGGCAAGCAACGGCACATCAGATTCAGCGTGCGCTGGAGTTCACCGCAGACGCACAAAAGTCCTTTGCTGAAGATGCAAGCCAGCTCGCCATGACGCCACCGGACCGCAAAACGCTGGCCGAAGAACAATTAAGCCAGGCCGGTGTTGACAGGCAATATTGGGACAAACCGATCGAAACCGATGGAACATGGCGCTACCTGAGTGCCCAGGGCTTGGTCAAAGCGACTTTTTACACCTGGCACCACACCATCACCACTCCCGGGTTCGCGGACGATGTCGGCGCACCAAGCCAGCGGCCAATCATCGAAAACCTGACCCAGTTAGTCATGTCCGGCGATATCTATCGGGCCGGGAAAAGCACAGTTCCAACGCTGTATGAGCAGGCCTTCGAAACGTTCAAGGCCGACTGGCAGCAAGCTCATGCACGCCTGATCAAGCGCCTGTTCATGGAACTGCCGCAAGCTTTGCGCACACAGCTTTATACCTCCACCTGTGAAGTGAGCCGGGTAGCGTTCAACACACCGTCGGACAGCGAGGAGCAAACAGGAATCCAAGGCCTGTTCATCCGTTGCCAACCTGGCGACCACCGAGAAGATTTCGATAGTCACGACGCCAGTAAAGAGTATTTCTTCGAACTCACACCCAGTGCCGGTGCACTTCGTCCTTGCAACCAGCAATTCAGTTACAGGGTTGAGCCGAACACCGGTTTTAGCGGCAATATTGTCGAGACGATGGACAAGCACTGGGGGAACCACGACCGCGAACTCCAGGCCCGCGCGACCCCGTTGCAACCCCTGGACAGTGATGCCTATCTCAACGGAACCCCCTCGCGCCTGGCGAATCAGCTCCAGACGCCACGCAAGGGCAAACTGATTGCAGCATCGAGACGGGTCTATGCGCACCAGGCCAGTGAGGCCGACTTTTTCCAGGCATTGGCCACTACTGCGACAGCGCACCTCTACGCATCCACGCTGGCGCAGTTCAAGGCAGATCACACTCACACCACCCCATGGGAAGAGATGATCGCACTGGAGAAGAAGATCGCTGAATTCCTCGCGCGTGCGATCCTGCCTTTCTATGGCTGCATTTCCGATCTGGCGGAAGGTGATCACTCGGCAGGTGTGATCGCAGGGTGCGTAATGGATTCGATAGGCGTCCTGATACCGGCAGGCAAGTTCATTGCCTCGAGCGCGACAATCATACGTACAGCCGGTCGCCTCAGCTTGCGAGCCACTTGCGAAGCAATGAGCAGCGCTATCGTGGAGCTGGTCAGCCATTTGGCCCAGCAAAGCCCGGTTCTCGTATATAGAGATATGGGCCGACTTGCACGCTGGCTATCCGTAAAGTCCTGGGAAAAGCTCGCGCAGCCTGCGCTGCGTTGGTTGCACGACCTGCGAGGAACCCCTCCACTGGTGCACATGACGCAAGAGGGTGCATACAGCATTGCCCTGAAAGTCTTGAGTGAGAGGGCGCATCCCTACTCAGAGAACGTCCTGATGCAGGTGGGAAATACCGAAAACTGCCTCGTGCAGGATCTAGGCACCCCAGAAAAAACAAGTTACAAACTGCTTGATCCACACGACAACCTGCCCTACGGACCTAGGCTTATCGTCGAAGGAACGGCACAAGCACCTTCATTGACACCCTTGAAAAGCCTGGGCTCGATTAGTCCAGGGCATTATCCGACACGTATCGCAGGCGTCATGTCCGAAGACGACAAGATAAGCCTGGCTATTGCTGAAGCATGTCGTCTGCGGGTTCGTTACAAGGGTGCAGCGCACTACGACATCCAGATTGATGGTCACGACTACCACCTCGATGCCAACCTGCCCGAACCTTGCCTGACGCAACTATCCAATACACCAGTCAGCGACCTGGAGGCCATATCAGCCTCGGAGGTGACCTGTCGTCTCAGGCGCGACCTGGAGGAGGTCTCTTGCACACCATTCACCAAGTTGATCAGCCTTCCCGTCGAACGCACGCTTCCCAATCAGCCCCCACTGACACGCGGGCAGGAAATCAGCCAGGCATTCGAGGCGAGGGAGTTTCATCTTGAGCGCCGAAACATCGCGGCCACGGACCTGAGTTCGGCCACCTCGCTGGATCTGCTGGTTCACGAAGGAAAGTTTTGCAAATGGGACCATGCGCCCATCAAGGGAACACGGCCTGTCCAGTTCACAAGGGAAAAGAAACTGCTTGCACTGAGCACGGAGCAATGCAGCAGCCTGGGGCTACCCAACACACCGACTTACCTACCCCAGATCAACGGCCGCATGTCCAGAGAGCGTAACTTCGGCCTATCACCCGCGATCAGTGGCACGCAGGCCAAGGCAATCAACCCCCACGTTCCAGTCGTAGAACTGGAACAAGTATCAGAACAGATCGTGGATAAACGACGCTTACGCGGGCTCGATATGGAATGGAACGCGCAAAAAAGCATCTACGTGGAAGTAGACAACGGTAAGTTTTATAAAACCCCTCAAGGCCCGGGAGCACTCACATTTACCCCAGTGACCGACGCCAGTGAAATCGACGAGTACTTGCGCCTGTCCAATCAGTACCGATTCGTCGCCGAGCGACCCGGCAGTTCAACCGATCGAGACAATATTGCCAAGCTGCTGTACTGCGCCCTCGTGGCGAAACGTGAGCCAGGGCTGCAGGCGTGGCTTGCGGCCTCCCCCGCCAACAAGGACTACCAAGCATATGCGCGATGGTGCCTCGACAACAATGAACGCAATGAAATGCTTCACTATGCAGAAAACATCCTCTCGGGGGAGCACGCCCAACAAGGTCTTATAAACGAAACAAGAAGTCTGATTTCAGACTGGAAGCCCATCACTCAACGCAATATCGCCGAAAAAAACAGCATCGTCGAAACCCTGAATGAGCTGCTGCCGATTCAAGGGAGGGAGGAGCTTTGGGTGCCATTGACGGTCAATAATATCGCCCAGCGCGATGTCGCTGTAATGATTGGCCAGCAGATGAACAACAGCAACCTGGCGTTTGCTTCGATTGTCACCAAGGATGGAAAAAAATTCGTCTATTACGCATTAGCTGGCGGCAAACGAGCGGAAGGATTACATCTCAAACCCTATACGCCCGACGTAAACAGCCACAACGTAGGCGATACCACCTACATCGATGCCGGTGCGCTGATGCATAACCGCGCACCTGATCCAGACATCGTCAGCCTCCCCGTTGTGCGACATTCGGGTAGGGTGTCGGTTCGAACGTATGACCGCTATCTGGATTCGGAACGCCTGATTGCAACCATCCTCAAGGAAAAACACCCCTCGAACAGCATCTACTCAATCCATATGTTTACTCGAATGAATACCTGCAGATCCTGCGGGGGGGTGGTGCTCCCTCAACTGAGTCTCAACTACGCCGACGCCGACTTCTGGGTGACCTACCTGGACCAGTATCCAATCTGACCCCGCTCAGACTCAGGTGATAACCGTGGCTCGGTCTTGACGACCGCGGCCGCCTCATCCCCCTCTCGATCCAAGCTTCATACCCAGCCTGGGTCGAGATGGCTATCATGGCGAAGCCTCAGCTTCACCACGATTGGAACCCCACATGCCCCAGCTTCACCTTTCTTCACCAAGGACCACCGCCCAGGTGGTGGCCATCGTCCTGTTCACCTTCATCGGCTACCTGAACATCGGCATTCCCCTGGCCGTGCTGCCTGGCTACGTGCACAACGACCTGGGTTTCAGCGCCGTGGTCGCCGGCTTGGTGATCAGCGTGCAGTACCTGGCCACCCTGCTCAGCCGCCCTACTGCCAGCCGCATCATCGACAACCTGGGCAGCAAGAAAGCGGTCATGTACGGCCTGTTCGGCTGTGGCCTGAGCGGCGTGTTCATGCTGGCCTGCAGCTTCCTCACCCACCTGCCCTGGCTGAGCCTGGCCTGCCTGCTGATTGGTCGCCTGGTGCTGGGCAGCGCCGAAAGCCTGGTGGGCTCGGGTTCGATTGGCTGGGGGATTGGCCGGGTCGGCTCGCAGAACACCGCCAAGGTGATTTCCTGGAACGGCATCGCCAGCTATGGCGCATTGGCCATCGGCGCGCCGCTGGGCGTGGTGATGGTCAAGCACCTGGGGCTGTGGAGCATGGGCGCGAGCATCATCCTGCTCGGCATCCTTGGCCTACTACTGGCCTGGCCCAAGCGCGCCGCGCCGGTGGTGGCAGGGGTGCGGCTGCCATTCCTGCGCGTGCTGGGCAAGGTTTTCCCGCATGGCTCGGGGCTGGCCTTGGGCTCGATCGGTTTCGGCACCATCGCCACCTTCATCACCCTGTACTACGCCAGCCGCGGCTGGCCCGACGCCGCGCTGACCCTGAGCCTGTTCGGTGCCAGCTTCATCTGTGCGCGGCTGCTGTTCGGCAACCTGATCAACCGCATCGGCGGCTTTCGCGTGGCTATCGCCTGCCTGTCGGTAGAAACCCTGGGCTTGCTGATGCTCTGGCTGGCGCCGACGCCCGGACTGGCCCTGGCCGGCGCCGCGTTGAGCGGCTTCGGTTTCTCGCTGGTGTTCCCGGCACTGGGGGTGGAGGCGGTCAATCAGGTATCGGCGGCCAACCGTGGCGCGGCGGTGGGGGCCTACTCGCTGTTCATCGACCTGTCGCTGGGCATCACTGGACCCTTGGTGGGGGCCGTGGCAGCAGGCTTCGGCTTTGCCTCGATTTTCCTGTTCGCGGCAGCGGCAGCGGGATGCGGGCTGGTGTTGAGCTTGTACCTGTATCGCCAGGCGCGGCGGATGCGCCAAAGTGCACATTAATCCTGATTCGGCTGTAGCTTCACCGGCCTCATCGCCGGCAAGCCGGCTCCCACAGGGTTAGCGCATGGCTCGGGCTTATGCGATCAGAGTGGGAGCCGGCTTGCCGGCGATTGGGCCGCATAGCGGCCCCGACAATATCACTAGCGCTGCGCGAACTGCAGCACCACTTCCAGCGGGTGGCGCAGCTGCTTCTCGGTCATCCGCTTGACCTGGCTACGGCACGAATAGCCGGTCGCCAGTGCCTCCCCCGCCTTGTCCAGCTTGGTCGCCCAGGACTGCTCGAAAATGGTCTTCGAGGTGGCCTGGTTGCGCGCCTCATGCCCGTAGGTGCCGGACATGCCACAGCAGCCAGTGGCCTCGGTCACCAGCTTCAGACCCAGACGGGCAAACACCTGCTCCCACTGCCTGGTGCTGGCCGGCACGTTGGTCTTCTCGGTGCAGTGAGCCAGCAGGCGGAAGCTGTCGGCCTTGGCCGGCGCCCGCTCGGGTAGCACATTCACCAACCATTCCTGAGGCAGCAGCACCGTAGGGCACTGCACTCCGTCGACCTTCTGGTACTCCTGGCGATAGACCAGGGTCATCGCCGGGTCCAGCCCCACCAGCGGCACCCCGCAGTCGGCCAGGGCCTTGAGCTGGGTGGCGTTGCGGATCGCCGCCTTGGCGAAGGTACCGAGGAAGCCCTGCACATGCAGCGGCTTGCCGTTGGCGCTGTAGGGCGCGAGGAACACCTTGTGCCCCAGGCGATGGGCCAGCTCGATGAACGAGGCCAGCAGCGGCGTCTCGAAGTAGCGGGTGAAGGCGTCCTGCACCAGCACGATGCTGCGCTCGCGCTGGGCCGGGGTCAGCTCCCGCAGGGCCGGCACGCTGGCCATCTGGACACGGCAGCGCGTGAGGGTGGACTGCAAGTTGAAGCGGCTGATCAGCGGGCTGTCGACCATGCCGACTTTGTCCGCGAGCAAGCGGCTCACCCACTTCGAGCCCATCACTGCGTTGTACAAGCCCGGCGCATGGGCCAGGTAGGGAATGGTGAACTCCAGTGAACCGATCAGGTAGTCGCGCAACGGACGCTGGTAGCGGCCGTGGTACAGCTCGAGGAAGCGCGAACGGAAGTCCGGCACATTGACCTTGATCGGGCACTGCCCCGCGCAGGACTTGCACGCCAGGCAGCCAGCCATGGCGTCGTACACCTCGTGGGAGAAGTCTTCCTGGCCCTGGCGGCGCGTACGGCTGTTGCGCAGCCGCGCCGGCAGCCCCTTGAGCCAGGAGGCCTTGCGCTGGGCGGCGGCGAGCACATCGATGTTCGCCTCGCCCTGCAGGCGCAGCCACTCACGGATCAGCGAGGCACGGCCCTTGGGCGAGTGCTGGCGTTCGCGGGTGGCCTTCCACGACGGGCACATCGCGTCGTTGGGGTCGTAGTTGTAGCAGGCGCCGTTGCCGTTGCAGTGCACGGCGCTGCCGAAGCTCTGCCACACGCGCTCATCGATGCTGCGGTCGAGGTCGCCGCGCAGGGTCACGCCATCCACCGGGGTCAGGCCTTCGGCGCTGTCCGGGGGGGTGCAGATCTTGCCGGGGTTGAGCTGGTTATGCGGGTCGAACGCGCCCTTGAGGCGCTGCAGCGCCGGGTACAGCTCGCCGAAGTACTCCGGCACATACTCAGAGCGCAGGCCCTTGCCGTGCTCGCCCCATAGCAGGCCGCCATAGCGCTTGGTCAGCGCCGCCACGGCATCGGATATCGGCTTGACCAACGCGGCCTGGGCCGGGTCTTTCATGTCCAGCGCCGGGCGCACGTGCAGCACACCGGCATCGACATGGCCGAACATGCCGTAGGCCAGGCCATAGCCATCGAGCAATGCACGGAAGTCGGCAATGTAATCGGCCAGTTGCTCCGGCGGAACCGCGGTGTCCTCGACGAACGGCTGCGGGCGCACTTCGCCCTCGACGTTGCCCAGCAGCCCCACCGAGCGCTTGCGCATCACATAGACGCGGGTCACCGCTTCGGCGCCTTCAGCCAGGGTGTGGCCCAGGCGCTCGACACCCTTGTCGGCCTGCAGGTGCGCGACGAAGGCCTGGACCCGGGCATTGACCTCGTCCGGTTCGTCACCGCAGAACTCCACCAGGTTGATGCCCAGGGTGGGGCGCTCGGGGTCGGCCGGGAAGTATTCGGCGACGCTGTGCCAGACGATGTCCTTCATCGCCAGCATCAGCACCTTGGAGTCGACGGTCTCGATCGACAGTGGCTTGTGCGCCATCAGCGCATTGGCGTCGCGCAGGGCGTCCATGAAACTGGTGTAGCGCACGTTGACCAGCACCGCGTACTTGGGGATCGGCAACACATTGAGCTTGGCCTCGACCACATAGCCCAGCGAGCCCTCGGCCCCGCACAGCACGCTGTTGAGGTTGAAGCGGCCCTGATCGTCGCGCAGGTGCGCCAGGTCGTAGCCGGTCAGGCAGCGATTGAGCTTGGGGAAGGTGCTCTCGATCAGCTCGCCCTGGGTTTCCTGGATCTCGCGGGCCATGCGGTACACCGCACCGACCCGGCCGGGCGCGGCGCAGGCCTGTTCCAGCGTCGCGTCGTCGATCGGCAGGCTGTGCAGGCGCTCACCGCCGAGCAGCACGCTGTGCAATTCGAGCACGTGGTCGCGGGTCTTGCCGTAGGTGCAGCTGCCCTGGCCACTGGCGTCGGTGTTGATCATGCCGCCGACGGTGGCGCGGTTGGAGGTGGACAGTTCTGGCGCGAAGAACAGCCCGTGGGGCTTGAGCGCGGCATTGAGCTGGTCCTTGACCACGCCCGCCTGCACCCGCACCCAGCGCTGCTCGACGTTGATTTCGAGAATGGTGTTCATATGCCGCGACAGGTCGACGACGATGCCGTCGGTCAGCGACTGGCCGTTGGTGCCGGTACCACCGCCACGCGGGGTCAGCTTGATGTCACGAAATCGCGGCTCGGCCATCAGCGTGGCGACCCGCGCCACGTCGTCGGCGTCCAGCGGGAACACCGCCGCCTGGGGCAGGCGCTGGTAGATCGAGTTGTCGGTGGCCAGCACGGTGCGGGTGCCGTAGTCGGCGCTGATCTGGCCACGGAAGCCGCTGCTTCTCAGGGCTTCTAGGAATTCGGGGTATTGGGCGGCGGGCGCGCGGGGCGGCAGCTGGGCGATCATCGAAGGATGCCTCTTTGATATCGGCTAATTCACGGAAATCTTGTCGCTCCGGCATGAATGGATCATGGGAGGATTTCGAATACGTCAATGTTCCTGTAGTTTCACGCCAGGGGCAAACGGATATTCCTGCCGCTATCGATGAGCTTTATGAATGAATTACCGCCACCTCACCCCTTCGATGTCGCTCTTGCTGGCCTTCGAGGCCGCCGCGCGGCATGAAAGCTATACCCGCGCCGCCGCCGAACTGTCGCTGACCCAGAGCGCGGTGAGCCGCCAGGTGCAGGCACTGGAGCAACAACTGGGGCTGACACTGTTCCGTCGCGAGGGCCGCCAGGTGAATTTGACTGACGTCGGCCGCCTCTACCAGCGCGAACTCAGCGAGGCCCTCGGCCGCATCCG
The DNA here is from genome assembly GCF_024749165.1 of Pseudomonas sp. B21-023. Taxonomy (NCBI): domain Bacteria; kingdom Pseudomonadati; phylum Pseudomonadota; class Gammaproteobacteria; order Pseudomonadales; family Pseudomonadaceae; genus Pseudomonas; species Pseudomonas sp. B21-023. The sequence goes on along the minus strand of NZ_CP087190.1, from coordinate 1,589,178 downwards.
CAGCGCCACCCTGCAGGCACTGGCCTATCAGTCCGGCGTCGGCACCCTGCGCCTGGCGACGCTGCCGACCTTCGGCTCGAAATGGCTGCTGCCGCGCCTGCATGCCTTCTACAGCGCCCACCCCGGCATGCTGGTGCACATTCATTCACGTATCGAAGCCATCAACTTCGACACCAGCGAGATCGACGCGGCCATCGGCGTTGCCAGCCATGACTTGCCCGGGCTGATCTGCCATCGCCTGCATGCCGAGGAACTGGTGGTGATCCTGCCGCCGCAAGCCATGGCGGACGATCAATGGAACCCGCAAAGGATCAGCGAGGAAGTACTGCTCAACGTCGCCAACAACCCCCATGCCTGGGGCGAGTGGTTTTCCCACCATGCCCTGCCCCACCGCGCCATGCGCCTGGGGCCAAGCTTCGAGCTGACCTCGCACCTGATCCAGGCCGTGCGCGCCGGGATCGGCATCGGCCTGGTGCCGCGCATACTGGTGGCGGACGAACTGGCCAGTGGCGAGCTGTTCAGCCCGGGTGAGCCCTTCGCCAGCCAGCGCAGCTACTACCTGATCTATCCGCCCAGGAACGAGGCACTGCCATCGCTGCGAGCGTTTCGTGGCTGGTTGCTCGAACAGATCTGAGGCCGGCACAGGCAACAAAAAACCCGATGCCGGTTACTCGGCATCGGGTTTTTTGTTGGTGCGCCTCAGCGCTTACTTGGCGATGCTGCCAGCAGCGCCATTGGCCTGGGAGCCACGCTTGCTCTTCAGCTGGTAGGCCACATACATCACCACCAGCCACACCGGCATCGCGTACACCGACACCTGGATACCCGGAATCTGCAGCATGATGCCCAGGATCAGCACCACGAACGCCAGCACCAGGTAGTTGCCGTACGGGTACCACAGCGCTTTGAACAGCGGCTTCTGACCGGTGCGGTCGAGATGCTGGCGGAACTTCAGGTGCGAGTAGCTGATCATCGCCCAGTTGATTACCAAGGTCGCCACCACCAGCGACATCAGCAGCTCCAGGGCATTCTGCGGCATCAGGTAGTTGAGCAGCACCGCAATCAGGGTCACGGCTGCCGAGACCAGGATCGAACGTACCGGCACGCCACGGCGGTCAACCTTGGCCAGCGCCGCTGGCGCATCACCTTGCTCAGCCATGCCTAGCAGCATGCGGGCGTTGCAGTAGGTGCCGCTGTTGTACACCGACAGCGCCGCGGTCAGGACCACGAAGTTCAGCAGGTGGGCCGCCACGTCGCTGCCCAGCAACGAGAACACCTGGACGAACGGGCTGCTGCCATAGCTGCCGCCGGAGGCGTCAATGCTCGCCACCAGGTTGTCCCATGGGGTCAGCGACAGCAGCACCACCAGGGCGCCGACATAGAAGATCAGGATGCGATAGATGACCTGGTTGATCGCCTTGGGGATCACGGTCTTCGGCTTGTCGGCCTCGGCGGCGGTGAAGCCGAGCATCTCCAGGCCACCAAAGGAGAACATGATGAACGCCAGCGCCATCACCAGTCCGCTGACACCGTGCGGGAAGAAACCACCATGGGCCCACAGGTTGGTCACCGAGGCTTCAGGACCGCCGCTGCCGCTGGTCAGCAGGTAGGCACCCAGGCCGATCATGCTGACGATGGCCACCACCTTGATGATGGCGAACCAGAACTCGGCTTCGCCGAAGAACTTCACGTTCATCAGGTTGATCGCATTGATCAGCAGGAAGAACGCCGCCGCGGTTACCCAGGTCGGAATCTCCGGCCACCAGTAGTGGACGTACTTGCCCACCGCCGACAGTTCCGACATGCCCACCAGGATATACAGCACCCAGCAGTTCCAGCCCGACAGGAAGCCGGCGAAACCGCCCCAGTACTTGTGCGCGAAGTGGCTGAAGGAGCCGGCCACCGGCTCTTCGACGATCATCTCGCCGAGCTGGCGCATGATCATGAAGGCGATGAAGCCGCAGATCGCATAGCCGAGGATCATCGACGGACCGGCGGACTTCATCACGCCGGCCGAGCCCAGGAACAACCCGGTGCCGATGGCGCCGCCCAGGGCGATCAATTGGATATGGCGGTTCTTCAAGCCACGCTTGAGTTCGCCGGACTGTGAGTTATGTCCACTCATGAACGAAGTCACCTGCTTGTTTTTATCTGTGACGGAATCGGACCCACCGCACTCGTGGCGCAGCGGAATGGTCAAGGTGGTTACCTTGGATACTTGTGACGGGAAGTCGCTCGTGGCCTTGGTGGCCAGGGGCGGATCAACCGGGTGTCAGCAAGCGTGCGCGGTACGCAAGGGAGTCACAGGTAAAACGCGGCGCATTGTATACCCCTGCAAACGCGCAGGCGTCAACGCGTTGCATCGTTTCCTGTGGAAAAAACGCAGCGTTCCTGGGGTGAAGGCCTGAAAAGGCGGAATGATCGGCGTGCATGGCGCCTCCATTTTGTTGTTTTAAGTGCCTGGCGATCCTGCCTGGCTCTGCACACGGCAATGGCGCTATCTCAGCGCTTGGGCGGGGGTTTGGGAAGGGGGTGGAGAGGGCCGGTGAGGCTCTGGCGCGTAGGCTTTGGAAAGATTTTGTGACGAAGAACGGAAAAGCACAGGTAAGCCGGGGAAAACGCCCAAAACCGTATAGTTTTTTTTACAAAGCGGTTTGAAAATTTGCCACTGGACGGGAAATTTTCTGTCCATTCAGGTACTTGGGGCCGCTTTGCGCCCCATCGCGGGGCAAGCCCGCTCCCACGATGCGCACACTATTCGTGGGAGCGGGCTTGCCCCGCGATGGGCCATTTACCGCAGGCACAAAAAAGCCAGCCCGAAGGCTGGCTCTCTCGCTACCGGACCGAATCAGCCGCGCGGCTTGCCGCGACCACGGCCTGCCGGCTTGTCGCCTTCAGGACGGGACGGACGCTTGCGCATCTCGCTCGGACGCTCGGCCACCGTGCTGCCGCGGTTGCCCTTGCGCGGCGCTGCGTCTTCACGCGGCGCACGTGCCGGACGCTCGGCTTGGCCTTCGGCGGCCGGGCGCAGGGTACGCACGCGCTCGCCACGCCCCAGCGGACGGGTCGACTTGCGCTGCAGGCGCTCGAGCTTGTCCTTGGCCTTGAGCTTCATTTCCGGCAGTGCCACCGGCTGCAGGCCGACTTCCGCGGCGAGTATGTCGATCTCGCCCTGGCTCATTTCGCGCCAGCGGCCCATCGGCAGGTCGGAGTTCAGGAACACCGGGCCGAAACGCACGCGCTTCAGGCGGCTGACCACCACGCCCTGGGACTCCCACAGGCGACGCACCTCACGGTTGCGGCCTTCCATCACCACGCAGTGATACCAGTGGTTGAAGCCTTCGCCACCTGGCGCCTTCTGGATATCGGTGAACTTGGCCGGGCCATCTTCGAGCACCACGCCGGCCTTGAGCCGGTCGACCATGTCGTCGTCGACTTCGCCGCGCACACGCACTGCGTACTCGCGGTCCATTTCATAGGACGGGTGCATCAGGCGGTTGGCCAGCTCACCGTCGGTGGTGAACAGCAGCAGGCCGGTGGTGTTGATGTCCAGGCGACCGATGTTGATCCAGCGGCCCTCTTTCGGCCGCGGCAGGCGGTCGAACACGGTCGGGCGGCCTTCCGGGTCGTCACGGGTGCAGATCTCGCCGTCGGGCTTGTTGTACATGATCACGCGGCGGGTCGCCTCGGCGGCCTCGACGCGCTTGATCAGCTTGCCGTCGACGGTGATGGCGTCGTGCAGGTCGACGCGCAGGCCCAGGGTGGCCTCGACGCCATTGACCTTGATACGACCCTGGCCGATCCAGGCCTCGACGTCACGGCGCGAGCCGACGCCGATGCGCGCCAGCACTTTCTGCAGTTTTTCGCCAGACGGCGGGGTGGGTTGTTGGTCTTGCAGGTCTTTGTCACTCATCTGGGCACCTCCCGGTGTAGTAGTGAAAGCGGGCGCGCATCATACGCGGTTCAGCAAGGGAACGCACTGGAGGGTAGAAGGTTTTTGCCGATCGCCCAGCAGATTCTGCCCAAAGGCACATATTGACGGTGCCGGCCTCATCGCCGGGCAAGCCGGCGTCCACAGAGTCGGGCTGTCAGGCCTTTGGTTCGTCCTCGGGCTCGATGGAAGCCTCATCGCGCAAATCATCGAAATCGATCTTGAGCCCTTCTTCCATCGCATCCAGCTCCACCAGCAGCGAGCGGAAGCTGGTTTCCTCCTTCGGCTCGATTTCCTCGCCCTCCTCGCCCAGGCTGGCATCGGCCAGGGCTTGCAGGTGAGCGGGCACCGGCGCCTCGTCCGGATCGACCGCGGGCTCCACCTCCAGCTCGCGCAGCTCGGCCAACGCCGGCAGCTCATCGAGGCTCTTGAGGTTGAAATGATCGAGGAACGCCTTGGTGGTGGCGAACATCGCCGGTCGCCCGGGTACCTCGCGGTAGCCGACGATACGGATCCACTCACGCTCCATGAGTGTCTTGATGATGTTGCTGTTGACCGCCACGCCCCGCACGTCCTCGATCTCGCCACGGGTGATGGGCTGACGGTAGGCGATCAGCGCCATGGTTTCCAGCAGCGCGCGGGAATAGCGCTGCGGACGCTCCTCCCAGAGGCGACCGACCCAGGGCGCGTAGTCCTCGCGGATCTGCAGGCGGTAGCCGGTCGCTACTTCCTTGAGCTCGAAGGCGCGGCCGTTGCAGGACTTGCCCAGCACCTCCAGGGCCTTCTTGAAAACGGTGGGGGTCGGGCGCTCGGCCTCCTCGAACAGCTCGTACAGGCGTTCGAGGGATTGCGGCTTGCCCGAGGCGAGCAGGAAGGCCTCGATCAGCGACGCCAGTTCACGGGGTTCGTTCAGGTTCATCGGTAGTTGTCAGGTCATTCTGCCCGGGCACGGACATGGATCGGGGCGAAGGGCTCATTCTGCACCAGTTCGATCAAGGATTCCTTCACCAGCTCGAGAATCGCCATGAAGGTCACCACCACGCCGAGCTTGCCCTCCTCGCGGGTGAACAGCTCGACGAAGGGCACGAAGGCGCCGCCCTTGAGGCGCTCGAGCACTTCGCTCATGCGTTCGCGGGTCGACAGCACCTCGCGGGTTATCTGGTGGCTCTCGAACAGGTCGTTGCGGCGCATGACCTCGGCCATGGACAACAGGATCTCTTCCAGCGCCACCTCCGGCAACAACTTGCGCACCTTGGCCTGCGGAGCCTCCAGGCGCGGCACGACGATTTCGCGCCCGACCCTGGGCAACTCGTCGATACCTTCGGCGGCGGCCTTGAATCGCTCGTACTCCTGCAGCCGGCGAATCAGTTCGGCGCGCGGATCGCCCTCCTCCTCCTCGACTTCGCCGGAGCGCGGCAGGAGCATGCGCGACTTGATCTCGGCGAGCATGGCGGCCATCACCAGGTACTCGGCCGCCAGCTCCAGGCGCACGCTCTTCATCAGCTCGACATAACTCATGTACTGGCGGGTGATCTCCGCCACGGGGATGTCGAGAATGTCCACGTTCTGCTTGCGGATCAGGTACAGCAACAGATCGAGAGGGCCTTCGAAGGCTTCGAGGAAGACTTCCAGGGCGTCCGGCGGGATGTACAGGTCGACCGGCATCTCGGTCAGGGCTTCGCCATAGACCAGGGCAAGTTGCAGCTGGAACGGCGTCTGCGCCTCCGTGGCCGGCGCCTCAGGTGCCTGCACCTGGCTCACGCGTTGACCAGGAACGGCGTCGGATCCCCGCACCCTTCGCGAATCAGCTCCGGCTCGTCGCCGGACAAGTCGATGATGGTAGAGGCCTTGAGGTCGCCGAAACCGCCGTCTATCACCAAGTCGACGTGATGCTCCAGTCGCTCGCGGATCTCGTAGGGATCGACCATCGGCTCGTCGTCGCCGGGCAGGATCAGGCTGACGCTCATCAAAGGCTCGCCAAGCTCTGCGAGCAAGGCCAAGGTTATTTCATGCCTGGGCACGCGCAGGCCGATGGTCCGGCGTTTCTCGTGCAGCAGCAGGCGCGGCACCTCGCGGGTGCCGTTGAGGATGAAGGTATAGGGCCCGGGCACGTGGGCCTTGAGCAGGCGAAACGTACCCGTATCGACCTTGGCGTAAAGCCCCAACTGCGACATGTCGCAGCACATCAGGGTGAAGTTGTGGGTCTTGTCCAGACCACGCAACTTGCGCACCCGCTCGATCGCGGCCTTGTTGCCAATCTGGCATCCCAGCGCATAGGCCGAGTCGGTCGGGTAGACCACCACCCCACCCTTGCGGATGATCTCGACGGCCTGCTTGATCAGGCGCGGCTGCGGGTTCTCCGGATGAATCTGGAAAAATTGGCTCACGTAGTCGTCCTGTTCATACCGCCATAGGTTGTTCATGTCGGAATCGGCGCCACAGGGGTGGCAGGTCCTCAGGCAATGGCCGGTAGGCACCGATCTCGCCCCAGGTGCCAGGGCCGTGGAAGTCGCTGCCGGCGCTTGCCAGCAGGCCGAACTCACGGGTGAGGATCGACATCGTCCCCACCTGCTCGGGCGGCATCATCCCGTTGACCACTTCCAGTGCCTGCCCTCCAGCCTGAATATAGTCGGCAATCAGCCGTCTGCGCTTGCTGCGGGTCAGTTCGTAGTGCATGGGATGGGCCAGGCTCACCCACGCATTCGACTCACGCAGCGTCGCAACAGTTTCCGCAAGCGTCGGCCAGTGCAACTTGACGTCACCCAGCTTGCCGGCGCCCAGCCACTTGCGGAACGCCTCGCCGCGGTCCTTGACGAAGCCGGCGCGGACCATGAACTCGGCGAAATGCGGACGCGCCGGGGCGTTGCCGCTGTCGCCCAGTTCCTGCTGCACTGCCCGCGCGCCGTCCAGCGCGCCGGGCATGCCCTTGGCCGCCAGCTTGCGGTCGATTTCCTCGGCGCGCAGCCAACGACCACGGTGCAGGTTGGCAATGGCATCGAGCAAAGGCGGCGCGTCGAGGGGGAAGTCGTAGCCCAGCACATGAATGGTGGCTCCGCCCCAGGTGCACGACAGCTCCACGCCGCTGACCCACTGCATGCCGTTGTCCAGGCAGGCCTGGCGCGCCTCCGGCAGGCCTTCAAGGGTGTCATGGTCGGTGAGCGAGAGCGTGCGCACCCCGTGCTCATGGGCCCGGGCGACCAGTGCCGTGGGCGACAGGGCGCCGTCGGAGGCCGTGCTGTGACAGTGCAGATCAACATTCATGGAGGAGCGCTTTCGCAGGAATCGATGTTTGTTATTATGCCGTCACATCCCGCTTCTGGCTGCCACTGTGAAACAATTCATCGATTTCATCCCGCTGCTGCTGTTCTTCATCGTCTACAAGCTTGACCCGCGCCCGGTCGAATTCGCCGGCCACGGCTTCGAGTTCGGCGGGATCTACAGCGCCACCGCCATGCTGATCGTCAGCTCCGTGGTGGTCTACGGCGCGCTGTTCCTGCGCCACGGCAAGCTGGAGAAGGGGCAGTTGCTGACCCTGGTCGCCTGCCTGGTGTTCGGTGGCCTGACCCTGGCCTTCCACAGCGAGACCTTCCTCAAATGGAAGGCGCCCGTGGTCAACTGGCTGTTCGCCCTGGCGTTCGCCGGCAGCCACTTCATCGGTGACCGGGTGCTGATCAAACGCATCATGGGCCATGCCCTGACACTTCCAGAAACAGTGTGGAACCGCCTGAACGTGGCATGGATCGCCTTCTTCCTCGTATGCGGCGCCGCCAACCTGTTCGTCGCCTTCACCTTCCAGGACATCTGGGTCGACTTCAAGGTATTCGGCAGCCTGGGCATGACCGTGCTGTTCCTGGTGGCCCAGGGTGTCTACCTGTCGCGCCACCTGCACGATGCCGACCCCTCCACCTCCAAAACCAAGGACTGACATGCTTTACGCCATTATCGCCAGCGACGTCGAAAACTCCCTGGAAAACCGCCTGGCCGCCCGCCCCGCGCATATCGAGCGCCTGCAGCAGCTCAAGGCCGAAGGCCGTGTGGTGCTCGCCGGCCCGCACCCGGCCATCGACAGCAACGACCCGGGCGCCGCCGGCTTCAGTGGCAGCCTGATCGTCGCCGAGTTCGACTCGCTGGCCGCCGCCCAGGCCTGGGCCGACGCCGATCCGTACATCGCCGCGGGCGTGTACGCCAAGGTCGTGGTCAAGCCGTTCAAGCAAGTCCTGCCGTAACAGGCTTTACCGGGACGGGCTTCGCAGGGGCAAGCCCGCGCCCACGAAGCCGCTCCCAGCTACACCCCGCGCGGCACTATTCATAAAATCCGACGACTGGCCGACAACCTCCTGAATCGATACGAATCAGGAGTTCCAATGCGTCAAGGTCCGATGTCCCTGCTGCTTTGCCTGTTGCTGCTGTCCCCTTTCGCCGCGGCCGAACAGCCGCTGTCGCTGGAAGCCGGGGCGCGGATCACCGACTTGCAGCAGCGCCTGGAAGAGAGCGAGAAACAGCGCACGGCGCTGACCCAGCAACTGCAGAACCAGGACAGCGAGCGTGAAAGCGCCCAGCTCGCCCGCCTGCGCCAGGACAACCAGCGACTGAAGCTGACGATCAAGGAACTGCAGGCAGGCGCCAGCGCCCCGCAAAGCCCGCTGACCGACCAGCAGCAATGGTTCCTGATCGGCTCGGCCGTTGCACTGTTGTCCGCAGTCTGCGGTATCTTAGCCAGCGGCGGACACAGAAGACGCCGGCAATGGTTGAATTGAGTGAGAAATGAGCGAGCTGTTACTGATTGATGATGACCAGGAACTGTGCGAGCTGCTCGGCAGCTGGCTGACCCAGGAAGGGTTTGCGGTGCGCGCCTGCCACGATGGCCAGAGTGCGCGCCAGGCCTTGGCAACCCACGCCCCGGCGGCGGTGGTGCTGGATGTCATGCTGCCCGATGGCAGCGGCCTGGAACTGCTCAAACAGCTGCGCAGCGAACACACCGACCTGCCGGTGCTGATGCTTTCGGCCCGCGGCGAGCCGCTGGACCGCATCCTTGGCCTGGAACTGGGCGCCGACGACTACCTGGCCAAGCCCTGCGACCCCCGCGAGCTCACCGCCCGCCTGCGCGCAGTGTTGCGCCGCAGCCACCCCAGCGCGCCCAGCAGCCAGGTGGAGATCGGCGACCTGATCTTCAGTCCGGTACGCGGCGTGGTCAGCATCGACCAGCGCGAGATGACCCTCACGCTATCGGAAAGCCGCATCCTCGAAGCCTTGCTGCGCCAACCCGGCGAGCCGCTGGACAAGCAGGAACTGGCGCAGATCGGCCTGGGCCGCAAGCTCACGCTTTATGACCGCAGCCTGGACATGCATGTCAGCAACCTGCGCAAGAAGATCGGGCCGCACCCGGATGGCCGTCCGCGCATCGTCGCCCTGCGCAGCCGCGGCTATTACTACAGTCTGTAGGAAAACCGGGGCCGCTTCGCGGCCCTGTCATCTTTACCCAGCCTTTACCCTCGCCTGACCGCCCTTGACCTTGATCTCCCTAGACTGGGCTCATCCGGTAACCACCGGCCCCTGAAAGGAGAGACACCATGCGCAAGTCCCTTATCGCCCTGATGTTCGCCGCCGCCCTGCCGACCGTGGCCATGGCCATGCCCGAAGGCGGCCCGCGCCACGATGGCCCGCATCATCGCGGTGACGCGCCTTTCGCCCAGCTGGACCTGAGCCGCGACCAGCGCCAGCAGATCGGCAAGCTGATGGGCGAGCAGATGAAGCAGCGCCGCGACATCAACGAACGCTACATCGCCAAGCTACCGGCGGCCGAGCAGAAAGCCCTGAAGGACGAGCTCAAGGCCAGCCACGACAAGACCGAAGGCCAGATCCGCGCCTTGCTCAAGCCTGACCAGCAGAAGAAATTCGACGACCTGCAGAAGGAGCGCGCCGCGCGCAAGGCCGAGTGGCAGGAGTTCCAGGCCTGGAAGGCTGAAAAAACCGGCAAGGCCCAGTAAGCTGTCAGCCCGATGCCCGGCCCGCTTCCCAGCGGGCCGGGCTTTCGCCATTTCCTGGAGGTGCTTGTCTTGCGTTCACTGTTCTGGCGCATCCTGGCCAGCTTCTGGCTGGCCATCGCCCTGGTCGCCGGGCTGTCGATCCTGCTCGGGCACATGCTCAACCAGGACACCTGGATCCTCAGTCGCCACCCGGGCCTGAACAACCTGGCCAGTCACTGGGCCCAGCACTACGAACAGGAAGGCCTGGAGTCGTCGCAACGCTTCCTGGAACGGCGCAAGCAGCGCTACAAGATCGACGTGCAGGTGCTCGACGACAGCGGCGATGCCGTGGTCCCCGGCACCTTCCCGCGCCGCGCCGCCGCCTTCGAGGCACGCCAGCACAACGACGAACGTCGTCTGCCGTGGCGCCGCCTGACCGAGGAATACACCAGCCCCGGCAGCGGTGAGACCTACCTGCTGATCTACCGTATCCCCCACCCGGAGCTGGCCGCCTGGCACCGCGAAAGCCTGATCTGGCCGCTCAGCGCCTTGGGCATAGCCTTGGTGGTGCTGACCCTGTTCAGCCTGCTGGTAACCCTGTCGATTACCCGCCCGCTCAGCCGCCTGCGCGGCGCCGTGCACGACCTGGGGCAAACCAGCTACCAGCAGAACAGCCTGGCGCGGCTGGCCGTGCGCCGCGACGAGTTCGGCGTGCTGGCCAACGACTTCAACAAGATGGGCGCACGCCTGCAGAGCCTGATCGGCAGCCAGCGCCAGTTGCTGCGCGATGTGTCCCACGAACTGCGTTCGCCACTGGCGCGGCTGCGCATCGCCCTGGCGCTGGCCGAGCGCGCCGAACCCGAACAGCGGCAGGCCTTGTGGCCACGCCTGACCCGCGAATGCGACCGCCTGGAAGCCCTGATCAGCGAAATCCTCGTGCTGGCCCGAGTCGATGCCGAGCAGGCGCATGCAGAGCCGGTGGACCTCAATGCCTTGCTGGGCGGCGTGCGCAAGGACGCCCAGCTGTCAGCGCCGGACCAGGAGGTACGCCTGGAGATGCAGCCGGGCCTGACCCTGCATGGCTGGCCGACGCTGATCGAACGGGCGGTGGACAACCTGCTGCGCAATGCGCTGCGCTTCAATCCGGCCGGGAAGCCAATCGAGCTGCGCGCCAGCCGCGAACAGGACCGCATCGTGTTGAGCGTGCGCGACCACGGCCCGGGGGTGGCGACGGAACATCTGGAGCAGTTGGGGGAGCCATTCTTCCGGGCACCGGGGCAAGAAGCGCCGGGACATGGGCTGGGGCTGGCGATTGCACGCAAGGCGGCGGAGCGCCATGGTGGCAGCCTGAAGCTTGCGAACCATCCGCAGGGTGGGTTCGTGGCTACGCTGGAGCTGCCGCGTGAGGTCAGCGCTGGCTGACAGATCCTGGGGCCGCAAAGCGGCCCCACTCAATCACTCGCCCCAGGCGCTGACGTACTCGGCAGTTTTCAGGATCGGCGCAGTGCGTGGCTCGGCCATTGGCGTGCCGACATACAGGTAACCGATCAGCTCTTCGTTCTCGGCAAGCCCCAGCCCCTTGTGCACATGGGCGTCGAAGGCCATGTCGCCGGTGCGCCATACCGCGCCGATACCCTGGGCATGAGCGGCGATCAGGATGCCATGGGCGGCGCAGCCGGCGGCCAGGCGCTGCTCGATCTTTGGCACCTTGAAGTGGTCCTGCAGCCGGGCGATCACCACGATCAGCAACGGCGCGCGCAGCGCCATCGCCCGGGCCTTGTCCAGCGCCGCCTGGGTGGCTTCACCCTTGGCTTGCACGGCTTCGGCGAACAGCTCGCCGAGCTTTTCCCGGCCCTGGCCTTCGATGGTCAGGAAACGCCAGGGTCGCAGTTGGCCATGATCTGGCGCACGCAATGCGGCCTGGAACAGCGCCTCGCGCTGGGCGGCATTGGGCGCCGGGTCAGTCAGGCGTGGCACGGAAACACGGTTGAGCAATGCGTCGAGAGCCTCCATCGGCTACCCTCCTGGCAGATTGAAAGTGCGGCCATTCTGCACCATCGAGGGGGATAGTGGGAGCGGGCTTGCCCCGCGATCCGGCCATCGCGGGGCAGGCCCGCTCCGTGGAGGCCACCAATCGGCGTTTACAAGACCCGGCCCACAGGTAGAATGGCGCCCTTTCCGTAGCGAGTCAGAGCAGATCACATGGCGTTGCCGACCTTAAGGATCATTGGTTTCATCATCGGCATCTTCCTGATCACCCTGGCGGTGAGCATGGTGGTGCCCATGGCGACCCTGGTGGTCTTCGAGCGCACCGGCGACATGCCGTCGTTTCTCTGGTCGAGCCTGATCACCTTCCTCGCGGGCCTGGGCCTGGTCATCCCCGGCCGCCCCGAGCACGTGCACCTGCGCCCCCGCGACATGTACCTGCTGACCGTCAGCAGCTGGCTGGTGGTCTGCGTGTTCGCCGCCCTGCCCTTCCTGCTGACCCAGCACATCAGCTACACCGACGCCTTCTTCGAAAGCATGTCCGGCATCACCGCCACCGGCGCCACCGTGCTCAGCGGCCTGGACAGCATGTCGCCGGGCATCCTGATGTGGCGCTCGATGCTGCACTGGCTGGGCGGCATCGGCTTCATCGGCATGGCCGTGGCGATCCTGCCGTTGCTGCGCATCGGCGGCATGCGCCTGTTCCAGACCGAGTCCTCCGACCGTTCGGAGAAGGTCATGCCACGCTCGCACATGGTCGCCAAGTCGATCGTGGCGGTCTACGTCGGCATCACCGTGCTCGGCAGCCTGGCCTTCTGGTGGGCGGGGATGGGCCTGTTCGATGCGATCAACCACGCCATGTCGGCGATCTCCACCGGCGGGTTCTCGACCTCCGACCAGTCCCTGGCCAAGTGGGACATCCCTGCGGTGCACTGGGTCGCGGTGGTGGTCATGATCATGGGCAGCGTGCCCTTCACACTGTACGTGGCCACCCTGCGCGGCCACCGCCGGGCACTGATCAAGGACCAGCAGGTGCAGGGCCTGCTGGCCATGCTGGTGACCACCTGGCTGGTGCTTGGCACCTGGTACTGGGCGACCACCGAGTTGCACTGGCTCGATGCCCTGCGCCACGTGGCGCTGAACGTCACCTCGGTGGTCACCACCACCGGCTTTGCCCTGGGCGACTACAGCCTGTGGGGCAACTTCTCGCTGATGCTGTTCTTCTACCTGGGCTTCGTCGGCGGCTGCTCCGGCTCGACGGCCGGCGGTATCAAGATCTTCCGCTTCCAGGTCGCCTACATCCTGCTCAAGGCCAACCTCAACCAGCTGATCCATCCGCGCGCGGTGATCAAGCAGAAATACAACGGCCACCGCCTCGACGAAGAGATCGTGCGCTCGATCCTGACCTTCTCGTTCTTCTTCGCCATCACCATCTGCATCATCGCCCTGCTGCTGTCGCTGCTGGGCGTGGACTGGATGACCGCGCTGACCGGCGCCGCCGGTACCGTGTCAGGTGTCGGCCCGGGGCTGGGCGAAGTGATCGGCCCGGCCGGCAACTACGCGACGCTGCCAGATGCCGCGAAATGGATCCTTGCCGGCGGCATGCTGCTCGGTCGCCTGGAGATCATCACGGTGCTGGTGTTGTGCATGCCGGCGTTCTGGCGTCACTGACCGACAGGCGCGTGCGGTACTCGCTCGGCGTGCTGTCGAACCAGCGGCGGAACGCCCGGTAGAAGTTGCTCGGGTCAGCGAAACCCAGCAGGTAGGCGGTTTCCAGCAACGTGGTGCCTGGCTGCGCCAGGTACTGCTCGGCCAGTTCGCGGCGGGTGTCCTCGAGCAGGGTCTGGAAGCTGGTGCCCTCGTCCTGCAGGCGCCGCTGCAAGGTGCGTTGCGAAAGGTGCAGGGCCTGGGCCACGGTTTCGCGCTTGGGCTCGCCCTGGGGCAGGATGCGGCACAGTACCTGGCGCACGCGGTGGGTCACCCGGCTTTCCGAGAAACGCGCCAGATACTCACCGGCGAAACGGTCGTGCAGCACCGCCATCGCCTCGTTGGCGGTCGGCAACGGCGCCTCCATGTCGGCGCGGGCGAACACCAGCGCATCATGGGGCGCGCCAAATTGCAGCGGTGCGTGGAAAGCCACCTTGTACGGCTCGACATTTTTCGGCAGTGCGCCCTGAATCAGAACCCGCCGCGGCTGGATCGGCCGCCCGCTGAGCCAGGTGCACAACGCCAGGGCGCAGGCCAGCGAGGCTTCGGCGCTGTGCCGGGTCGGCGGCAGGTGGTCGCCGTGCACGGTCAGCACCAGGGCATAGCCGTCGGGCTCGAGGCGAAAGCTCAGGTCCGAACTCTCCGCGATGATGCGCTGGTAGCGCACCAGGCGCTCGAAGCCCTCGGCCAGGGTGCGGCTGGACATCAGCGCGTAACCCACCACATGGAACGAGGCCGGCCGCACCACCCTGGCCATGTTAAGGCCAATGGCCTCGTTGCCCGACAGCTCGACCGCCAGCTGCCACAGGCGGGTCATCGAATCCTGGGTGAAGCGCGCGTCGGGGTCGTCCAGTGCGGCGAAGTCGAGCCCGAGCTGCTTGAACATGGCCGGACAATCGAGCCCTTCCAGCTCGAGTGCCTTGACGATCCCTGATGCCCAGCTGGCTGACGTGGTTCTCTCACTCATGACAGGCTCTTGTGCGGACCGCTCCTGCGGTGAATCGAAAGGATACTCAATTGGCGCCTATTGTCACTGGCCACGGCACCCAGTGACTCTAGACTCGATTCAGGCTCCACGCCGTGTATCCTGTCAGCAAGACCCGCAGATCCGGAAGCCCGCCATGACCCGCACAGCGCAGTTCCGCAGTTTTGCCGAGTTCTACCCCTATTACCTGGGCGAGCACAGCAACCCCACCTGCCGCCGCCTGCATTTCGTCGGCACCAGCCTGGTGATCGCCCTGCTCGCCTACAGCATCGGCAGCGGCAAATGGCTGTTGCTGCTGGCCGTGCCACTGGCCGGCTACGGCTTCGCCTGGGCCGGGCATTTCTTCTTCGAGAAGAACCGCCCCGCCACCTTCAGCCACCCCTGGTACAGCCTGGTCGGCGACTTCGCCATGTTCCGCGACATCCTGCTGGGCCGCCTGAGCCTCTGAATCGGCCCGCAAGGCCAGGTTCGCGTCCCGGCGGGCCACTGCCAAAGCCCGGATCCTGGCCAACACTGCGGTATGTTCCCCGACACGAGCGGCACGCGGTGATGAGCAAGCAAGCCAATTTCAGCCACATGCGCGATGGCACCGCCCAGGACTGGGCGATCATCGCCGACGACTTTCGCGCCTACGCCCATCAGTTGCCCCAACGCATTCTCGCCCACCTGCGCCTGCTCGACGGCGACTTCGGCGGCTTCCCCATCGACCGCCTGAGCCATTCCCTTCAGACCGCCAGCCGCGCCCACCGCGACGGCCGCGATGAAGAGTACGTCGTCTGTGCACTGCTGCACGACATCGGCGACACCCTGGGCAGCTACAACCACCCGGATATCGCCGCAGCGATCCTCAAGCCGTTCGTCAGCGACGAGAACCTGTGGATGATCGAGAAACACGGGATCTTTCAGGGCTACTACTTCTTCCACCACCTGGGCATGGACCGTCACCTGCGCGAGCAATACCGCGATCACCCGCATTACCAGCGGACCCTCGAGTTCTGCGCCCGCTATGACGCGGCAGCGTTCGATCCGGACTATGAAAGCCTGCCGCTGGCGTTCTTCGAGCCGATGCTGGAGCGCTTGTTCGCCCAGCCCAGGCAGTCGATCTACAAGGCCGCCCTGCAAGCCACCGCCTGATCCGCCACTACCGATTACTTGCAGGTGCGGGCTTGCTCCGCGATCACAGGCGAGGCCGACGAGAAGCTAGGCCGGCTCGCCCAGTTCCGCCAAGCGCAGCGCCGCCTCCCGCGCCTGCGCCTCGGCAAACCGGTACAGCTCGATCCGCCCGTCCCAGTGTTCGATCAGCGCCGTGCACGACTCCACCCAGTCGCCGCAGTTGAGGTAATCCACCTCGCCCACCTGGCGGATTTCGGCATGGTGGATATGCCCGCATACTACACCGTGGAAGCCACGCCGGGTGCACTCGTGGGCGATGGCGTCCTCGAAGTCGCTGATGAAGTTCACCGCGCCCTTGACCTTGTGCTTGAGGTACGCCGACAGCGACCAGTAGCCATAGCCGTAACGGGCGCGCCAGTGGTTGAGCCAACGGTTGAGCACCAGGGTGAACTCGTAGGCCCGGTCGCCCAGAAAAGCCAGCCAGCGGTGGTAGCGGGTGATCACGTCGAACTGGTCGCCGTGGATCACCAGCAGGCGCCGACCGTCGACGGTAAGGTGTTCGGCCTCGTCCACCAGCTGGATGTTGCCCAGGATCAGTTTCGAGTAACGCCGCAGGAATTCGTCATGGTTGCCGGTAACGTAGATCACCTCGGTGCCGCGCTTGCTCAGGGTCAGCAGGCGGCGGATGACATTGGTGTGGGCCTGGGGCCAGTAGATGCCGCTGCGCAGTTTCCAGCCATCGATGATATCGCCGACCAAGTAGATGCGCTCGGCCTGGTAGCCCTTGAGGAAGTGCGCGAGGTGTTCGGCCTGGCAGTCGCGGGTACCCAGGTGTACATCGGAAATCCATAGGGTGCGCACACGCTGCTTGCGTGACGGGCGAAGGGGTTCGGCGTGGCTCATGGGCAGGCTCCGGCGCTGTTTGCTGGAGACTGGCAGGCGCAGGTGACAGATTGGTGGCAGGTACATGACCATCCTGCCCTCGCCTGCCGGTGTACAATCTTCGCCTGCCTCGTGAGGACTCACCATGACCGCCGGCCCCTTGCTCTCGTTGCGCCATTACCGCCACGACTTGATCGCCCACAGCCACGACCATCCACAGTTGGTGTTCGGCCTCGGCGGGCGCCTGGATTTCGAGGTGGATGGACGCGGCGGCCGGGTCGCTCGCCAGGACCTGATGGTGGTTCCCGCCGGTGCCCACCACACTTGCGGGAGCCGCGAGGGCAGCGATTGCCTGGTGCTGGACGTACCGGGCGGACACTGGCTCGGCGATCATCTCGGCGAGCACGCCGACGACAGCCGCCGCCTGCTCGACCGCCCCGGCCCCCTGAGCCTGGACAGCCGACAGCAGCAACTGGTGGACTGGCTGGCAACCAGCCCCGTG
This sequence comes from Pseudomonas sp. B21-023, assembly GCF_024749165.1. Classification (NCBI taxonomy): domain Bacteria; kingdom Pseudomonadati; phylum Pseudomonadota; class Gammaproteobacteria; order Pseudomonadales; family Pseudomonadaceae; genus Pseudomonas; species Pseudomonas sp. B21-023. Next base: position 1,572,106 of record NZ_CP087190.1, on the reverse strand, counting down.
GACGACCCGCTGATTGCCCGCCAGGGCGCGGTGTTGCTATTGGCGAGCCTCAATCCACAGGCCTGCGCCCCGGTACTGGCCAGCAGGCGCCTGCCCTATGCCGCCTTCGACCGCCATATCGAGCAGCACGCCGCCTACCCACTGCAGGTCGCCGACCTGGCGCGGCTGGCCGGGCTGTCCAGTGCGCGGCTGCATGCGCGGTTTGCCAGCGAGTGCGGCATGACGCCGATGGACTACATCCGCCAACGGCGGCTGACGATGGCGCGCCGGCTGTTGCGTGAGACGGTGTTGCCGGTGGGCGAGATCGCCGCGCGCGTGGGGTATGGCTCGCAGAGCGCATTCAGCGCGGCGGTGCTGCGGGCGTTCGGCTGCACGCCGCTGGCGTTGCGGCGCGAGTCTGGCGACAAGGAACGCTAGCTGGGCGACAGAAAGCGCCTGCAGTTTTTTTTACACTGCTGCCACTATTTCTGGCGCTTGTACCGGCCCTTCGCCGGCAAGCCGGCTCCCACAGGATCGAGCGCACCTCTGTGGGAGCCGGCTTGCCGGCGAAGGGCCGGTAAAGGAAACCTCACACTCTAGGGACCACCATGAACCACCGCACCGCCCTCGGCGCCCTGCATATCGGCGCGCTGTTCTTCGGCCTGACCGGCGTCTTCGGCAAACTGGCCGCCAGTGCCAGTCCTACGATCATCGTCTTCGGCCGGGCCATGTTCGCCGTCCTGGCCCTGGGCCTGTTCGCCGGCCTGGCGCGCCAGGCCTGGCAACCACTGCGCGGCCAGGACCTGCGCCGCCTGCTGCTGGGGGGTGTGCTGCTGGCCGGGCATTGGGTGAGCTTCTTCATCGCGGTCAAGGTCGGCGGCGTGGCCATCGCCACCCTCGGCTTCGCCAGCTTCCCAGCCTTCACGGTGATCCTCGAAGGCTTGTTGTTCCGTGAACGCATCCGCCGCAACGAGGCTGTGCTGGTGCTGTTGGTGAGCATCGGCCTGGTGCTGGTCACCCCCGCCTTCGACCTGGCCAGCGAGGCCACCGGCGGGCTGCTCTGGGCGTTGCTCTCAGGCCTGCTGTTCTCGCTGCTGTCGCTGACCAACCGTGCCGGTTCCGGGCGCCTGCCCGCCGTGCAGGCGGCGCTGTGGCAGAACCTGGTGGTGAGCCTGTGCCTGCTGCCGTTCGCCGCGCCGGGCCTGACTGCCGTGGCGCCCATGGACTGGCTGTGGATCGCCCTGCTCGGCATCTTCTGCACCGGTGTCGCCCACAGCCTGTTCGTCGCTAGCCTCGCGGTGATCAAGGCGCGCACCGCCGCGGTGGTGTTCGGCATGGAGCCGGTCTATGGCATCGCCGTGGCCTGGGTGGTGTTCGCCGAACAGCCGACCCTGCGCATGCTCGCCGGTGGTGCCTTGATCATCTTCGCCATCGTCCTGTCCAGCCGCCTGGCCGCCGAGCAACCCACCCGGCAGACCGTGGCCGAAAGCGCCTGATCAGCGATCGTTGTGACCCAGGTCGCGCTGCGGATCGATCTGGTCACGCACCCGCTGCTTGAGCGCCTTGGCCTCGGGGAAGCCGCCGTCGGCCTTGCGCTCCCAGATCTGCACGCCGTCGCAGGTGATGCGGAACACCCCGCCGGTACCAGGCTCCAGGGCGACCTGGCCGAGGTCGTCAGCGAAGGTGCTGAGCAACTCCTGCGCCAGCCAGGCGGCGCGCAGCAGCCACTGGCACTGGGTGCAATAGGTAATGACAATTTGTGGCTTGCTGTCTGCCATGTCGGGGAACTCCGTAGGAAGGGCCGCTTATACTAGCGGTCTTTACCCTCTGGTTTGAGACTCACGATGCGCCGCCTGCTGTTCTGCCTCCTGCTGATGCTCACTTCCATCACCTTGCATGCCGCCGAAACGACGCGGCCGAAAATCGGCCTGGTGCTGTCGGGCGGCGCCGCCCGCGGCCTGGCCCATATCGGCGTACTCAAGGCCCTGGAAGAACAGGGCGTGCGCATCGACGCCATCGCCGGCACCAGCATGGGCGCGGTGGTCGGCGGGCTGTACGCCTCGGGCTACAGCATCGCCGAACTGGAAAAACTGGCCACCACCCTGGACTGGCAACAGGCATTGTCCGACGCCCCGCCGCGCAAGGACGTGCCGTTCCGACGCAAGCAGGACGACCGTGACTTCCTGGTCAAGCAGAAGCTGAGCTTTCGCGACGACGGCAGCCTGGGCCTGCCGCTGGGCGTAATCCAGGGTCAGAACCTCGCCCTGCTGCTGGAAAGCAAGCTGGCCCATGCCGCCGACGTGCGCGACTTCGACAAGCTGCCGATCCCGTTTCGCGCCGTGGCCACCGACATCACCAGTGGCGAGAAGGTGATCTTCCGCCGCGGCCACCTGCCGCAGGTGATCCGCGCCAGCATGTCGATCCCGGCAGTGTTCGCCCCGGTGGAACTGGACGGCCGGCTGCTGGTGGACGGCGGCATGACCGACAACATCCCGGTGGACGTGGTGCGCGAGATGGGCGTGGACCTGGCCATCGTCGTCGACATCGGCACCCCACTGCGCAACCGCAAGCAACTGGCCACGGTGGTCGACGTGCTCAACCAGTCGATCACCCTGATGACCCGGCGCAACTCCGAGGAACAGTTGGCCAGCCTGCGCCGCGAGGACATCCTCGTCCAGCCGCCGCTGTCCGCGTTCGGCGTCACCGACTTCGGCCGCGCCCAGGACATGATAGATGCCGGCTACCGCGCTACCCGCGCCCTCGATCCGCGCCTGGCGGCGTTGCGCCGGCCCGAGGGTGACAACAACCTGGCGGTGGCGCGTTCGCCGAAACAGCGCACGCCGATCATCACTGCCATCAAGGTGGAGAACGACTCCAAGGTCAGCGACGACGTGATCCGCTACTACATCCGCCAACCCATCGGCGAGCCGCTGGACCTCGGCCGCCTGCAGACCGACATGGGCACCCTCTACGGGCTGGACTACTTCGACCAGGTGCAATACCGCGTCGCGCACAAGGGCGATGAACATACCCTGGTGATCAGCGCCCGCGGCCGGCGTGGCGGTACCGATTACCTGCGCCTGGGCCTGAACCTGTCGGACGACCTGCGCGGCGACAGCGCCTTCAACCTTGGTGCCAGCTACCGGGTCAACGGCATCAACCGGCTCGGCGGCGAATGGCTGACCCGGGCCCAGATCGGCGACGACCAGGAGCTGTACAGCGAGTTCTACCAGCCGCTGGACGTGGGCTCGCGTTACTTCATCGCCCCCTATCTGGCCCTGGGCTCGCAGAATGTGGAGGCCATCCTGGACAACGACCCGGTGGCCGAATATCGCCTAGAACGCTACGGCTTCGGGCTCAATGTCGGGCGGCAGATCGGTACCTACGGCGAGGTGCGCCTGGGCGCGGGCAAGGCCTGGGGCAACGCCGAGGTGCGCATTGGCGACCAGGACTTGCCCAAGGTCAGCTTCAACGAGGGTTTCTACGAGCTCAAGTACTCCTTCGACACCTTCGACAACGTCTACTTCCCGCACAGCGGCGAAGACATCGGCCTGACCGTGCGCAAGTACGACAAGTCGCTGGATTCGGACCAGAACTACCGGCAGTGGCTGTTCAACCTGGACAAGGCCATCAGCAGCGGGCCGAACACCCTGGTGCTGGGCGGGCGCTACGGGCGCACCCTGGACGATGCCGAGGTGGTCACCTCAAGCTTCGTGTTCGGCGGGGCACGCCAGCTATCGGGCTTTCGCCAGGACTCGATCTCCGGGCAGAACATGAGCCTGCTGCGCATGGTCTACTACCGCCGCCTGACGCCACGGGCCTACCTGCCCCTGGACTTCCCGCTGTACCTGGGCGGGTCGCTGGAGCGCGGGCGGGCGTGGAACAACGACAACGAGTTCGACAGCGGCTACATCAATGCAGCGAGTATCTTCCTGGGGCTGGAAACGCCGCTGGGGCCGTTGAACCTGAGCTATGGCGCCAACGATGCGCATGAGAAGGCGGTGTACCTGAACCTGGGGCATACCTTCTAGAAATGATCGCGGGGCAAGCCGCACCCACAAGCCAAGCAGAATCTTGTGGGAGCGGGCTTGCCCCGCGATCTACGTCAAGCTCAGGACTTTTCGAGATTATCGAGAATCTTCGCATGCACGCGCATGCACACTTCCAGGTCGGCCTCATCGACCCCGGTGAACAACTCGAGCCGCAACGCATTGGCGATGGTCTCGATCTGGTCGATCAGCGGCTTGGCCGGCGGGCACAGCAGGATCTTCTTGGCCCGACGGTCTTCCATCACCGCCTGGCGGCGCACCAATCCCTGGCTTTCCAGGCTGTCGAGCAGGCGCGCCAGGGTCGGGCCCTCGACGCCGACGCTCTGGGCCAGCTCGCGCTGGGTCGGCGCCTCCTCGAACCTGGCCAAGTGCAGCAGCACCAGCCAACGGGCTTGCGACAGGTTGAGGCCGGCCAGGCGGCGATCCAGCTCGGCGCGCCAGCCTCGGGACATCTGGGCCAGCTGCATGCCGAAGCGGTGTTGGTTGTCGGTCAGGGGCATAAGTAACTCAATGAATAGAACTAATTATTAGCCAGCTAACCATGGCCCGACCGATCAGGCAAGGTTCGACGCCACGGAAATGACTGATAATCATGTAAGGGTATGACAAAGGTCAGCAAATGGCACAAATGCCGGCAATCACACACCGAACTCCACGGCAAGCGCCGCCCGCACGCAGTGCAGCACACCTTCCGGCACCCGCTGGCCGAACAGCGGTGCCACAGCGGACACCGCAGGCAGCTCGCCCTCGCCGTCGAGGAAGGCGTCCTGCACTTCCATCATCAGCTCTTCGGGCAGGTCCAGTGCCTGCTCCAGGCTCAGCTCCTGGCGGCCGATGGCCTCGGCCAGCAAGCTGTAGACGTTCTTCTCAGTGCAGTTGAGTTGCCCGGCGATCTGTGCCGGTGTCATGCCGGCGCGGGCCAGGCTGACCAGTTCGTGGCGTAGGTCGAGCACCACCTTCGGCGCTTCATCGGTGCCACCGGCGCCATTGAGCACCTCAAGGAAGGCCTGGCCGTAGCGCTCCAGCTTGCGCGCACCGACACCACTGACCTGGGCCATGTCGCCGAGGCTGGTAGGCATGCTGCGCAGCATCTCCAGCAAGGTGGAGTCGGGGAAGATGACATAAGGCGGCACGCTGTGCTCTTCGGCCAGCTTGCGCCGCAAGGTGCGCAACGCCTCCCACAATTCGCGTTCCTCGGCGCGCACCAGCTGGCTGGCCGGGCTGCCGCCACTGCCGCCGGACGCCTTGGCCGCGGTCTGCGGCTTGAGGTCGCGGCGCAGTTGCAGGTTCACCTCACCGCGCAACAGCGGTCGGCAGCTGTCGGACAGGCGCAGGCCGCCGTAGCCTTCCAGGTCGATGTCCACCAGGCCACGCGCCACCAACTGGCGGAACAGCGAGCGCCATTCGGCCTCGGCCAGCGCCTTGCCGACGCCGAACACCGACAGCTTCTCGTGGCCGAAACTGCGCACTTTCTCAGTGTCCTTGCCCAACAGCACATCGACCAGATGGCCGACACCATAGCGCTGGCCGGTGCGGAACACCGCCGACAAGGCCTGGCGCGCAGGCTCGGTGGCGTCCCAGGTCTGCACATTGTCGACGCAGTTGTCGCAGTGCCCGCAGGGCTGTTCCAGCACCTCGTCGAAATAGGCCAGCAACGACTGGCGGCGGCAACGGGTTTCCTCGCACAGGGCCAGCATGGCGTCGAGCTTGTGCTGCTCGATGCGCTTGTGGCGCTCGTCGCCCTCGGAGTTCTGCAGCATCTGCTTGAGCATCACCATGTCCTGCAGGCCGTAGGCCATCCAGGCGTCCGACGGCAGGCCGTCACGGCCGGCACGGCCGGTCTCCTGGTAATAGGCCTCGAGCGACTTGGGCAGGTCGAGGTGGGCAACGAAACGCACGTTGGGCTTGTCGATACCCATGCCGAAGGCGATGGTCGCGACCATGATCAGCCCTTCCTCGTTGAGGAAGCGGTGCTGGTTGGCGGCGCGGGTCTCCGCAGCCAGGCCGGCGTGGTACGGCAACGCCGGGAAGCCCTGCTCGCAGAGGAAGGCCGCGGTCTCGTCGACCTTCTTGCGCGACAGGCAATAGACGATACCGGCGTTGCCGCGCCGCTCGCCGAGGAACGCCATCAACTGCTTGCGCGGCGCCTCCTTGGGCACGATGCGGTAGAAGATGTTCGGTCGGTCGAAGCTCGACAGGAAACGCTCGGCGCCCTGCAGGTGCAGGCGCTGGACGATCTCCTCGCGGGTACGCATGTCGGCGGTGGCGGTCAGGGCGATGCGCGGCACATGGGGGAACAGCTCGGCAAGCTGGCCCAGTTGCAGGTATTCCGGGCGGAAGTCGTGGCCCCATTGCGAGACGCAGTGGGCCTCGTCGATGGCGAACAGGGAAATGTCCAGGCCACGCAGGAAGTCCAGCATGCGCGGCTGCACCAGGCGCTCGGGGGCCAGGTACAGCATTTTCACCTCACCGCGACGCAGGCGCCCGGCCAGGTCGCGCTGCTGCTCGGCGCTGAGCGTGGAGTTCAGCGCAGCGGCGGCCACGCCCAGCTCGTCGAGGGTGGCGACCTGGTCGTCCATCAGCGCGATCAGCGGCGACACCACCACCGTCAAGCCGGGGCGCAGCAAGCCGGGCACCTGGAAACACAGGGACTTGCCGCCACCGGTGGGCATCAGTACCAGTGCGTCGCCGCCGCCCGCCACACATTCGATGATCGCTGCCTGGCGCCCGCGGAAACTGTCGTAACCGAAGACATCCTTGAGGACGCGCTGAGCCTGTTCGAGCATTTGCCACTCCAAAATCGCCGTACCATCCTGGACTCAGGCTGGACGATAAATCCGCCGCGCACACACCGAATGCGTAAGCGGTTTTTGCCGGATGGCCGCAAAACGCCATCTGGCACGAAAAACCGCGGAGTATACCCGACTGCCGCGCCCCCCGGCATGCCCCGGTGACGGACGTTCCCTTTGCCCCGCGAGCGCCGCAAGGTGCTAGAATTCAGCATCGTTTATTCCCCAAGGTAGCCCTGTAATGTCCTTCGCCGAGCAACTGACCCGCCTGCAAGCCTTCCTCGACGCCGATGAGCTGCACGAAGAAGCGCTGGACTACGTCGCCGCCCACGGCTACCTGACCGCGCTGTCGATCTGCTCTGAAGAAGTTCCAGAACGCGAATGGATCGATGCGCTGTTCGCCGAAGAACCCCATTACGCCAGCGATGCCCAACGCACCGAGATCGAGGCCACCCTGGTCGCGCTCAAGGGGCACATCGCCCGCCAGTTGGCCAGCGACGAGGAATTCGACCTGCCTTGTGAGCTTGACCTGACCGAAGAGCCGGACGACTCCGACCTGCGCGGCTGGTGCATCGGCTTCATGGAGGGCGTGTTCCTGCGTGAAGAGGCCTGGTTCGAGAACGCCGAGGAAGAAGTCAGCGAAATGCTGCTGCCGATCATGGTCGGCTCGGGCCTGTTCGACGAACAACCCGAGTTTGCCGACATTGCCGGCAACGCCAACTTGCAGGACGACATGATCGTGCAGATCCCCGAGGCACTGAGCGCGTTGTTCCTGCTGCTGCACGCCCCCGAAGAGAAGCCCGCCCTGCTCAAGCCACGCCACCACTGACCAAGGTGGTGCGCTACCTGCTGCTGGCCGTCGGCTGGCTCAGCGTCGCGCTGGGGGTGGCGGGGATCTTCCTGCCGGTATTGCCCACCACCCCGTTCCTGCTGCTGGCGGCGGCCTGCTTCGCCCGCAGCTCGCCGCGTTTTCACCACTGGCTGGTGAACCACCCGAAACTCGGACCGTGGATACGCGACTACCTCAGCGGTGAGGGGATCCCGCTCAAGGGCAAGGTGTATGCGATCGGCCTGATGTGGGCGAGCATCGGGCTGTCCTGCTACCTGGTGCCGTTGTTCTGGGCGCGGGCGTTCATGCTGACCAGCGCGGTACTGGTCAGTGCCTGGATCCTCAAGCAGAAGACCTTGCACCGGCCACAGTGACGCCATCGCGGGGCGGACTTGCCCCGCGATGCGCTGCTGGCTTACACCGTATCCACCTTCAACGAGTGGTCATTGAGCATGCCGTTGATGATGGTCGCGGTGTCATGCCCGGCCGCGATCAGCCCCCCTGCCCCGGCCGAAACGCCATAATGCTGCGCCAGGTCCACCCCAGCCAGGTCGATGGTCTGGGTCGGCGCCGCGCCGGCGACGCTGCTGACCTCGATGGTCGACACCACATTGGTGCCGGTGCCACTGATCTTGAAGTGCAGGTAGTCGTCCAGCGACGCACTGGTGGCGTTCTCGCCCTGTAGCAGTTGCGACAGATCCAGACGATCGCTGCCCGGGGTGAAGTCGGTCACGGTGTCATGCCCGGTTTCGCCCTTCTGCCAGACAAAGCTGTCATTGCCACTGCCGCCGGTGAGCGTGTCGTTGCCCGGCCCGCCAATCAGGATGTCGTTGCCGACACCGCCCTTGAGCACATCGTTGCCCACGCCGCCGTTGAGCAGGTTGTCACCGTCATTGCCGGTCAGGGTGTCGTTGTAGTCCGAGCCGATCAGATTCTCGATACCGCTGAGGGTGTCCAGCCCGGCACCGACGGTGTTCTGCTGCCCGACATGGCCAAGGTCCACGGCCACGCCGGCGGTGGCCTTGGCGTAGCTGGCAGTGTCATTGCCGGCTCCGCCGTCGAGCAGGTCGTTGCCAGGACCACCGATCAGCAGGTCGTCGCCATCACCACCGTGCAGGCTGTTGTTGCCCGCCCCCGCCACCAGCACATCATTGCCGGCGCCACCGTTGAGGGTGGTATCGCCGGCCCCGGCCAGCAGTACATCGTCACCGCCGGTGCCGGCAAGGGTGTTGCCGGCCTGGTAAGTGATATCCACCGCTCCGCTGCCGTAGCCGCCATGGTTGTCGCTGACGGTGTAGCTGCCGTGATAGTCCTCGTTGCTGGCATTGCTGTAGTCCACCACCAGGCTCAGCTTGTAGTTCTCGGCAGCCTTGCTGTTGCCAGCGGCGTTCTCGGTATTGATCACATGGATGCTGTACACCCCGTCATGGGTGGCCGTGAAGCTGCCGCCGTCGACGATGGACTGGTAGCTGCCGCCGGCATCCTTCCACTCCATCAGCAGGTTGCCCGCGGGCCGGTCATGGTCGAGAGTGAGGGTTTCGCCCTTACGCAGGGTCACCGTCAGGGTGTCCTCGTCGTTGGCATTGGCGGTGCTGATCGAGCCCAGGTAACCAGCCACCACCAGGGCAGCGGTCATGCTGCCGTTGAGGCTGGTGAACTCGCTGCGGGCCAGGTCGCGCAGCTGGTTCTCGGCCTTGTTGGCGGTGGCATCGAACTTGATGGTCTGTGCCTGGGTGCCCGCCGTGAAGCCCGCGCCCTTGTCGGCGAAGTTGGTATTGAAGGTGGTCGGCGCGGCACTCAGGGTGTCGTGGTCCGGGTCGCGGTCATTGGCCAGCAGCGCCTCTGCCGGCACCGTCAGGGTGGCGCCCTTGATATTGGTGATGATGTGGTCGGCACCAGCGACCGGCGCGCCATTGCTGTTGATGTTGATCGTCAGGCTGGCACTGCGGGTATCGCCATCGTTGTCGCTGGCGGTGAAGCCGAACTTCTCCACCTGGCCGCTGCCGTTGTCCTTCGCTGGCGTGTAGGTGAACTCGCCGCTGTCCATGTTCACCACCAGGGTGCCGCCCAGGCCGGTCTTGATGTTCAGGCTGTTGCTCACGGTGTCGAAGGTGGCTTTGTCCACGCCGCCGCTGGCCGCGTAACCGCCCTGCCCAGCATTGGCCTTCGGATCGTAGGTGTAGGTGGTGCCATCGACCAGGAGCGCCTTGATGAAGCCGCCATCAGCCCCGAAATCACCGCCACTCATGAGGCTGCCGGTAATCGGTGCGCCCTGCACCGTGCCGGAGAGCACCGCGCCTAGCTGGCTGAGGTCGGTGACCACCACCGAGTTGGTGTCGGTATGGCTGCTGCCGTCGTAGGCCAGTGGGTCGAGGTTGCTCTCGTTGACGCCGCTGCCCATGCCGATGGCGTAGGACTTGATGCCGTTGCTGTCGAGGAAGGATTCCCAGGCGGCTTCCCGTGGCGCGGTCATGGCGTGACCATTGGTGGGCTCACCGTCGGAGAAGAAGTAGCTGATGTTCTGCGCGCCCACCAGCTTGCCCGTGGTGGCGAAGGCTTCCTGGGCCTTGGTGGCTGCCGAATCGTAGTAGGTCGAGCCGCCTGGGCTGAGCCCGGCGATCAGGTTCTTGGCCTCGCTGATCGTGACCCACACCGGGGTCTGCACCTGCGCACCGGTGCCGAAGGTGACGATCTGCACCTTGATGTCGCCCATCTCGTCGTACTTGTCGAGCAAGGCATTGATCGCCTGCTTGGCCAGTTCCAGACGGGTCAGCCCCGGCACGCCGGAGCTTGCCGCCATACTGCTGGACACATCCACCACCAGCAGGATGTTGGAGTCCACCTGGCCGGGCGTGATGCTGCGCACCGCGCACTGGACCGTCGGCACATCGTCGACAATGTTGATGGCAATGGTGCTGGTGACGCTGTTGCCCAAGGCGTCGGTAGCCTTGTAGGTGAAGTACTCGTTGACGGTGTTGGCGCCGTCGTTGGCACCACCCGGGGTCTTCGGCGCCGAGGTCAGGGTATAGGTGTAGGAACCGTCGGCATTGAGCTGGATCTGCCCGTACTGGCCCACGGCATTTCCGACCAGGCTGTAGGTCAGTGCGCCGACGCCGCCCTGGACCGACCCCACCAGGCTGCCAGAGGCTGTCTCGCCAGTAGAACCCGGCTCGCTGCCGGTGGCGGTGCCGGCGGCCAGGTCATTGCCGTCCTTGTGCAGGTCCAGCGCTTTTTCGTACACGGTGACGTCGTTGTCCTCGCACGCCACCAGTTTGCTGTCCTGCACATTGATGCGAATGGTCGTGGTGCTCTCGTCGCCGTCGGCGTCACGGATGGTGTAGACGAAGCTGTCGGTCGCGCCGGCGGCCGGCACGCTGTCGGGGTTGGCGTGGTAGGTGGCGTTGCCCTGGCTGTCCAAGGTCAGGTAGCCATACTGGCCGACGATGGTGTCGCCGACATGGCCGATGGCCGAGGTCGAGGTGTCGGAGCCGGCGCGCACACCGACCACGTACTGCCCGTCGGCACGCACATCGGCGCCGACCACATCGTTGTCCAGCACGTTGCCGCTGACGCTGGCGCCCTCCTTGACCGAGGCCACGTCGCAATGGGCCTTGGGCACGTCATCGACGATGCTGACCACGATGGTACTGGTGGTGGTGTTGCCGAGCGAATCCTTGACCTGATAGGTGAAGCTCTCGGTGACCACGTTCGGGCCATCGTTGACGTGGTTGGGCGAGTTCGGCGCCGAGGTCAAGGTGTAGGTGTAGGAACCATCCGCGTTCAGCTGGATCTGGCCATACTGGCCGGTGGCATTGCCGACCAGGGTGAAGGTCAAGGCGCCGATACCGCCGCTGACCGAGCCTGCCAGTGAACCGCTGGTGGTTTCCGTGGTGGCGTGCGGGTCGCTGCCGGTGACGTTGCCCGCAGCCAGGTCGTTGCCATCCTTGGTCAGGTCCAGGGCTTTCTCGTAGACCTTGGCCGTCTCGTCCGGGCAGGCCACCAGCGAAATGTCGTGCACATCGATGGTGAGGGTGGTGGTGCTTTCATCGCCATCGGCATCGCGGATGGTGTAGACGAACACGTCCGTGGCACCGGCTGGCGCCACCGCATTGGGGTTGGCGTGGTAGGTGGCATTGCCCTGGGCGTCGAGCGTCAGATAGCCATATTGCCCCGCCACGTTGCTGCCCAGCTGACCAATGGCCGAGGTCGAGGTGTCGCTGCCGGCACGCACGCCGACCACATACTGCCCATCGACACGCACATCGGCACCAACCACGTCGTTGACCAGCACATTGCCGCTGACCGTGCCGCCTTCGTAGACGTTGACGAAATCGCTATGGGCCTTGGGCACGTCGTCGACGATGCTGACCACAATGGTGCTGGTGGTGGTGTTGCCGAGCGAATCCTTGACCTGGTAGGTGAAGCTCTCGGTGACCACGTTCGGGCCATCGTTGACGTGATTGGGCGAGTTCGCCGCCGAGGTCAGGGTGTAGGTGTAGCTGCCATCACTGTTCAACTGGATCTGGCCATACTGGCCGGTGGCATTGCCGACCAGGGTGAAGGTCAACCCACCGATACCGCCGCTGACCGAGCCTGCCAGCGAACCACTGGTGGTTTCCGCACTGGACTGCGGATCGCTGCCGGTGACATTGCCCGCTGCCAGGTCGTTGCCGTCCTTGGTCAGGTCCAGGGCTTTCTCGTAGACCTTGGCCGTGTCATCCGGGCAGGCGACCAGGGAGTTGTCGTGCACGTTGATGGTGATCGTGGTGGTGCTTTCGTCGCCATCGGCATCGCGGATGGTGTAGACGAACACGTCCGTGGCACCGGCCGGCGCCACCGAATTGGGATTGGCGTGATAGGTGGCATTGCCCTGGGCGTCGAGCGTCAGGTAGCCATATTGCCCCGCCACGTTGCTGCCCAGCTGGCCGGTGGCCGATGTCGAGGTGTCGCTGCCTGCGCGCACGCCAACCACATACTGCCCGTCGGCCCGCACATCGGCGCCGGTCACATCGTTGACCAGCACATTGCCGCTGACAGTGCCGCCTTCGTAGACATTGGCAAAGTCGCTGTGAGCCTTGGGCACGTCGTCGACGATGTTGATCACGATGGTGCTGGTGGTGGTGTTGCCGAGCGAATCCTTGACCTGGTAGGTGAAGGATTCCGTCAACACATTCGGGCCGTCGTTGACGTGATTCGGCGAGTTCGGCGCGGAGGTCAAGGTGTAGGTGTAGGTGCCGTCCGAATTCAGTTGGATCTGGCCATACTGGCCGGTGGCGTTGCCGACCAGGGTGAAGGTCAGCCCGCCCACGCCACCGCTGACGGAACTGGCCAACGAACCGCTGGCCGTCTCGCCGGTGGAGCCCGGTTCACTGCCGGTAACATTGCCACCGGCCAGGTCGTTGCCATCCTTGTTCAGGTCAAGCGCTTTCTCGTAGACCGTGACCTCGCTGTCAGGCCCGGCGATCAGCGAGCAATCGCGCACGTCGATGGTAATGGTGGTGGTGCTTTCGTCGCCGTCACTGTCACGCACGGTATAGACGAAGACATCCGTGGCGCCCGCCGGAGCGACGGCGTTGGGGTTGGCGTGATAGGTGGCGTTGCCTTGGGCATCGAGGGTCAGGTAACCGTACTGGCCCTGGACCGGATCGCCCAATTGGCCACTGGCCGATGTCGAGGTATCGGAGCCGGCTCGCACACCCACCACATAACGACCATCGGCCCGCACGTCCGCGCCGGACGTATCGTTGTCGAGCACATTGCCGCTGACCGTGCCGCCTTCGACGACACTGGCCGCATCGGGATTGGCCTTGGGCAGGTCGTCGATGATGTTCACGTCCAGCGAGCCAGTGGCCGTGCTGCCATCGGTGTCCGTGGCGGTGACGGTGAAGTGCTCGGACAGGCTGTTGGCGCCGTCGCCGCTGGCGTGGTTCTCGTTGTCCAGCAAGGTGTAGCTGTAGCTGATCACACCCGTGGCCGGGTTGAAACCGGTGATGATCAGGGTGTTGCCCAGCGCAGTGGTGATCGACTGCGGGAAACTTGCCGCCACGCCGCCACTGACCACGGTGATGCCGCCGACGCTCAAGGTCTGCAGGCCATCGGGCGCCGCCACCGTGAAGGTGCCGCTCTGCGTCAGCGCACCGGGATTGGGCGCACTGCCGTCGGCCAGGTTCTTCTCGTAGACGGTCAGCTCGCCGCCATTGACGTCCAGCCCGCCGAGGGTCACCGGGTCATTGAGGTTGCTGACGTTGAGGGTCAGGGTCGCGGTGCTGGTGTCGCCGTCGGCGTCTTTCAGGGTGTAGGTAAAGTTCTCCACCCCACTGCCGCCACCGTGCAGGTTCTTGAAATCCGGATCGTTGGTATTGAGGGTGTAGGTGTAGGAACCATCCGCGGCCAGCACCAAGGTGCCGTAGGTTCCGACGAAGGTACCGGCCACCACCGGGCCGCTGGGAATGCGGTCCGCGCCCTGGATATCGTTGGTCAGCACATTGCCGCTGAGTTCCAGATGCTGCTCGGTAGCGGTGCTGGCATTGCTGTCGTTCACGGCGCGTGGCACGTCGTCACGGACGATAACGTCCAGCGTGCCGCTGGCCACATCGCCATCGGTATCGCTGACCAGCACCGGGAACTGCTCGCCCAACGTATTGGTCCCGGCACCGTCCGGATGATGTTCCGCGCCGGTCAAGGTGTAGCTGTAGCTCACCACGCCCGTGGCCGGGTTGTAGCCCGTGATGGTCAGCACATTGCCGAGCCCGGTGACGATGGACTGGCCGACGCCGGTCACCACGCCTGCGGTGACCACATTGATGCCACCGACACTGAGGTTGAACACGCCATCGGCGGCAATCACCGTGAAGCTGCCCGACTGGGTCAAGGCCGCAGGATTGCTGGCCGAGCCCTGGGGCAGGTTCGCCTCGTCCAGGATCAACTCGGCCGGGCTGACATCCAGGCCGGTGAGGCTGACCGGATTGTCGGCGGGTGGCGCGCCGGCCGGCAGGGGCGCCGCGTCATTGCCATCGAGCCCACCAAGCTCGAGATTGGCCAGCAAAGGGAAGCCGTTGAAGCCCGCCGTAGGGAAACCAATGGTGGGATCCACCCGACCAGCCACCTCGGTCAGTATCACGAAACTGTGGCCGCCACCGAGCGCACCCGACACGCCACCAGGGTTGCCACCCGCCGCGGTCGCTTCGGCTTCCTGCGTGGGGTCGGCGCCTGCGGCAATGGCTTTTTGCAGTTGCTCGACGTCACTGAGCTGGGCGTTGCTGGGCTGCGCGTCCGGCGCCTGTACATGAGGAGCGCGATCGGCCAGCAGGTCGGGGGTCATCTCCAGGCTGCTGCCACGGCCCAGGGTCAGTTCGGCACCGTTTTGCAAGCGCACCGCCACCGCGCCCTCGCTCCCGGTCTCCAGTTGCTCGCCGGCGAACAGGCGATCCCCTTCCACCAAAAGACGGCGATGACCGTCATCGCCCACCGCGAATACCTGGCCGACTACCTTGCCGACCACACCGACTAATTTAGCCATGAGCGTACGCCTCCCCTGCCGATGGGCTTTTCGCAGATCAAGGCGTGCCGGGTAATGTGCGCAACGGTCCAAGTGCCATGGTTGTTGGAACCACTGCTGTCACGTTCGTGAGAAACCACGCTCCCTGTGACGACTGCCGCGATAGTGAACAGGGCGAATGGCCATTATTCAGTGCCATTTTTTTGTCGCCAAATTCCGCTTTCGCCTTCCTCCCCTGTCTCCTTAGCTGCAAAAAATCTGGAACTTTCACCAAGGCCCGAAAATCGCCTGTCCCAGCCAATTCCCGTAACCACCTGAATGAAACAATGTCCCGGATTCCTTAGACCGCATAAGTTTTTTTTCGCATATATCTTATGAAAAAATCTTCTTAGCTCGCCCGACAAATGTTCTTAGCTCTGTTGTTACAAACCTGAAACGGTTTGATTCTAATTTTTCGTCATTTTTTTGGCGAATAGCAGGACATTATTCAAGACCAGGGAGATGTACCCCATGCGCGCTTTAACCCCCATCACCAGTGCGATTTTGTTGGCCATGGCGTGTGCCAACAGTCAGGCGATGTCGATTACCGAGGCTGTCCAGAACGCCGTGGACCAGCATCCCGAGATCAGCGCCAGCCGCAACAGCAGGCTGTCGGCCGACGAGGATGTGAAGTTCGCCCGCGGGGGGTACTACCCAACCGTCGATCTGGTCGCAGGCTACGGCCGGCAACGTTCGGACAACACCAACACCCGCGGCTTCAACCCGGACGGCACGCGTAACCACAACAAGGAAACGCTCAACTACACCCAATCCGAGCTGCGTCTGCGGCAGATGCTGTTCGACGGCTTCAATACCTCCAACGAGGTCGCCCGCACCGAAGCGGTGGCCACCTCGCGTGCCTACTACACCCAGGCCACCGCCGAGAGCATCGCCCTGCGTGCCATCGAGGTCTACCTCGAGGTACTCAAGCGCCGTGAACTGGTAACCCTGGCCAAGAACAACCTGCAGGCCCACCTGCGGGTCAACGACCAGATCGGCCTGCGCAGCGAACGCGGCGTGGGCAGCACCGCCGACCTCGACCAGTCCCGCGCACGTCGCGCCCTGGCCGAAAACAACCTGGACACCGCCGAGGTCGACCTGGCCGACGCCGAGGCCAACTTCTACAGCGTAGTCGGGCGCCTGCCCGATGAACTGGAAACACCCGTCACGATCAAGGGCGAAGTGCCGGGCGACCTGCTCAATGCCCGCCAGGGCATGCTGGAGAACAACCCCTACCTCAAGTCGGCGCAGGCTGATGTGCGCTCCGCCGAGCAGCAGTACGAAGTGGCCAAGTCGCCCTTCTACCCACGCCTGGACGCGGTGCTGGCCACCGGTGCCAACAACAACCTCGGCGGCCAGAAAGGGCATGACAACAATGACTGGCAGGCCGGCGTCGAGCTCAGCTACAACCTGTTCCGCGGTGGCAGCGACAAGGCCCGCCTGCAGTCGGACGCGCACAAGATCAACCAGGCGATGGACATCCGCAACAATGCCCTGCGCGAGCTGAACGAAAACCTCAGCCTGGCCTGGAACGCGATGAACAATGCCCGCAAGCAGACCCCGAGCGCCCGCGAGTACGCCGAGACCACCCAGCGCGTGCGCGCCGCCTACCAGGACCAGTTCGGCCTGGGCCAGCGCACCCTGCTCGACGTGCTCGACAGCGAGAACGAGTTGTACAACGCCAACCGTCGCTACACCGAGGTGCGCTATACCGAAGAGTTCTCCATGTACCGGGTACTGGCGACCATGGGCGAGCTGCTGAGCAAGCAGCGTATCTCGCTGCCGCCGGAAGCCATCGCCAAGACCGAAGTGCGCAACGAGGCGAAATTGCCTGACATGCGTTAGGTTCTGACGAGACAAGGGATTTTTCGCCAGCGCCCATTTCCCGTCCACCGCGGCAGGAGTAGGCCATCGTGACCAGTATGCAAAGCGCGCAACCGCGCCTGGATGTTGATGATCCGTTGCTCGATGGCCTGCTGATCCTGTGCAAGCTGCATGGCTGCATGGCCAGCCGTGCCAGCCTGTGCAGCGGCCTGCCACTGGCAGAGCAGCGCCTGGGGCTGGGCCTGCTGCCCCGCGCCGCCGCGCGCGCCGGGCTTCAGGCTCGTGTACTGCAGCGTGCCCTGGACGCCATCTCCCCGCTCAACCTGCCGGTGCTGCTGATCCTCAATGACGGCCGCAGCGCCGTGCTGCAACGGTGGGGTGAAAACGGCCGGGCATTGCTGCTGCCATGCGAGGCCGAAGGCGGTGAGCAGTGGGTCGAGCGCGAAGCCCTGGCCGAGGCCTACAGCGGCCAGGCCCTGTTCGCCCGCCCACGGCATACCCTGGAGGACGTGCGCGCGCCGCTCATCCCGCGGGTCAACGCCTGGTTCCGCGACACCCTGCGCCACTCCCGCTGGCTGTACAGTGATGCCCTGCTGGCCAGCCTGCTGATCAACCTGCTGGGCCTGATGGTGCCGCTGTTCGTCATGCAGACCTACGACCGCGTGGTCCCCAACCAGGCGCTGTCCACCCTTTGGGTGCTGGTCGCCGGCCTGTTCATCGGTACCGCCTTCGAACTGGTGCTGCGCATGGTCCGTGCCCACCTGCTGGACCAGGCCGGCAAGAAGACCGACCTGATTCTCTCCGCCACCTTGTTCGAACGCATCACCGGCATGAGCATGAAGGCGCGCCCGGCCACCATCGGTGGCTTCGCCCAGAGCATCCATGACTTCCAGGGGCTACGCGAATTCCTCACCGCAGTGACCCTGACCAGCATCATCGACCTGCCGTTCGTGGCCCTGATGCTGCTGGTGATCGGCCTGCTCGGGGGCTGGCTGGTGGTGATCCCGCTGATCGCCTTCCCGCTGGCGGTAGGCCTGGCGCTGTTCATCCAGGTGCGCCTGCGCGACACCGTGCAAAAAAGCCTGAGCCTCGGCGCAGTGCGCCAGGCGCTGCTGATCGAGACCCTCGGCGGCCTGGAAACCCTCAAGGCCTGCGGCGCTGAAAGCGAACGCCAGTACCAGTGGGAACACACCAACGGCGCCATCGCCCGTCTCGACGCCCATGCCCGCAACCTGTCGTCGCTGGCCAGCAACGGCACCCTGTTCATCCAGCAGTTCTGCGGCATGGCGACGATCGTCGCCGGGGTGTACAGCATCATCGCCGGCAACCTCAGTGTCGGCGCGCTGGTGGCCAGCTACATGCTCGGCAGCCGGGTGCTCGCCCCGCTCGGCCAGATCGCCGGGCTGATCACCCGCTACCAGCAGGCCCAGCTGACCATGCGCAGCACCGATGCCCTGATGAGCCTGCCCCAGGAGCGCGAGGCCGAGCACCAGGCGCTGGAACACACCGCGCTGCAAGGTGGCATCACCATCAACCACGCCACCTTCCGCTATGCCGGGCAAACGGCGCCAGCCCTCAACGACGTGAGCGCCACCCTCAAGCCGGGCGAACGCATCGGTATCATCGGCCGCAGCGGCTCGGGCAAGAGCACCCTCGCCCGGCTGTTGATGGGCTTCCATCACCCCGACGAAGGCCAGGTGCTGCTGGACAACCTCGACCTGCGCCAACTGGATATCAGCGACCTGCGCAGCCAGCTCGGCTACGTGGCACACGACCTGCCGCTGCTGGCCGGCAGCCTGCGCGACAACCTCACCCTCGGCGCACGGCACGTCAGCGACGCGCGCATGCTCGAGGTGGCCGAACTGACCGGCGTCAGCGAGCTGGCCCGCCAACACCCGCAAGGCTTCGACCGCCCGGTGGGCGAGCGCGGCCAGCTGCTCTCCGGCGGCCAGCGCCAGGCCGTGCTGCTGGCCCGGGCCCTGCTGCTGGAGCCGCCGATCCTGATACTCGACGAGCCCACCAGCCACATGGACAACAGCAGCGAGGAGCAACTGCGCCAGCGCCTGCTGAACTGGGTGCCCGGCAAGACCCTGCTGCTGGTCACCCACCGCACCTCGATGCTCAGCCTGGTGGACCGGCTGCTGGTGCTGGACAACGGCAAGATCGTTGCCGACGGGCCGAAGGATGCGGTCATCGACGCGCTGCGCAAGGGCCGTATCGGCGCGGCGCTGTGAACCAACACTCTTGAATCCCTGTGGGAGCGGGCCCCGGCCTGCATCGGAGGTAGAACATGCCCATCAGCCACAGCGTGCGCAGCTACCTCCAGGGCGGCGACAGCCGCGCCGAACGCGACTATATGCCAGAGCTGGCCGGCGCCACCCTGCAGGAATCCCCCAGCCTGTCACGGCTGACCGTGTGGCTGGCGGCGATCCTGCTGCTGGTGGCACTGGTCTGGGCCAACTTCGCGGTGCTCGACGAAGTCACCGTCGGCGAAGGCAAGGCCATCCCGTCGAGCAAGGTGCAGGTGGTGCAGAACCTCGAAGGCGGCATCGTCACCGAGATCTTCGTGCGAGAGGGGCAGATGGTCGACAAGGGCGCCACCCTCCTGCGCCTGGACGACACGCGCTTCAAGTCGAACAAAGGTGAAAGCGAGGCCGACCGTTACGCACTCAGCGCGCAGGTGGAACGCCTGTCGGCCGAGTCCGAAGGCCGCCCCTTCGTGCTGTCGAGCGAAGTCCGCGCCAAGGCCCCGCAGGTGGCCGAGGACGAGGCCGCGCTGTACGAATCACGCCAGCGCCGCCTGACCAGCGAGAAGCAGACCCTCAATGAACAGCTGCGGCAGAAGACTCAGGAGCTGGCCGAGTTCCGTTCCAAGGTCGACCAGTACCGCTCGGCGGTGGGCTTGTTGCAGCAAGAGCTGGACATGTCCTCGCCGCTGGTGAGCAAGGGCGCCATCTCCCCGGTGGAGATCCTGCGCCTCAAGCAGCGCAGCGTCGAGGCGCGCGGCCAGCTGAATGCGACCAACCTGGCCATACCCCGCGCCGAAGCGGCGATCGCCGAGATCCGCAGCAAGATCCAGGAATCGGACGCAAGCTTTCGCTCCGACGCCGCCAAGGAACTCAACGACAAGCGCACCGAACTGTCGAAGATCACCGCCACCAGCATCGCCATCGACGACCGGGTCAACCGCACCACCGTGGTGTCGCCGGTGCGCGGCATCGTCAAGCTGCTCAAGGTCAACACCATCGGCGGCGTGGTGCAGCCCGGCAGCGACCTGGTGGAGATCGTGCCGATCGAGGACAACCTGCTGATCGAGGCCAAGGTACGGCCGCAAGATGTGGCGTTCCTGCATCCTGGACAGACCGCGATGGTCAAGTTCAGCGCCTACGACTACACCATCTATGGCGGGCTCAAGGCCAAGCTGGAACTGATCGGCGCGGACACCGTCACCGACGACAAGGGCAATGCGTTCTACCTGATCCAGGTGCGCACCGACAAGAACCATCTGGGTGGCGACAACAAGCCGCTGCTGATCATCCCGGGGATGGTCGCCACGGTGGACATCATCACCGGGCAGAAGAGCGTGCTGGACTATCTGTTGAAGCCGGTGATGAAGGCCCGGACCGAGGCCTTGCGCGAGCGCTGACCGCGATCTGGATATCAGTGGGCGCGGGCTTGCCCCGCAATAAGGCCGGCACAGCCAACCAGTTGATCACCCCTGGCCGTGATTACGCTCGAAGGTTTCGGCGCCCATGGCTGCGATCTGCCCGTCGATCAACGCCTCGAACGGCCGCAACAACGCATCGAAGCCTGCAGGCGCTTCCAGTACGTTCAGCGCCTGCACGATCGCCTCGAGGGTGGATACGGCGCCCGGCTCAGGTGCCTTGCGCAACCGGTAGCGCGAAGGCAGGACCGCGCCCAGCGTCACCCGTGGCAACGCTTCCAGCTGCGGGTTCAGGTAGAGCATCTTGCGTGCCTTGCGCCAGGTACCGTCAGGTACGATCAGCAGCAACGGCAGATCATCACCCTGCCCGTATGCATGCAAGACCTCTGCCTCATCACCTGGGAACAACAGGACCGGGCGATAACCCGGTGTCGCCAGCAAGGTCTCCAGGTCATCGAACACCTCGCCGATCCGCAGCTCGGCATTGACCAGCGCAAGGGCCGCCAGGCGCGCCGTGTTCAGGGCGTGGGCGGTTTCACTGGGGTGTTGCAGCACGACCACGCGGGTACGGCTGTCCAGGTGCGGGATCAGTGCGCAAAGGCAATGGGCGAGCGGGCGCAGGCAGCGCTCGCAGCGGGGTCTGGGCATGGGGGTCTCCGTTGGCGGAGGGATTTTGCCACAGGCTGGAAATTTGGGCCCGCTTTGCGGGCCTTTCGCCGGCAAGCCGGCTCCCACACCGACCGCGCAAACCTCAAGCCTTGCACTGTCCCTGTGGGAGCCGGCTTGCCGGCGATGAAGGCAACGGGCATCAGCGGTTGAACCGCTCCGCCAGGCTGTGCAGGTACTCCGCCATGCGCTCCAGGTCCTGGCTGATCTCGGCGCCCTGCTTGGCCTGCCCCGCGCTCTCGTCGCACAAATGAGCGATGCGTACGATCTGCTGGTTGATGTCCTCGGCCACATGGCTCTGCTGCTCGGATGCCGTGGCCATCTGCTGGCTCATGCCGGTGATGCGGCTGATCGCCTGGGCGATACCCGACAACGCCTCCTGCACCGCCTCGACGCTGTGCACACTGTCGCTGGAGATCTGCTGCCCGCGGCTGGCGCTGGCCACCGCGCGGTCGGCACCGGAACGCAGGGTGGAGATGATGTGGTGGATCTCCTCGGTCGAGGCGCGGGTGCGCTGCGCCAGCGACCGCACCTCGTCGGCCACCACGGCGAAGCCCCGGCCCTGCTCGCCGGCCCGCGCCGCCTCGATGGCAGCATTGAGCGCCAGCAGGTTGGTCTGCTCGGCAATCGAGGTGATCACGTCCACCACGCTGCCAATGGACTGGGTCTGCTCGGCCAGGGCGTTGACCGCCTGGCCGATGTCGCTGACCGCCTCGTTCATGCTGCCCATGGCGCGCAGGCTCTGCTGCGCCAGGTCGCTGCCCTGCTGGGCCAGTTGGTCGGCGTCGCTGGCGGCGTGGGCGGTGGTCTGCACGTTATGGGTCACCTGCTGGATGGTCGCCGCCATCTGCGCGATGGCGGTGGCCGACTGATCGGTCTCGCTGCGCTGGCGGTCGAGCATCTGCGCCTGGGCATCGGACAGCCCGGCGGACTGCGCGGCCCGTGACTTGACCCCGACACCGGCATCCACCAGGCGGGTCAGCGCGGTCTGCAAGCGCGCCTCTTCGCTGATGATGGCCAGATCGAGCTGGCCCTGCAGGCCGGGGTTGTCACTGTAGGTCAGGGCCACCAGCGGGCTGGTGAAGGCCTTGGGGTGCTCTTCGAGGGTGCGACGGATCGACTGGTTCTGCCGGTGCTCGACCACGTACCAGGCCGCCAGCAGGCTGGCCATCAGCACCCCCAGCGCCGCGTAGGGCGGCAACCACAGGTAGGCGGCGGCCGAGAGCAGGCCCGCGCCGATCAATGGCCAGCCGTGGCCGATCCCGTGTCCCAGGCGCGCCGCCAGGGGTACCGGCGAACGCCCCGCGCGCAGACGGGCATACAGCTGCTCCGCCCGGCGGATCTGCTCTCGACTCGGCACTGAGCGCACCGATTCGTAGCCACTGATGCGGCCGTTCTCGTACACCGCCGTGACGTAGGCGCTGACCCAGTAGAAATCGCCGTTCTTGGCGCGGTTCTTGACCACGCCCATCCAGGGCTTGCCTTGCTTGATGGTGTCCCACATATGCCCGAAGACCGCTGGCGGCATGTCGGGATGACGCACCAGGTTGTGCGGCTGGCCGACCAGTTCGTCGTAGGTGAAGCCGCTGATGGCCACGAATGCGTCGTTGCAATAGGTAATGCGACTGTTCAGGTCGGTGGTGGAGATCAGCCGCTGGTCTTGGGGAAAGGTTCTTTCGTGCTCGGTGACGGGCAAATTCATGCGCATCGTTGGCGATCCCTTGCTTATCCAAATGAGTGGGAAAATCATCAAAGCAAGTAGATATTTAGCAGAAGGCCAGCACGCCAGCGGTCAAGTTTTGTAGGAAATTCGCTAGACCTGACCGAGCGGATTGAACAACGTCTGCTTCAGCCCACGTTGAGCTGGCTTTTGAGCAGGTCGCGGAACGTCTGGATCAACGGTTCCCGGCTGCGGCCACGACGAATGATCAGGGAAAACGGCGCCTGGTAACCGAAGGTGGCCGGCGACAAGACCCGCAGGTCGCCCTTGTCGACCCAGGCCTGGGCATAGTGCTCGGGCAGGTAGCCGATGTAGGCGCCGGAGAGAATCAGAATCAGTTGTGCCTCCATGCTCTCCACGGTAGCGGCGCTGTGCTTGAAGCCATGCCGGGCCAGCTCGGCCTGGCTCCAGTAGCCACGCCCGACCATGCGCTGCTGGGTGACCACCGGTTCGGGGATGCGTCGTTCGGCGAACAGCGGGTGGCGGCTGCTGCAATACAGCCAGTGCTGCTCGCGGTACAACGGCTGGTAGAGCAGCCCGCTCATACGCGAGGAAAACGCGCCGATGGCCAGGTCCAGACGATTGTCCTGCACGCCGAGCTGCAATTCATAGGGACTGGACACCGACAGGTGCAGGTGCACCGCCGGGTGTTCCTGGCTGTAGGCGCCGATGGCCTCGGCCAGCGGCAGGGCGCTGTCGCCAACGGTGGAATCGATCACCCCCAGGTTCAGGGTGCCGCGCAGTTCGCCCTTGAGCGCGGCGGCGTACTGCTCGAAGCCGTCCAGCTCGCCCAGCAGGCGCAGGGTCTCCTGATGGAACAACTCGCCCTTGCTGGTCAGGCTGAAGCCGCCCCGGCCACGGTGACAGAGCACGATCCCGAGGGCGCCTTCAAGCTGGCTCATGTAGGTACTGATCGCCGAGGTCGACAGGTTGAGGTCACGCTGGGCGTTGGCGAACCCCTGGTGGCGCACCACGCTGGCGAAGATGCGCAGCAGTTTCAGGTCGGGCAGCGATGAGGCCATGGCGCAGGCTCCGCAGGGTGGAAATCGCCAGAGTCTAACCCGGTTGCCGGCCGATAGTTCAGAGAATCCTGAAGTAAGTATTTGTCGGTAGCGATTCTTCCCGGCCACTACCTTGCGCAGACTGCGGCGAAATGTCCCTGCCCGCCAGCATGACCAGATGATCCAGGCGCGCGGCGGCACAGGTTCGAACAAACAGAACAATCGACCGACTGATGAGGCCCACCGTGGACAAGATTCTCCACCAACCACTGGGCGGCAACGAAATGCCGCGTTTCGGCGGCATCGCCACCATGCTTCGCCTGCCCCACCTGCAAAGCGCCGAAGGCCTGGACGCCGCGTTCATCGGCGTACCGCTGGACATCGGCACCTCGCTGCGTTCCGGCACCCGCTTCGGCCCGCGGCAGATCCGCGCCGAGTCGGTGATGATCCGCCCCTACAACATGGCCACTGGCGCCGCCCCGTTCGACTCGCTGTCGGTGGCCGACATCGGTGACGTGGCGATCAACACCTTCAACCTGCTCGACGCCGTGCGCATCATCGAAGAGGCCTACGACGAGATCGTCGAGCACAATGTCATCCCGCTGACCCTGGGCGGCGACCACACCATCACCCTGCCGATCCTGCGTGCCCTGCACAAGAAGCACGGCAAGATCGGCCTGGTCCACATCGATGCCCACGCCGACGTCAACGACCACATGTTCGGCGAGAAGATCGCCCACGGCACCACCTTCCGCCGCGCCGTGGAAGAGGGGCTGCTCGATTGCGACCGCGTGGTGCAGATCGGCCTGCGCGCCCAGGGCTACACCGCCGACGATTTCAACTGGAGCCGCCGCCAGGGCTTTCGCGTGGTGCAGGCCGAGGAGTGCTGGCACAAGTCGCTGGCGCCGCTGATGGCCGAAGTACGCGAGAAAGTCGGTGGCGGCCCGGTGTACCTGTCGTTCGACATCGACGGCATCGACCCGGCCTGGGCGCCCGGCACCGGCACCCCGGAGATCGGCGGCTTGACCACCATCCAGGCGATGGAGATCATCCGCGGCTGCCACGGCCTGGACCTGATCGGCTGCGACCTGGTCGAGGTTTCCCCACCCTATGACACCACCGGCAACACCTCGTTGCTGGGCGCCAACCTGCTGTTCGAAATGCTCTGCGTGCTGCCGGGCGTGGTGCGCCGCTAAGGCGGACCTCTTCCCTGTAGGAGCGGCTTCAGCCGCGATCACCCGCGAAGCGGGTGCCCGGATATGACGGCGCCTGCTTCGCGGCTGAAGCCGCTCCTACAGGGTAGTGATAGACGTCCTGAAAGTTTGACCCCGGCAGGAGCCATTCGGGAGGGCCATAGAGGCCCGCCAACACAAGACAGAACCGCCGGGCGCCTTGCACCGTCCGGACGGCCGATCTCGCCATAATAAAGATAATCGGGAGCCCCCCAATGGCCTTGGACATCATCGTTGTACTGATCTATGCCGCCGGCATGCTCGCGCTTGGCTGGTACGGCATGCGGCGCGCGAAGACCCACGAAGACTACCTGGTGGCCGGGCGCAACCTCGGCCCGACCCTGTACATGGGCACCATGGCCACCACCGTGCTCGGCGGCGCCTCCACCGTCGGCACCGTGCGCCTGGGCTATGTGCACGGCATCTCCGGCTTCTGGCTGTGCGCCGCCCTGGGCCTGGGGATCATCGCGCTCAACCTGTTCCTGGCCAAGCCGCTGCTGCGCCTGAAGATCTTCACCGTGACCCAGGTGCTGGAGCGCCGCTACAACCCGATGGCCCGCCAGGCCAGCGCGGCGATCATGCTCGCCTACGCGCTGATGATCGCGGTGACCTCGACCCTGGCCATGGGCACCGTGCTGCAGGTACTGCTCGACGTTCCCTTCTGGATGGCCCTGCTGTTCGGCGGCGGTGTGGTGGTGGTGTACTCGACCATCGGCGGCATGTGGTCGCTGACCCTGACCGACATCGTGCAGTTCGTGATCAAGACCGTGGGCCTGATGTTCATCCTGCTGCCGGTGTGCCTGTACAAGGCCGGCGGCTGGGACGCCCTGGTGGCCAAGCTGCCGGCGGCCAGCTTCAGCTGGACCACCATCGGCTGGGACACCATCATCACCTACTTCCTGATCTACTTCTTCGGCATCCTGATCGGCCAGGACATCTGGCAGCGGGTATTCACCGCCCGTGACGAGAAGGTCTGCCAGCGCGCCGGCACCACCGCCGGTGTCTACTGCGTGCTGTACGGCCTGGCCTGCGCGCTGATCGGCATGGCCGCCCACGTGCTGATGCCGGACCTGGCCAACCCGAACAACGCCTTCGCCGAGATGATCAAGGGCCAGCTGCCCGAGGGCATCCGTGGCCTGCTGATGGCCGCCGCCCTGGCCGCGATGATGTCCACCGCCAGCGCGGGCCTGCTGGCCGCCTCGACCACCCTGACCGAAGACCTGCTGCCGAAACTGCGCGGCGGCAAGCAGTCGAGCCTGGGTATCAACCGCCTGTTCACCCTGTTGACCGGCCTGGTGGTGCTGGGGATCGCCCTGGCGGTGAACGATGTGATCAGCGCCCTGACCCTGGCCTACAACCTGCTGGTGGGCGGCATGCTGATCCCGCTGATGGGTGCGATCTTCTGGAAGCGCGCGACCACCGCCGGCGCCATCGCCAGCATGACGCTGGGCTTCGCCACCGCCTTGTTCTTCATGTTCAAGGACGGCCTGGACGCCAACTCGCCGATCTACTACAGCCTGGCCATCGGCCTGGCGAGCTTCGTGCTGGTCAGCCTGGCGTCACGCAAGCCAGTGGCAACGGTGAACCTGGCCTGATACCTGAAACCGCATCGCTGGCAAGGCGGCCCCTAACGAAAGGGGCCGCCTTGCCAGCGAAAAGCCTGTAGGCGACCACTCGCCCTATATAACGGATTGATCTAAAACTCTCACTTCCTGCCCCGGTCACTACCTAAGTGCCCACTTTCGCGGCACACCCTCCCCAACGGCAAAACCGGTAAGGACTTATGTGCGGATTAGCAGGAGAGTTACGTTTCACCCCCATCGACCAAGCCCCTCGCCCGGCGGACCTCGCCGCGGTGGAGCGCATCACCCACCACCTGGCGCCCCGCGGCCCCGACGCCTGGGGCTTCCATAGCCAGGGCCCGATCGCCCTCGGCCATCGCCGCCTGAAGATCATGGACCTGTCCGACGGCTCGGCGCAGCCCATGGTCGACAATGACCTGGGTCTGGCCCTGGCCTTTAATGGCGCCATCTACAACTTCCCCGAACTGCGCCAGGAGCTGCAGGACCTGGGCTACCGCTTCTGGTCGGACGGCGACACCGAGGTGCTGCTCAAGGGCTATCACGCCTGGGGCGCGGCACTGCTGCCCAAGCTCAACGGCATGTTCGCCCTGGCCATCTGGGAGCGCGACAACCAGCGCCTGTTCCTGGCCCGCGACCGCCTGGGCGTCAAACCCTTGTACCTGTCGCGCAACGGCGAGCGCCTGCGCTTCGCCTCGACTTTGCCGGCGCTGCTCAAGGGCGGCGATATCGATCCGGTGATCGACCCGGTCGCGCTCAACCACTACCTGAACTTCCACGCCGTGGTGCCCGCGCCGCGCACCCTGCTGGCCAATGTGCAGAAGCTCGAGCCCGGCTCCTGGATGCGCATCGACCGCCATGGCGAAGTCGAGCGCCAGACCTGGTGGCAGCTGCACTACGGCCCGAACCCTGACGAACGCGAACTCGACCTGGAGGGTTGGACCACCCGCGTGCTCGACGCCACCCGCGATGCCGTGGCCATCCGTCAGCGCGCGGCGGTTGATGTCGGCGTGCTGCTCTCCGGCGGTGTCGATTCCAGCCTGCTGGTCGGCCTGTTGCGCGAGGCCGGGGTAGACGACCTGTCGACCTTTTCCATCGGCTTCGAGGACGCCGGCGGCGAACGCGGCGACGAGTTCCAGTACTCCGACCTGATCGCCCGGCACTACGGCACCCGTCACCACCAGTTGCGCATCGCCGAGCACGAGATCATCGAACAACTGCCGGCGGCATTTCGCGCCATGAGCGAACCGATGGTCAGCCACGACTGCATTGCCTTCTACCTGCTGTCCCGGGAAGTGGCCAAGCATTGCAAGGGTGTGCAGAGCGGCCAGGGCGCCGACGAACTGTTCGCCGGCTACCACTGGTACCCGCAGGTCGATGGCGCCGAGGATGCCTTCGCGGCCTATCGCGAGGCTTTCTTCGACCGCAGCCACGCCGAGTACCGCGCCACCGTGCAGGCGCCCTGGCGGCTGGATACCGACGCGGCAGGTGATTTCGTGCGCGAACACTTCGCCCGCCCCGGCGCGCCGGACGCGGTGGACAAGGCGCTGCGCCTGGACAGCACGGTGATGCTGGTGGACGACCCGGTCAAGCGGGTCGACAACATGACCATGGCCTGGGGCCTGGAGGCCCGCACGCCGTTCCTCGACTACCGCCTGGTGGAGCTGTCGGCGCGCATCCCGTCGCGCTTCAAGCTGCCCGATGGCGGCAAGCAAGTGCTCAAGCAGGCGGCGCGGCGGGTCATCCCCCACGAGGTGATCGACCGCAAGAAGGGCTACTTCCCGGTACCCGGCCTCAAGCACCTGGAAGGCGCAACCCTGGGCTGGGTACGCGAGCTGCTGACCGACCCAAGCCAGGATCGCGGCCTGTTCGACCCGGCCATGCTCGACCGCCTGCTGAGCAATCCCCACGGCCAGCTCACGCCGCTGCGCGGCTCCAAGCTGTGGCAGCTGGCGGCCCTGAACCTGTGGCTCAGCGAACAAGGAATCTGACCGATGAAAGCCCAAGAGATCGCCTACGGCCAGCGCTTACTGCGCGGCCAGGCGCCGTCCTACGAGCGCCTGCAGGCGCGCCTGGCCGGAGATGGCAGCGAGCCTCACGACCGGCCACGGGCGCTGCACTGTGGCTGGGGGCGGCTGCTGATCGGGCATACCTACCCCGATCCGCTCAGCCTGGCCGAAGACCTGCTGCAGGAGCAGGCGGGCGAGCGCGACATCGCCCTGTATGTCGCGGCCCCCCAGCAGGTGCTGGCCCAGGCCCCGCAGCAACTTTTCCTCGACCCCTCCGACACCTTGCGCCTGTGGTTCACCGACTACCGCCCCGCGCAACGGGTATTCCGCGGCTTCCGCATCCGCCGGGCGCAGAGCCCGGCGGACTGGCAGGCAATCAACACGTTGTACCAGGCCCGTGGCATGCTGCCGGTCGACCCTGAGCTGCTCACCCCGCGCGAGCTCGGCGGGCCGGTGTACTGGCTGGCCGAGGACGAGGACAGCCAGGCGGTGATCGGCAGCGTCATGGGCCTGGACCACAGCAAGGCCTTCGACGATCCCGAACACGGCTGCAGCCTGTGGTGCCTGGCGGTGGACCCGCAGTGC
The DNA here is from genome assembly GCF_024749165.1 of Pseudomonas sp. B21-023. Taxonomy (NCBI): domain Bacteria; kingdom Pseudomonadati; phylum Pseudomonadota; class Gammaproteobacteria; order Pseudomonadales; family Pseudomonadaceae; genus Pseudomonas; species Pseudomonas sp. B21-023. The sequence goes on along the minus strand of NZ_CP087190.1, from coordinate 1,542,642 downwards.
ACGCGGCCCGGCGTCGGCGAAGTGCTGGTACGCCACCTCATAGAGCACTTCATGAGCCGCGGCCTGGCCTGCCTCGACCTGTCGGTGTTGCACGACAACCGCCAGGCCAAACGGCTGTACAAGAAGCTCGGCTTTCGCAACCTGCCGACCTTCGCCATCAAGCGCAAGAACGGCATCAACCAGCAACTGTTCCTCGGCCCTGGCCCCGAGGCGACGCTCAACCCCTATGCGCGGATCATCGTCGACGAAGCGCTGCGGCGCGGCATCGAGGTGCAGGTCGACGATGCCGCCAGCGGCTTGTTCACCCTCAGCCTGGGCGGGCGGCGGATCCGCTGTCGCGAATCGTTGAGCGACCTGACCAGCGCCGTGACCATGACCCTGTGCCAGGACAAGCGCCTGACCCGCCACGCCCTGCACAATGCCGGGCTGCAGGTGCCGGCGCAACAGCTGGCGGGCAATGCCGACGACAACCTGGCGTTTCTCGACGAGCATGGCGCGGTGGTGATCAAGCCGGTCGATGGCGAGCAGGGCCAAGGGGTGGCGGTCAACCTCACGACGATCGATGAAGTCAGCCATGCCGTGGAGCAGGCCAGGCGTTACGACAGCCGTGTGCTGCTGGAGAGCTTCCATGCCGGCTGCGACCTGCGCATCCTGGTGATCGGCTTCGAAGTGGTGGCGGCAGCGATCCGTCACCCGGCGCAGGTGGTCGGCGACGGCAAGCACAGCATCCGTGCGCTGATCGAAGCGCAGAGCCGTCGGCGCCAGGCCGCCACGGGCGGCGAGAGCCGCATTCCGCTGGATGACGAAACCGAACGTACGCTCAAAGGCGCGGGCCTGGGTTACGACGACATCCTCCCCGCCGGGCAACGCCTGGCCGTGCGCCGCACCGCCAACCTGCATACCGGCGGCACCCTGGAGGATGTCACCGAACGCCTGCACCCGGTGCTGGCCGACGCCGCCGTGCGCGCCGCCCGCGCCCTGGAGATCCCGGTGGTCGGCCTGGACTTCATGGTCCGCGATGCCGAGCACCCGGACTACGTGATCATCGAAGCCAATGAGCGAGCCGGGCTGGCCAATCATGAACCGCAACCGACGGCCGAGCGCTTCGTCGACTTGTTGTTCCCGCATAGCCGGGCTTTGGCCTGAAATCCATCGCGGGGCAAGCCCGCTCCTACGCAATCACGTGGGAACGGGCTTGCCCCGCGATGAGGCCCTCGAAACGAAGGAGTGATCCTGATGCCTGAGAAACACCCCGAACCCGATCTCGACTACCTCAAACGCGTCCTGCTGGAAATGCTCGCCATCCCCAGCCCCACCGGCTTCACCGACACCATCGTGCGCTACGTTGCCGAGCGCCTGGATGAACTGGGCATCCCCTTCGAGCTGACCCGTCGCGGCACCATCCGCGCCACCCTCAAGGGCCGCCAGAGCTCGCCTGACCGTGCCGTTTCGGCGCACCTGGACACCATCGGCGCCAGCGTTCGCCAGTTGCAGGACAATGGCCGCCTGGCCCTGGCGCCGGTGGGCTGCTGGTCGAGCCGCTTCGCCGAGGGCAGCCGGGTCAGCGTGTTCACCGACACCGGCGTGTACCGCGGCAGCGTACTGCCGCTGATGGCCAGCGGGCACGCCTTCAACACCGCCATCGACCAGATGCCGATCAGCTGGGAGCATGTGGAGGTGCGCCTGGACGCCTACTGCACCACCCGCGCCGACGCCGAAGCACTGGGTATCGCCATCGGCGACTTCGTCGCCTTCGACCCCTTGCCGGAGTTCACCGAAAGCGGCCATATCAGCGCACGCCACCTGGACGACAAGGCCGGTGTCGCTGCGTTGCTGGCGGCGCTCAAGGCCGTGGTCGAAAGTGGCCGGCAGCCGCTGATCGACTGCCACCCGCTGTTCACCATCACCGAGGAGACCGGCTCGGGTGCCGCGGCCGCCCTGCCCTGGGATGTCAGCGAATTCGTCGGCATCGACATCGCACCGGTGGCACCGGGACAGGCATCCAGCGAGCACGCGGTGAGTGTGGCCATGCAGGACTCGTCCGGGCCCTACGACTATCACCTGTCGCGCCACCTGCTGAAACTGGCCGGCGACCGCGACCTGCCGGTGCGCCGCGACCTGTTCCGCTATTACTTCAGCGACGCCCACTCGGCGGTGACCGCAGGGCATGATATCCGCACCGCCCTGGTGGCCTTCGGCTGCGATGCCACCCACGGCTATGAGCGCACCCATATCGACAGCCTGGCGGCGCTCAGCCGGCTGCTCGGCGCCTACCTGCTCAGCCCCCCGGTGTTCGCCAGCGACTCGCAGCCGGCCAGTGCGTCTCTGGAGCGCTTCAGCCACCAGCTGGAGCACGATGCGCAGATGGAAAGCGACACCCGGGTGCCGGCGGTGGACAGCCTGGTGGGCAACAAGGGCTGAGAGCAATCTGCAGGAGCGGCGCTGCGCCGCTCCTGCACAGGCTTCCTACGCCAATCGACTGCGCATGACAGAGGATTTCACGTAGCATGCGCACATCCCCATCACCACTGCCCAAACCCATGCTGATCCCCCACGACCAACTCGAAAGCGAAACCCTCACCCGCCTGATCGAGGACTTCGTCACCCGCGACGGCACCGACAATGGCGACGACACGCCGCTGGAAACCCGAGTGCTGCGGGTACGCCAGGCGCTGGCCAAGGGGCAGGCGTTCATCCTGTTCGACCTGGAAAGCCAGCAATGCCAGTTGCTGGCCCGGCATGAAGTACCACGGGAACTGCTGGAGTAACGGCTCATCAGGCTCGCTGCTTCTCCAGTTCCAGGGCCTTGATACGTTTGTAGACTTCTACCCGGTGCACCTCCACCTCTCGAGGTGCGCAGATGCCGAAGCGCACCTGGCCGTTCTCCACCGACATCACCTGAATCCTGATGCCCCCGTCAATGACGATGACCTCGCCCACTTCGCGTCCGATAACCAGCATCTCCGTTGCCTCTCGCTCAAGGGAAAATCGGAAACTGCCTCGCCAGCTTTCGCCTACTCAATCCTTCGCCGCAGAAATAGACATTTCCTACTTGTGAAGGTAAAGAAAGCCTACAGAAATTCTCTGATTAGTTAGCTTTACGTGACTTTGCCCGCATCTTGACCGCCATGTCCGCCATTTCGTCGTATAGCCGCTCGGGTGCCTGGCACTTGAGTTTCCAGGCCTGACGCCCGGCTTCATGGGGAAGGATCAGGAACTCGTCGGCAGCCACCCGCTCATGAATATACTCGGCGATGTCGGCCGCATTGATCGGCGAGCCTTCCAGCAACTTGCCCACCTGCGCCTTCATCGCCGGGTCTGGCCCACGGAACGAGTCGAGCAGGTTGGTCTGGAAGAACGACGGGCACACCACATGCACCGCCACCTCCACCTGGCGCAGCTCCACCAGCAGGCTTTCGGACAGCGCCAGCACGCCGGCCTTGGCCACGTTGTAGTTGCTCATGCCCGGCCCCTGCATCAACGCCGCCATCGAGGCGATGTTGATGATCCGCCCGCGGCTGCGTTCGAGCTGTGGCAGGAACGCCTTGCAGCCCTTGACCACGCCCATCAGGTTGACCGCGATCTGCCAGTCCCAGTCTTCCAGGGACAATTCGGCGAAGAAGCCGCCCGAGGCCACCCCGGCGTTGTTGACGATCACATCGATGCCGCCGAACTTTTCCTCGCAGGCCTGGGCCAGGGCTGTGAGCTGGCTGTAGTCGCGCACATCGCAGCGCTGGGTGAAGCCGTCGCCTCCGGCCTGGCGCACCAAAGCCAGGGTTTCGCGCAGGCCCGCCTCATTGACGTCTGCCAGGGCCAGCTGCCAGCCCTCGCGGGCCCAGCGCAGGGCAATCTCGCGGCCAAGGCCGGAGCCGGCACCAGTGATCATCATTCGGTTGTGCATGGTGGAGCGCCTTGAACAGTGGGAATGGCTGGAGTCTAGCCACAACACCCTGGCTGCCGGTACGGCATCAAATTGCTGAATACGCCAGTATCGGGCGGCAGGTATTTCAATCGCCAGGCAGGCGGATGGAATTTTTAGCCAAGGGCACCGGTCGGAACCATTAAGCGGCTACCGCTGCGCTCCAGCCCTTCCATCACGCAAGGACTCTGCCATGACCACGATCCTCATCATCATCCTGATCCTGCTGCTGATCGGTGGCTTACCGGTCTTCCCTCACTCCCGCTCATGGGGTTACGGCCCGTCCGGCATCATCGGCGTGGTGCTGGTGGTCCTGCTGATTCTCTTGTTGCTGGGCAGGATATGAACCTGCCTTGGCATGACGCTCAGGCCTGAGCGCGGCTGCCCAGATAGTGCTCCAGGTCTTGCATAATCGCATGCAAGACCTGGACATCACGGTGCAGTCGCTCAAGATGCAAGGGGTCGCTGGCACAACTGGCCTCCAGCCGCTCGCAGGCGCTGATCAGGTCGCCCGCGCGCAAGATGCGTGCCCCGCCCTTGACCCGATGTGCCAAGGCAGCCAGAGCCTTCGGGTCCTCGCCTGACTCCGCCAAGCGGGTCAGATCATCACGATTGCTGCGACGCAGATCGGCCAGCACTGCCTCCAACGCGCCCTGGTCATTGTCCGCCAACTGTCGCAGATGCTCGAAATCGAATACCGCCTTGCGCGCCTCCCCATCCGGCAGACGCTTGCCCTGCCGGGCAACACTGCCGCCCAGTGCGCCAATCAGCGCCTGCAATCCGAGGGGTTTGAACAGGCAGTCATCCATGCCTGCAGCACGGCAGCGCCGCCGTTCGTCCGCCAACGCGCTGGCGGTAAGCCCGACTAGCCGACACGCTGTCCGGCCCCTGCGCCGCTCATGCAGGCGAATCGCCCTGGCCAGGCCATAGCCGTCGAGTCGCGGCATGCTGCAATCGCTGATGACGACATCGAAGTGCTCGTCCAACCACAGCCGTAGGGCCTGCGCCCCATCTTCGGCAACCCGGGCCTGATGCCCCAGGTAGTCGAGCTGCTGAGCCAACAGCACTCGATTGGCCGGGTAGTCGTCCACCACCAGCACGCGCAGCGGTAGTTCGTCCGCCGGAACATCGCTGGGTGGTGCTACCACAGGCTCTGACAGATCCAGCGGGTGGATCGGCAGCTCAAGGTGGACTTGCGCCTGGGTGCCCCTGCCCAGCTCGCTGTTCAACTGCAAGTGGCCGCCCATCAACTGGCACAAGCTGCGGCAGATGCCCAAGCCAAGCCCCGTGCTGCTGCGCGGCGACTGGCACTGGTTGCTGGCCTGGCGAAAGGGCTGGCCCAGCTGGGCCAATTCGGCCTTGGCAATGCCGATACCGGTGTCATCGACGATCAGCCGCGCCACCAGGCAATCGCCGCGGGCCTGAGCACAAATGCTCACCTGTACCCGCCCCTGCGGGGTGAACTTGATCGCATTGCTCAACAGATTGGCCAACACCTGCCGGAAGCGCACAGGGTCAAGCAGCACCGGGCGGTCAACCTCGCCCTCAACAGTGAGGTCAAGCCGCAATCCCTTGCCACGGGCCTGATGGTCGAACAACTGGATAACCTGCGTCACTTGTTCGCGCAGGCATGCCACGGTCGGCGTCAACTGCAACTCGCCCGCCTCGATACGGGTTACATCGAGGATATCGCCGATCAGTTCCTGCAGTCCCCGGGCAGCGTCGGCGGCCACCTCGATGGCCAAATGATCGAGCATGCCCTGGCCCGCCTTGCGCTGGGCAAGCTCCAGCATGCCCAGCAGGGCATGCAGCGGCGTGCGGATTTCATGGCTCATGGCGGCCAGGAAATGGGTCTTGGCGTGGTTTGCCGCCTCGGCCCCTCTCTTGGCCCGCCGCAGTTGCACCTGCAGACGGCGCAGGTAGCGGATCCACAGCAGCGCCACGACCAGTGCAGCAAAAGCGCCGAGAAATCCCAGCAGCAGGTGGGTCCGGTACCGCTGCCAGGCACTGGCGGCAACGATCAGCGGGCTGCGCCAACGCCGGACCAGCGCATCGATTTCGCGCGGGGCCAGGTCGAGCAACGCCTTGTCGAGGATGCTCTGGAGATGGACCGCCCCCGGGCTGCTGGCAAACGCGAAATGCGCCGCTGGCAAGGCCAGGCTGCTGATTCGCAGCCGCCCCGGGTACCATCGCGCAACCAGCAACCGGGCCTGGTCGAGGGGAAGCACGGCTGCCGCGACCCTGCCGGCGGCCACCGCGTGCACCGCCTCCAGCGCACCACTGACCGGTGACTGCAGGACCCTCGGGTACGCCTTGGCCAGCAGCTCCTGGGCCACGCTGCCTTCCTCCAGTGCCAGCCGGCGCCCGTCCAGTTGGGCCAGATCATCTGGCCGGTCGGCGTGCCCCTGCATCACCAGCACATACGCAGAGCTCAGATAGCCACGACTGAATCGCAGGCGCTCTCCACGCGCCGGGCTGTAGGGCAGGCCGGCAATCAATTGTGCCTTTCCCATGCGTACCTGCTCGACCATCTGTGCCGCGGTGCCGCCTGCCTCGGCCTGAAACTCCAGGCCCGTTCGCCGGCCAAGCAATTGCAACAGATCAAGGCTCAGCCCTTGCAATTGCCCTCTACCATCGCGATAGCTCAAGGGCATCGCCTGTTCATTCACCAGCACTTTGATGCGTGGGTTTTCGGCCAGCCAGTGCCGCTCGGCATCGCTCAGCGGGATACCTGGCGACCTGTGCACGACAGCAGGTCGTGCATGCCAACGCTCGTGAACATCCGCATGCTGATCGCCGAGGCTTTCCAGTACTCGATCAACCAGGCCGATCAACGCCTTGTTGTCACGGGCCATGGCAAAACCGACAGCTTGGCGCGCCAGGGCCGCATGGCCAACTTCCTCGGCACCGTTCCATTGGTTGCGGCCCAGGAGATAACGGCTTCCCAGCGTGCTGCCCAGATAAAGGTCGGCATCACCCAGCGCGAGCGCCGCCAAGGCACTGAAGGGCGAGGGATGAAGCTGGATTTCGGCCAAGGGATACAACGCTTGAACCTGTTGACGCGGCCGGTACCCGTCGACCATCGCCAACCTGAAGCGGGCGCCGCTGCGGATCCGTTCCCGCGCATGCTGCTGCGGGGCGATCAGCAAGGGGCGATCCTGGGCATAGGGAGCTGACAGATGCAAACCTGCCTCGAGCGCCTGCTGCGTACTGACGGACCCGAGCAGGTCGATACTGCCTTGGCGCAAGGCAGCCGCCGCTTCGGCGAACGATGCAAACACCTGCAGCTGCACGTCAAGGCGCAGTTGGCTCGCCAGCAGCCCGACGTAGTCGGCGGTGATGCCCTCGTAGGCCTGCCCCGTGGTGAGCATGTCGAACGGTGGGTTGTCACGGGCAATCACACCCAGGCGTAATTCGCGGTGCTCCCACAGCCAGCGCAGCTGCGCGTTATCCAGGGCCGGCGGCGGCGTCTGCGTGGCGGGACGCGCATGCAGTTGCACGGCGGCGCAGGCTGGCAGGTAGCTCAGACACCCCAGTATCCCTATCAGCAAGGCACGCAGGAACACGGGCCTACAGCGCTCAGATGAGCGCGTTACGACGGGCGAAATCCGCCAGGTCGATCAACGAGCTGAGCCGCAGCTTTTCCAGCAGGCGGATCTTGTAGGTGCTGATGGTCTTGTTGCTCAGCAACATGGCCTCGCCGATGGCCTTGTTGCTATAACCTCGCGCCAGGTGCTGCAGGACCATCAGCTCGCGATCGGTCAAACTGGCGATGCACGGTGCCTCGGTTGCCTGCAGGTCCTGGCGGTTGACCGAGCTGAGCGCAACTTCGGGAAAGTAGCTGTAGCCAGACAGCACGGCGCGCACTGCTTTGCCGAGTTCATCGAGGTCATCGGTTTTGGACACATACCCAACGGCCCCGGCCTGCATGCAACGCAACGAGTAGGACTCGGCCAATTGCGAGGTCAGTACCACGATACGCGTGCGCGTCCCCAGCGCCTTGATCCGGGCGATCACTTCCAGCCCGTCCAGGCCCGGCATGGCGATATCGAGAATCACCAGGTCTGGCGCCTGCTCACGGGCCAGGCGCACCGCGTCGATGCCATTGTCGGCCTGGCCGATGATCTCCAGGCGTTGCTGGCGCAGCAGCATGCAGACGGTACTGCGGATGAAGGGGTGGTCGTCGACCACCAGCGCGGTGTGCATAGTGTTTACCTCGCGAACCATGACAACCACTAAAGTTCGGCATCAAAGACCACGGTAACCTGGCCGGTATAAGTGCTCCCAGGATGCTTGAGCATGTCCTGTACATCATTGCGCCCCACTTCAAAGTGCAGTTGTCCGGGACGGTTGAGTGTCGGCATCGCGGCCTCGAACTGCAGCGCTGCAGGCCGTCCCGTCGGCAACGCCAATCGCTCCACCGACTGGCCAAGATGCTGAACACCCGCAGGCAGGCTCATGGCGACATCAACAGGTACCTGCTCCCCGCCATCGTTTTTGATGGCACACTTCGCGCCCGTGTCGTACTGGCAGAGCTTGTAGACCTTGAACGGGCCTGTGGACCACACCCTGAACGGCAAGTCGCGATAAAGGCGTTGCGGCGCCTTGCCACCTGCCAGCCATTTCTGGGTTCCAGCACCGCCCGCTCAGAGCCAGGCGGGAACTCGAACATGAAGGCATGCTGTACATCGAGTTCGAAATTGACGGTGAGGCTGTCACCACTCAGGTTGCTGACATCGTTGCCGAAATCGAAATCACCGCCTGGGCCGATGCGGTAGGTGATGCTGCCTCGGTAAGTGCCGGCCTTTAGCCGATAAGGGGGAGGTATGTTCATGTCGAAGCCGATGCTGAGCTCTTCCACGTCAGCCTGCATCACGGTACCTGCAGGGGCATAGATGCTACATGACCAGCATGGCTGGGGACTGGCTGGATCGCTCAGGCGCCACAGCACTTTCGCCCTCCCATCCCCCCAACTGCCGGACGCCCCACCACCGAAAACGCATCCTCCAAGTATCCGGCTATAGGTCGGGTTGAGATCGAGCCTTGCGCTTTAGGCCGTCACGCTGAACAACGTCCACTCGAAGCTCATTCGCCGCGGCTCACCTGTTTCATCGTGGTAGACATCCACCTCACCCCGCCCAGGAAGCTGCAGGAAGAACTCGTCGCGCGGATCCGCCGCTTCCTGTACCGCTTTTTTCGTGAAGGTAATCGGCAGGTCGACCGTCGTGGCCCCTCGGCACGTTACAGTGCCAGTACCTGCACACCCCACCCGGCGGAGTTGTATTTTCGAACCGACCTGATCCGCCACCCCGATACTGAGCGCTTATGGTCACTTCCAATGCGCTGGCCACTGGCATGACCCCGCACAGAACTATCGCGCAGGCCCAGCGCGCCCACCTTCGCTGACTTGTGGAAGAAAAAAGCATGATCATCCCTCCACCACCATTGCCTTGGTATTACCGCCCTCGATTAACTCGAACTGGTGCACTTTGCCTGCCTCCCCGTTGAACTGCCGGGTGCGACCCGGCAGGAGGTGGTGCTTGGTGGCGGGAGCACAGCCCTGCCCTGCGGCCTGGCACAGGCGGAAATGATCGAGCACGACCGTGGCATTGCCCTGGTTCACGACAGTCAGTTGCCCGCCTGCGCGCCGTACCTGGGTCTGGTAACGTGTCTCGGCAGGCCGGACGAACAACAGCGAGCCATATCCGGCCAGCAGATTGACCCCGGCCTTGAGGCTGTCACGGTACTTTTCCGCCTCCTGCTCATCCAGCGCGAAACCATCGCCCAGTTCCGGCAGCACCGGCACGAAGCGCAGTCGGAAGTACCGCTCCTGCTCTCGTGAGCCACGGTAAAGCAGGCGTACCGCCTGCATGCCCTGGGCCGGCACGATCAGCCGCGCCGGGCTGGCGACCAGGCCACGCTGCTCCAGTGGCAGCCCATCGGTGTCGATTTCACGGGCAACGCCAGTTGCGTCATACACCAGTTCGGCGACGCTGACCTTGACGAAAGCAGTGGTGTCGCCGCTGTTGCGTACCCGCTTGAGCAAGGTGCTCTTGTCCCCGTCAAGGTAGTCGTAAAGTGCGCCGACATTGAGCTCGGGGGCGGCACTGGCGACCAGGGGCAGCGCCAGCAGTGTCGGGGCCAGCAGGCGGAAAATATTCATGATGCGAAGCTCCGTGCGTCGTTGGCGGGAAAGTATTGATGGGGAGTGGCTCTGTGGTCATGGCGGAACCAGCGGGATCCTTCCCGCATAGCACCCAGAAACGTCCTAAACCGCAGTAGGCCTTTGCTCTGAGCAGCGCTATCGACCGAACGGTGCCTTGCCGGCCGGGTTAACCCTGCCCGTTGCGTGCAACCGCTGCGGCCTGCGCCACGCCAGGTGCACAGCGCTGGTCGCCGGCCAGCAGCACGTCGTCCTCGCGCTCCAGGGTGTTGATGTCCAGGCTGAGCAGGCACACCGGCTGCCCCTTCTGACGGATCTCCAGTGTAGGGGTCGATTCGCTCATTTCGACCGCGAAGAAACCATCGGCCTCGCTGACACTGCGACTGGCATGGTTGATCACCTGGGCACCGCGCAGCGGCCGCCCCTGTTCATCAAGCAGCCGCCCCAGCACCGTCACCGTGCGCAACACCCGGAGTTGCCGGTATTCGATGCCGCCGCGGTTGAGGTGATAGTCCAGACTCGAAGGCTGGATCACCGCGGCGGTGGCCGCGCTACCCTCGAAGTCGAACTGCACATGCCCTGCCTTATAGGCTGCCACCGGGATCACATTGCGCCCTGGGTGCAAGCTGGCGGTACTGCCGTGACGGTCGTCGGCGCGTAGCTTGAGGCCGTCGATGTCAGTGTCCACATCGACGATGAGTCCCGCCTGGTGAGGCAGGTACTGGCCACTCACCGCTGCCCTGCCCGCGCCCACGGCGATCAGGCTTTCCAGGTTGATGCCACCACTGAAGTCGCCGTTGTACGACGAGCGCTGGACATAGGCATCACCGTGCAGCAACGGGTTCTCGAACTGCGTGTTACCGCCCAGCCCTGCGCCATAGCGATCCGCGCTGACCGTGGCGCCCACACTGCGCAGCGGGCCGATGTCGACATCCTGCTGGTAGGCCAGCGAGGCGTTGAGGTCGCGCCCACCATCTCGCGAGGTCCGGCTGCCGACACTGGCGGATACACGCCGGCCGCTGCCGCTCCCCAGGCTCATGCTCAGGCTCAGGTTGACCCCTCGGCTGCGGGAGTCGCCCGTGGCCGCCGTACCTGGACGATCGAACAGCGACAGTCGCCAGTTGGCGTCCGAGCCCAACAGACGACCGTAGTACGACCAACCCAGGTCGAGGCCAGTGCCAGCATTGGCGCCTTCAGCATGCGCAAGCCGCACGCTGGCGGTGTTGCGTGGGTCGAGACGGTGGCTCAACGACAGCGACGATTGTGTCTGGCGCGCCTGGAATGATCGCGACGGTTCATCGTCAAAGCGGCTCCAGTCGGGACGCGCCAGCCAGGTTCGGCTGTGGCTGGCAACCAGCGAGCCACTGTCGTAGGCATGGATAAGCTGGAAGTCGTAGCCGTTGCCCTGGCCTTGGGTCTGGAACAGGTTGGCGTACAGCTTGAAACGTTCACGCAGGTCCCAGTCCAGCGAGGTGCCGTACTGCATGGCGTCATCGACACGCTGCGCCGACAAACCCAGGATTGCCCGTGGATGCAGCATGTAGTTGGCCAGCACGCCAGCGGCGAGGCTGTCGTCGGTGTCATGCTCCCAGTTGCTCAGCAACGTGCTCTGGCGCCCCAGGTAAAGGTTGTAGCGCCAGGGCGCGTCGGTGCTGCGCCAGTTGCTGGGTTTGTAGATGAACTCCTGACTGCGCGAGGTCTCCTGGCCGTCTTCGATCAGGCGTACCTCGACTTCGTAGATGCCCCCGGGCAGGACCTTGGTATCGAGGGGCTGCAATCCAGGCTGCACCGGTTGGCTGTTGATCAGCACGCCGTTGCGGTAGACCTCGGCGACGGCGGGACGATTGGGAGTAACGTAGATCGGCGTGGCACTAGGAGCGCCAGTGTCGATGGCCAGGCTGTCGCTGCTGCCCAGCATCAAGCCGAGGGTGGTATCGGCCGTGCTGCCCATCAGCCGGGGCTGGCGGGTCAACCCCTGGGCGCTGGGGGTGAAGTAGCCCAACCGATAGAACTGGTTTTCCACCAGGCGCTCGGCATACAACTGGTCGACCCGGTGGCGCGTGCCCGGGCGACTGTCGCTGCCCCGGTCGAGCTGGCCGTCGGCCAAGGTCGTCCAGTTGCCCACGCTGCCCTGGCCCTGCAAGGCATAACGACCACTGGTGGCATCGCCGTCATTGACCAGGTTGAGCTGGTTGCGCAGCAACAGCCCATAGCTGCCCTGCTCCGGCTGACGATGAAAACGCTCATTGACCTCGGCGATCTCGGCCTGGTCGGTCAAGAGCGACAGCTGCGAGTTCACCAGGCTGTAGTGCATCGCGCGCAGGCCGTCGGGGCAATCGGCGCGGCAGTCACCCAAAGGGCGGCCGTCAATCAGGCGCTCGCGCCAGCGGCGGCGCAGGCTTTCCGGTTCACGGCTGTCGAGGGTATCGGTGAACTCCAGCAGTTGCACGCGTTGATCGCGGCTGAGCACCACCATGGCATCACCGAGGTAGCGCCCATCGAGGTCGACCCGGACCGCCAGCGGCACATCGAAAAAATGCGCTTCGAACTCACGCGGCAGGCCCTCGACGGCGCTCAGGGCAGTACCGGCTGCCTGGCCGGCGGGCGAATGAACGGCCAGCCAGGCCAGCAGCGGCAACCAGCGGCCCATGGCCGCCAAGGTGGAATGATTGGTCATGAGGCGTCGCTTGCAGGCAATACCCACCCACCCCTCGGCAGCCGAGGGTCAGGGCAGGCAACAACGGATGAACGAAGAGGGAGGGCTCAGGGTGCGGCGGTTTCGAAGATCATGCTCACCAGACCCTGGTAGTTGCCAGGCACATAACCGGTGGCCGGCGCGGGCTGGGCCGCCACCTCGAAGCCGATGATCGCGCCCGGTGCCGCCTGGGTGGCACTGACGACTTCGGCTGGCGTGGTCTGCAACACGGTGTCGCCGACCTTGACGTCGAGGCCGATGTTTTCGCTGCCACTGGCGATGACCGCCGGCGAAACCAGATAGGCGGTGATCGGGCCCACAGTGCTCTTGACCTGCAATTCCTTGCGGATCGGATCGAGCTTGGCCTGATACGAGTTCCAGGCCATTTCCTGCGGGTCGTTCATCCAGTTGCCGCCCACCGGTTCGACGAAGAAAGCGTCGGTCGGCACCTGGGCGGTCACCTGGACCTGCTTCTCGATCGGGTCCAATGCAAAAGCGGAGCCCGCGAAGAACATGGCCAGGGGAAGGGCAAGTAACGTACGTTTCACGAATCTGATCTCCTTGAAGTGGTCAATGCCTGCCGGCGCATGGCCAGCGGGTGAGGAGAAGTATTGGTGAACACGTCGCGGCGATGACTAAGACCGTTCCGAGCGAGCCTAAGAAATTTCCTAGCGGCAAATAATGCGACAACTCTGGAAGCACAATGCCCCGGCATGGGCCGGGGCATTGTGTGTTCAGCTCAAGGTATCAGTGCGATACCGCGCCACTGGCCCCAAGGCCCGTCTGCGAGCGGACGAACTGCGGGAAGAACAGCGCACGTTCGTTCTCGGCGGCCTTGGACTTGTCGGTGACCGAGAAGAACCAGATGCCGGCGAAGGCGATGATCATCGAGAACAGTGCCGGGTACTCGTACGGGTAGATGGCTTTCTCATGACCGAGGATCTGCACCCAGATGGTCGGGCCGAGGATCATCAGGCCCACCGCACTGACCAGGCCCATCCAGCCACCGATCATGGCGCCGCGGGTGGTCAGTTTCTTCCAGTACATCGAAAGCAGCAGCACCGGGAAGTTGCAGCTGGCGGCGATGGAGAAGGCCAGGCCAACCATGAAGGCGATGTTCTGCTTCTCAAACAGGATCCCCAGGCCGATCGCCAGCACGCCCAGGGCGATGGTGGTGATCTTCGACACGCGGATCTCGTCCTTGTCGTTGGCCTTGCCCTTGCGCCAGACGCTGGCGTACAGGTCATGGGACACCGCCGAGGCACCGGCCAGGGTCAGGCCCGCGACCACCGCGAGGATGGTGGCGAAGGCCACTGCCGAGATGAAGCCGAGGAACACGCTGCCACCCACCGCGTCGGCCAGGTGTACTGCCGCCATGTTGTTGCCGCCGATCAGGGCGCCAGCGGCATCCTTGAAGTCGGGGTTGGTGCTGACCAGCAGGATCGCGCCGAAGCCGATGATGAAGGTAAGGATGTAGAAGTAACCGATGAAACCGGTGGCGTAGAGCACCGACTTGCGGGCTTCCTTGGCGTCGCTGACGGTGAAGAAGCGCATCAGGATGTGCGGCAAGCCGGCGGTGCCGAACATCAGCGCCAGGCCCAGCGAGAAGGCCGAGATCGGGTCCTTGACCAGGCCGCCCGGGCTCATGATCGCCTCGCCCTTGGCGTGCACCTTGATCGCCTCGGAGAACAGGGTGTTGAAGTCGAAGCCGACATGCTTCATCACCATCAGTGCCATGAAGCTGGCACCGGACAGCAGCAGCACCGCCTTGATGATCTGTACCCAGGTGGTGGCGAGCATGCCGCCGAACAGTACGTACAGGCACATCAGGATGCCGACAAGGATCACCGCCACATGGTAGTCCAGGCCGAACAGCAGCTCGATGAGCTTGCCGGCCCCGACCATCTGCGCGATCAGGTAGAACGCCACCACCACCAGCGAACCGGAAGCCGACAGGGTGCGGATTTCCTTCTGCCCAAGGCGATACGAGGCCACGTCGGCGAAAGTGTACTTGCCCAGGTTGCGCAGGCGTTCGGCAATCAGGAAGAGAATGATCGGCCAGCCGACCAGGAAACCGATGGAGTAGATCAGGCCATCGTAGCCGGAGGTGAACACCAGCGCGGAAATTCCCAGGAACGAGGCTGCCGACATGTAGTCACCGGCGATCGCCAGGCCGTTCTGGAAACCGGTGATCTTGCCGCCGGCGGCATAGTAGTCGGCCGCCGACTTGTTGCGCTTGGAGGCCCAGTAGGTGATACCCAGGGTGAAGGCGACAAAGGCCACGAACATGGCGATGGCAGCAACGTTCAGCGGTTGTTTCTGCACCTCGCCGGTCAGGGCATCGGCGGCCCACACGGCGGGTGCGAAGGCACCGCAGGCCAGGACGGCCAGGGTTTTGGCGTGTCGGATCATTGCTTGGCCTCCTCGAGGATCGCCTTGTTCAACTCGTCGAATTCGCCGTTGGCGCGGCGCACATAGAGCGCGGTGAGCACGAATGCCGAGAGAATCAGGCCGACTCCCAGGGGGATGCCCCAGGTGATCGACGAGCCGGCGCTGAGCTTGGCGCCGAGCAGGTGCGGGCCATAGGCGATGAGGAGGATGAAGGCGCAGTAGAGGCCGAGCATGATCGCCGAGAGGATCCAGGCGAAACGCTCGCGCTTGGTGACCAGTTCCTTGAAGCGCGGACTGTTCTGTATCGATTGGTAAATGCTGTCGTTCATTGTTTTTGTCCTAGCAGCACAGATTAGGGAGAACCCGACTCCACTTTATGCTGCCGCTGGACGCCAACCAGACGACCTTAGTCTTAGATGCAACGGTGTTTTGCAGATTTGGTAACAACCCTTGGGGCCACTGCGCGGTCCAATCGCTGCGGCTCGTCGCCACGACAAGCCAGCTCCCACAAAGGATCTGCGCCGCACCTGTGGGAGCCGGCTTGTCGTGGCGACGAACCGCGGCGAAAGGGCTGCACAGCAGCCCAATTTCAGGCCATCACTTGCCCGTCCACTCCTTGACCCGCTCCGGATGCTTGGCCACCCAGTCCTTGGCCGCAGCCTCCGGCTTGGCGCCTTCCTGGATCGCCAGCATCACCTCGCCGATCTCATCCTTGGACTGCCACTGGAACTTCTTGAGGAACTCGGCCACTTCCGGGGCCTTGCTCGCCAGTTCCTTGCTGCCGATGCTGTTGACGGTCTCGGCAGCGCCATACACGCCTTTCGGATCCTCGAGGAACTTCAGCTTCCATTTGGCGAACATCCAGTGCGGCACCCAGCCGGTCACGGCGATCGACTGTTGCTTGGCGTAGGAGCGGCCCAGTTCCGCGGTCATCGCCGCGCCGGAACTGGCGGTCAGCTTGTAACCGGTCAAGCCATAGTCCTTGATCGCCTGATCGGTCTTGAGCATGACCCCGGAGCCGGCATCGATACCGACGATCTTCTGCTTGAAGCTCTGATCGGTCTTGAGATCTTCGATACTGTTGGCCTTGACGTATTCAGGGACGATCAGGCCGATCTTGGCGTCCTTGAAGTTGGGGCCGTAGTCGACCACGTTGTCCTTGTTCTTGGTCCAGTACTCGCCATGGGTCACCGGCAGCCAGGCCGAGAGCATGGCGTCGAGCTTGCCGGTGGCCACGCCCTGCCACATGATGCCGGTGGCCACGGCCTGCAGCTTCACGTCATAGCCGAGTTTCTGCCTGATCACTTCGGCGGCCACGTTGGTGGTGGCGACGCTGTCGGACCAGCCATCCACGTAACCGATGCTGACTTCCTTGGCCATCGCCTGCGCAGTACTCATGGCCAAAACCAGGGCGGTGCCCACGCCCAGGAAACGTCGCATTCTTGTAATAGTCGCCATCAAAGCATCCCTCGTCAGGTCTTGGAGATTGCATCATCGACTTGCCGGCACCTGCGACCTGCTCTGTCAGCGACCTTCAGCGAGCGATCAGCGACAGCACTGTGCCATTAGCGCCATGCGAGCATGGCGGTCTGCGCGATCCTTGCATGCCAAACGCTTGGCGCCGGGCTACTATCACTGGCCTTCGGGGCTGCTGTGCGGCCCCAGTTCCCGAATACGACGATGGACCGCCCGATGTTGCGCACGATCTACCTGCTCGCCAGCCTGCTCGCCTTCCTATGTCTGACAGCCCTCTGGTATGGGCTGGGCAAGGCGGTGCACCTGCCCGACGCCGCCAGCCCTGCGCACAAGCTGCAGTGCGCCTCGTACACCCCGTTCGACAAGGACCAGTCTCCCTTCGACCAGCCGTTCCGGCTGCGCCCGGCGCGCATGGACGCCGACCTGGCGTTGCTCAGCGAGCGTTTCCAGTGCATCCGCACCTATTCGATGACGGGTCTCGAGGCGATCCCGGCGCTGGCGCGCAAGCACGGGCTGAAGGTGATGCTCGGCGCCTGGGTCAACGCCAACCCTGTGGACACCGACAAGGAAGTCGAGCTGCTGATCGCCGCGGCCAACGCCAACCCCGACGTGGTCAGCGCGGTGATCGTCGGCAACGAGGCGTTGCTGCGCAAGGAAGTCACCGGCGAGCGCCTGGCCGGCCTGATCGCCAAGGTCAAAAGCCAGGTCAGCGTGCCAGTGACCTACGCCGATGTCTGGGAGTTCTGGCTGCAGCATCCGCAGATTGCACCGGCGGTGGATTTCCTGACCATCCACCTGCTGCCCTACTGGGAAGACGACCCTCGCGGCATCGATGCGGCGCTGGCCCATGTCGCCGAGGTGCGCCAGGTGTTCGGCAACCGCTTTGCGCCCAAGGACATCCTGATCGGCGAAACCGGCTGGCCCAGCGAGGGCCGCCAGCGCGAAACCGCCGAGCCGAGCCGGGTCAACGAAGCACGCTTCATCCGCGGCTTCGTTGCCCTGGCTGAAGCCAACGGCTGGCGCTACAACCTGATCGAAGCCTTCGACCAGCCGTGGAAGCGCGCCAGCGAAGGCGCCGTGGGCGGCTACTGGGGACTGTACGACGCCGACCGTCAGGACAAGGGTGTGCTCGAAGGTCCGGTGAGCAACCTGGCACTCTGGCCACAATGGTTGCTGGCCAGCGTGATCCTGATGCTGGCGGCCCTGGCCCTGGCCGGGCGCCCGGCCGACCAGCGCGCCGCTCTGCTGTTGCCGTTGCTCGCGGCCCTGGGCGCTGGCTGCCTGGGGCTGTGGGGTGAGCTGATGCGCACCAATGCCCGCTTTGCCGGCGAATGGCTGTGGACGTTTGCCCTGGTCGGCCTGAACCTACTGGTGCTGGCCCACGGCGCGCTGGCGCTGGCCCGCCGTGACGGCTGGCGTCAGCGGCTGTTCGCCTGGTTCGAGAAGCACGCGGGCACAGGGTTGCTGGCGGCAGGGTTCGCGGCAGCGGTGAGCATGCTGGCGATGGTGTTCGACCCGCGCTATCGCAGCTTCCCCAGCGCTGCGCTGCTGCTGCCGGCAGTGGTCTATCTGTTGCGACCGGTACCGGCGCGGCGAGCGGAGGTGGCGTTGCTGGCCTTCATCGTGGGTGTCGGGGTGGCGCCGCAGTTGTTCCGCGAAGGGCTGCAGAACCCGCAGGCGTGGGGCTGGGCGGTGGTCAGCGTATTGATGGTCGGGGCGTTGTGGCGCAGCCTGAGGTTGCGCCCGGCGTGAGACCGAGCGCGAGGACTTCGTCCTCGATTCGCCGGCAAGCCGACTCCCACAGAAAAGCGCATCAGACCTTGTGGGAGCCGGCTTGCCGGCGATGGGCCGCCCAACGGCTGCGCATTTACCGTACCAGCCGCAACCCCGCCAGGACCAACGCAAACACCGCGATGCTCGCGGTATACAGCACCAGCGCCGGAACCCCGAGCGCCAACGCCAGCACCGCCAGCCACCAGCCGCCCCGCCCCGGCAACAACTGACAGACCAGCGCCAGGCCCAATGCCCCCCAGGCCATGACCTGGAAATGAATTCCCAGCCCGAGCAACGATCGCGCCTGGCATTGCCAGATGTCCCCTGGCGCACTGCACAACCCGACCCAACGGGCATCCTCCATCAACCCATAACGCACGCCATAGCTGGCCGCCAGCCACAGGAGCAGGCCCACCAGCAGGACAAAGAGTGGCCAGGTACGAGACATCCGGTTCTCCAACAGCGGTAATGGAAACGCTGCATGATCCCTCACAGGGGCGCTGAAAGGCAAAATCATGGCCCCGCAGCTATGTTGCACAAGACAAACGTTGGCTGGCGCGGCAACATCTGGTGCGACGAACGACAGGGCGACGGGCAACTTTGTCCAGCCTGTCGTGGTCCTAGCCTGCGTAATGCACGACCTTGCGTTTTCCCTGGGGGACTTCATGCTTCGATCTTTGCGTCTCGCCGCCCTGCTAGGTGGCCTGCTCATGGCGGCGGCCGCCTCGGCGCGGGATATTGATGCCGCGAGCTACGGTTACCCGTTGACCAACCCGTTCGAGGCGACCATCGCCACCACGCCGCCGGAACAGCGCCCGACGCTGCCCAGCGACGATGACATCGACCAGGCCGACTACAGCCTCACCCTGCGCCCGGAACGCGAGTTCACCCTGCCCGACAACTTCTGGTCGGTGAAGAAACTGCGTTACCGCCTGGCCAAGCAAGACCACGAAGCGCCGCTGATCTTCCTGATCGCCGGCACCGGCGCGCCGTACTCCAGCAGCATCAACGAATACCTGAAGAAGCTGTTCTACCAGGCTGGGTACCACGTCGTGCAACTGTCCTCGCCCACCAGCTGGGACTTCATGAGCGCCGCCTCGCGCTTCGCCACCCCCGGGGTGTCGAGCGAGGACGCCAAGGACTTGTACCGGGTCATGCAGGCGGTACGCGCCCAACAGGCACGCCTGCCGGTGAGCGAGTATTACCTGACAGGCTACAGCCTGGGTGCGCTGGACGCGGCGTTCGTCAGCAAGCTCGACGAAACCCGCCAGAGCTTCAAGTTCAAGCGTGTGCTGCTGCTCAACCCGCCAGTCAACCTGTACACCTCGATCACCAACCTGGACAAGCTGGTACAGACCCGGGTCAAGGGCATCGACCGCAGCACCACCTTCTATGAACTGATGCTGGAAAAGCTCACCCGCTACTTCCAGGACAAAGGCTACATCGACCTCAACGATGCGTTGCTCTACGACTTCCAGAAGTCGCGCCAGCACCTGTCCAACGAGCAGATGGCCATGCTCATCGGCACCTCGTTCCGCTTCTCGGCCGCCGACATCGCCTTCACCTCCGACCTGATCAACCGTCGTGGGCTGATCATTCCGCCGAAGTTTCCGATCACCGAGGGCAGCAGCCTGGAGCCCTTCTTCAAACGCGCCCTGCAATGCGACTTCGACTGCTACCTGACCGAGCAGGTGATCCCCATGTGGCGTGCGCGCACCGACGGCAACAGCCTGCTGCAACTGGTCGACCAGGTGAGCCTGTACGCGCTGGAGGACTATCTGCGCGACAACCCGAAGATCGCCGTGATGCACAACGCCGACGACGTGATCCTCGGCCCCGGCGACATCGGCTTCCTGCGCCGGGTGTTCGGCGAACGCCTGACGCTCTACCCCCATGGCGGCCATTGCGGCAACCTCAACTACCGCGTCAACAGCGACGCCATGCTGGAGTTCTTCCGTGGTTAACAGACTGCTGCTCGTCACCGCCCTGCTCGCCAGCGGCTGCGCCCTGGCCGAGGAAGTCGCGCCGCGTGCCAGCGTGGTGGAGGCCGACAAGACCGAAACCCTCACCGTGGAGGCCGACGGCTTCGTCGATCCACTGCGCGAGCTCAAGTTCAACCCCGGCCTGGACCAGCGCGAGTTTGAACGCTCGACCCTGGCCGCGCTGAACATCTACGACCCGCTGGAGTCGCTGAACCGGCGCATCTACCACTTCAACTACCGCTTCGACCAGTGGGTGTTCCTGCCGGTGGTCGACGGCTATCGCTACGTCACACCCGGCCTCGTGCGCACCGGGGTGAGCAACTTCTTCAACAACCTGGGCGACGTGCCCAATCTGTTCAACAGCGTGCTGCAGCTCAAGCCCAAGCGTTCAGCGGAAATCACCGCGCGGCTGATGTTCAACACCATCATCGGTGTCGGTGGCCTATGGGACCCGGCGACCAAGATGGGCCTGCCTCGGCAGAGCGAGGACTTCGGCCAGACACTGGGCTTCTACGGGGTGCCGGACGGACCATACCTGATGCTGCCGATCCTCGGGCCGTCGAACCTGCGCGACACCACCGGGCTGGTGGTGGACTATGTAGGGGAGAAGGAAATCAACTACCTGAACGTGCCCGACACCGCCAGCGACCACCCGGAACTCACCGTGCTGCGGGCAGTGGACAAGCGCTACACCACAAACTTCCGTTACGGGCAGACCAACTCGCCGTTCGAGTACGAGAAGCTAAGATACGTGTATACCCAGGCGCGCAAGTTGCAGATCGCCGAGTGAACAGGGGCCGCTGCGCGGCCCTTTCGCCGCGGTTCGTCGCCACGACAAGCCGGCTCCCACAGAGACAATGCATCCCTTGAGGTCAATGCAGTGGCTGTGAGCGCCGGTATAGGAAACCTCAAATCCCCAGGAACTGGCACAGCTCCCGCTTCTTGGCCAAGGCGTCATTGCGCCCCAACTCGATCAGTTCGCTGCAATAGCTCGCCTCGAACAGCAGGTAGCTCAACACCCCTGCCCCACTGGTCTTGGTCGCCCCAGGGCCGCGCAGGAACAGCCTAAGCGCCGCCGGCAGCTCGCGGCGATGACGGGCGGCAATCTCGTCCAGCGGCTGGCTGGGCGCCACCACCAGTACCTCGATCGGCGCCAGCCCCAGGCGCCGGGC
The DNA here is from genome assembly GCF_024749165.1 of Pseudomonas sp. B21-023. Classification (NCBI taxonomy): domain Bacteria; kingdom Pseudomonadati; phylum Pseudomonadota; class Gammaproteobacteria; order Pseudomonadales; family Pseudomonadaceae; genus Pseudomonas; species Pseudomonas sp. B21-023. Next base: position 1,521,071 of record NZ_CP087190.1, on the reverse strand, counting down.
GTCCAGGTGCGCCGGCAGCAGGTGGCTGAGGTGATTGAGCCGCTGCAGCAACTCGATATCGTCCTCGAGGCTGTCGATGAAGGTGCTGTTGAGCATATGTCCGCCGATCTGCGCCAGGCTCGGTTGCTGGCCGCTGAACACGCGCTGGGTCGGCAAGGGCGGCGAGGGTCGCTGAGGGTTGCCGCTGACCCCGACCACCAGCACGCGACTGGCCCCCAGGTGCAGCGCCGGGCTGATCGGCGCCGGCTGGCGCACCGCGCCGTCACCGTAGTACTCCTCGCCCAGGCGCACCGGTGCGAACAGCAAAGGAATCGCCGAGCTGGCCAGCAGGTGGTCGATGGTCAGCGGCGTGGGCATGCCGATGCGGCGGTGGCGCAACCAGGGTTCGATGGTGTCGCGGCCCTGGTAGAAGGTCACCGCCTGGCCGGACTCGTAGCCGAACGCGGTCACGGCGATGGCGCGCAACTGATTGGCCGCCAGTGAGTGAGCGATGCCGCCCAGGTCCAGATGCTCGTGCAACAGGCGGCGCAATGGGCGGCTGTCGAGCAGTGCCACCGGCACCTGGCCGCCGAGCCCCAGCAGGCTGTGGCCAACGAAGCGGCTGGCCTGGCGGATCACGCCTGGCCAGTCGCTGCGCAGCACCAGGTGGCTGCGAAAGTTCTGCCAGAATGCCGTGAGTTGCTCCACCGACTCGGCGAAGCGGGTGGCGCCGCTGGCCAGCTTGACCGCGTTGATCGCGCCGGCCGAGGTGCCGACGATCACCGGAAAAGGATTGGCGGCGCCCGGTGGCAGCAGTTCGGCAATGCCGGCCAGCACGCCGACCTGGTAGGCGGCGCGGGCACCGCCACCGGAGAGGATCAGGCCGGTGGTTGAGGTCATGCATCCTTCCTGGAGTCAGTGGTTGCCAGTACCGGCCCTGTCGCGGGGCAAGCCCGCTCCCTAACGTTTTTTCTTGTCGTACAGCCGTGGTTCGCCTTCAGGCCGCGATTTGAAGCGCCGATGCGCCCACAGGTACTGCTCCGGGCACTCGCGCAGCACACCCTCGACCCACTGGTTGATGCGCAGGCAGTCGGCCTCCTCGGTTTCGCCGGGGAAGTCCGCGAGCGGCGGATGCACCACCAGGCGATAGCCGCTGCCATCTTCCAGGCGCTTCTGGGTGAACGGAATCACCCGCGCCTTGCCCAGCCGGGCGAACTTGGTGGTGGCAGTGACGGTGGCAGCAGGAATACCGAACAGCGGCACGAAGATGCTTTGCTTGAGGCCGTAGTCCTGATCCGGCGCGTACCAGATCGCCCGCCCCTTGCGCAGCAGCTTGAGCATGCCGCGCACGTCGTCGCGCTCCACCGCCAGCGAGTCGGCGTTGTGGCGCTCGCGGCCGCGGCGCTGGATGAAGTCGAACACCGGGTTGCCATGTTCGCGGTACATGCCGTCGATGGTGTGCACCTGGCCAAGCAAGGCAGCGCCGATCTCCAGGGTGGTGAAGTGCACGGCCATGAGAATGGCCCCCTCTCCTTCACGCTGGGCGGCCTGCAGGTGCTCGATGCCTTCGATGTGCGCCAGCCGCGCCAGTCGGGCCTTTGGCCACCACCAGCTCATGGCCATCTCGAAGAAGGCGATGCCGGTGGAGGCAAAGTTTTCCTTGAGCAGGCGCTGCCGTTCGTCGCCGGACAGCGCCGGGAAGCACAGCTCCAGGTTGCGCGCGGCAATACGCCGGCGCTCACCCGCCAGCCTGTACATCACCGCGCCCAGGGCGCGCCCCAGCCCCAGCAAAGCCCGGTACGGCAGCTGGGCGACCAGCCACAGCAAGCCCAGGCCCAGCCACAGCCCCCAGAATCGCGGGTGAAGGAAAGAGGATCGAAAACGCGGGCGTTCCATTGAAGCTTCCGGCAAGACATGAGCCCGGCATTCTACATCGGTTGCGGGCAAACGGTCTTATCGCTATAAGTCAGGGCACTTTTTTCGCAACAAGCCGTCTATGCAGACCATGAGCCCCAACCCGACACCCGACAACGCCCCCGTGTTCCAGCTCAAGGGCAGCATGCTTGCCATCACCGTGCTGGAACTGGCGCGCAACGACCTCGAATCCCTCGACCGCCAGCTGGCGGCGAAGGTCGCGCAGGCGCCGAATTTCTTCAGCAACACGCCGTTGGTGCTGGCCCTGGACAAGCTGCCCCATGACGAAGGCGCCATTGACCTGCCCGGGCTGATGCGCGTGTGCCGCCACCATGGCCTGCGCACCCTGGCGATCCGCGCCAGCCGCATCGAAGACATCGCCGCCGCGATCGCCATCGACCTGCCGGTGCTGCCGCCGTCCGGCGCCCGCGAACGGCCGCTCGAGCCGGAGCCCGAGGTGAAGAAGCCCGAGCCCGCGCCAGCGCCGCCAGCTGCGCCGGCCGAACCGGAAGTTCGCCCGACGCGGATCATCACCTCGACGGTGCGCGGCGGCCAGCAGATCTACGCCCAGGGCGGCGACCTGGTGGTGACCGGCTCGGTCAGCCCCGGCGCGGAACTTCTCGCCGATGGCAACATCCATGTGTACGGCGCCATGCGTGGCCGTGCCCTGGCCGGCATCAAGGGCAATACCAAGGCGCGCATCTTCTGCCTGCAGATGACCGCGGAAATGGTCTCCATCGCCGGCCAGTACAAAGTGTGCGAAGACCTGCGCCGCGACCCGCTATGGGGTTCGGGCGTACAAGTCAGCCTGTCCGGCGACGTGTTGAACATAACCCGTCTTTAACGGATACTTGCCGGCATTTTTAGCGCAACTTTTTTCCCGTTGCCGTTTTTTGTATTTGCAGGGACGTCTGTCCCGAATTATTTAGGGGTGAAACACCTTGGCCAAGATTCTCGTCGTTACTTCCGGCAAGGGGGGTGTGGGCAAGACCACCACCAGCGCCGCCATCGGTACCGGCCTCGCACTGCGCGGGCACAAGACGGTCATCGTCGACTTCGACGTCGGCCTGCGTAACCTCGACCTGATCATGGGCTGCGAACGCCGCGTGGTGTACGACTTCGTCAACGTGGTCAACGGCGAGGCCAACCTGCAGCAGGCCCTGATCAAGGACAAGCGCCTGGAAAACCTGTTCGTGCTGGCCGCCAGCCAGACCCGCGACAAGGACGCGCTGACCAAGGAAGGCGTTGAAAAGGTATTGATGGAGCTCAAGGACCAGTTCGACTTCGTGGTCTGCGACTCGCCGGCCGGTATCGAGAAAGGTGCGCACCTGGCGATGTACTTCGCCGACGAAGCCATCGTCGTGACCAACCCCGAGGTTTCGTCGGTACGTGACTCCGACCGCATGATCGGCCTGCTGTCGAGCAAGTCGCGCCGTGCGGAACAGGGCGAAGACCCGATCAAGGAACACCTGCTGATCACCCGCTATCACCCCGAGCGCGTCGAAAAGGGCGAAATGCTTGGCGTCGAGGACGTCAAGGAAATCCTTTCGGTCGAACTGCTGGGTGTCATCCCCGAATCCCAAGCCGTGCTGAAGGCCTCCAACCAGGGTATCCCGGTCATCCTCGATGACCAGAGCGATGCCGGCCAGGCGTACAGCGACACCGTCGACCGCCTGCTGGGCAAGCCCAAGCCACTGCGGTTCATCGAAGTGCCGAAGCAAGGATTCTTCGCGCGCCTGTTTGGAGGCAAATAAACCATGAACCTTTTTGACTTCTTTCGTGGCAGACAGAAACAGAGCAGCGCGTCGGTAGCGAAAGAGCGTCTACAGATCATCGTGGCGCACGAGCGTGGCCAGCGCAGCACCCCGGACTACCTGCCTGCCTTGCAGAAGGAGCTGGTCGAGGTGATCCGCAAGTACGTCAATATCGGCAACGACGACGTACAGATCGAACTGGAAAACCAGGGCAGCTGCTCGATTCTGGAACTGAACATCACCCTGCCTGATCGCTGATCGCGCAGCTGGGTGTAATCATTGGGGCTGCTTTGCAGCCCATCGCCGGCAAGCCGGCTCCCACAGACAACGCGGGATCCTGTGGTAGCCGGCTTGCCGGCGATGGGCCGCAAGGCGGCCCCAGTGCTTTCCGCCATTTCACCGAGACCTAGCAATGCCGCTGTCGAACATCCAGATCCTTCACGAAGACGCCGCCGTCCTGGTGATCAACAAGCCGACCCTGCTGCTGTCGGTGCCGGGCCGCGCCGAGGACAACAAGGACTGCCTGATCACCCGCCTGCAGGAAAACGGCTACCCGGAAGCCCTGATCGTCCACCGCCTGGACTGGGAAACCTCGGGGATCATCCTGCTCGCCCGCGACGCCGACAGCCACCGCGAACTGTCACGCCAGTTCCACGACCGCGAGACCGAAAAGGCCTATACCGCGCTGTGCTGGGGCCAGCCCGCGCTCGACAGCGGCAGCATCGACCTGCCCCTGCGTTACGACCCACCGACCAAGCCGCGCCACGTGGTCGACCATGAGCAGGGCAAGCATGCCCTGACCTTCTGGCGCATCGTCGAGCGCTGCGGCGATCACTGCCGGGTCGAACTGACGCCGATCACCGGGCGCTCGCACCAGCTGCGCGTGCACATGCTGTCGATCGGCCACCCGCTGCTCGGCGACCGGCTGTACGCCAACCCCGAGGCGCTGGCGGCCCATGAGCGGCTGTGCCTGCATGCCTCGATGCTGAGCTTTACCCATCCGGTGTCTGGCGAACGCCTGAAATTCGAGTGTCCGGCACCGTTCTGAGATACAGACCCGATCGCGGGGCAAGCCCGCTCCCACGCTTCGCGATAGGGCTGACACAATTTTTCGAGCATTTACGCTAAACTCGCGCCACTGCTGTCTGGAGTGACTTATGCGCGATGCCCTGAACGCCGGCCTGATCGAATTCCTCAAGGCCTCCCCGACGCCCTTCCACGCCACCGCCAGCCTCGCGCAGCGCCTCGAGGCCGCCGGCTACCAGCGCCTGGACGAGCGCGACAGCTGGGCCACTACGCCTGGTGGTCGCTACTACGTGACCCGTAATGATTCCTCGATCATCGCCATCAAGCTCGGCAAGCATTCGCCGCTAATCGGCGGTATCCGCATGGTCGGCGCCCACACCGACAGCCCATGCCTGCGGGTCAAGCCGCAGCCCGAACTGCAACGCCAGGGCTTCCTGCAACTGGGCGTCGAAGTCTATGGCGGCGCCCTGCTCGCCCCTTGGTTCGACCGCGACCTGTCGCTGGCCGGCCGGGTCACCTTCCGCCGTGACGGCAAGGTGGAAAGCCAGCTGATCGATTTCAAGCTGCCGATCGCGGTGATCCCCAACCTGGCGATCCATCTCAACCGCACCGCCAACGAAGGCTGGCAGATCAACCCGCAGACCGAGCTGCCACCGATCCTGGCACAGGTCGCCGGCGACGAGCGCATCGACTTCCGCGCCCTGCTCACCGAGCAGCTGGCCCGCGAGCATGACCTCAACGCCGACGTGGTGCTGGATTACGAGCTGAGCTTCTACGACACCCAGGACGCCGCGTTGATCGGCCTGAACGGCGACTTCATCGCCGCCGCCCGCCTGGACAACCTGCTGTCGTGCTACGCCGGCCTGCAGGCGCTGCTGAACGCCGAAGGCGACGAGACCTGCGTACTGGTGTGCAACGACCACGAGGAAGTCGGCTCCTGCTCGGCCTGCGGCGCCGACGGCCCGATGCTCGAACAGACCCTGCAACGCCTGCTGCCCGATGGCGACGACTATGTGCGCACCATCCAGCGCTCGCTGATGGTCTCGGCCGACAATGCCCACGGCGTGCACCCCAACTACGCCGACAAGCACGACGGCAACCACGGCCCCAAGCTCAACGCAGGCCCGGTGATCAAGGTCAACAACAACCAGCGCTACGCCACCAACAGCGAAACCGCCGGGTTCTTCCGCCACCTGTGCATGGCCGAGGAAGTACCGGTGCAGAGCTTCGTGGTGCGCAGCGACATGGGCTGCGGCTCGACCATCGGCCCGATCACCGCCAGCCACCTGGGCGTGCGCACGGTCGATATCGGCCTGCCGACCTTTGCCATGCACTCGATTCGCGAGCTGTGCGGCAGCCATGACCTGGCCCACCTGGTGAAGGTGCTCGGCGCCTTCTACCGCAGCCGCGAACTGCCCTGACGGCCAACCCGCTCCCACGCGACCCCGTGGGAGCGGCAGTGCGCCGATGCGACTTGCCGCGCGATCGGGTCACCGCCTGCCCCCGATCAATCCGCCTCGCTTGCAAAGCGCTATGCTTGATACATGGCCCCCAAAACAGAAGGATGCTGTCCATGTCATCGCCGTTCCTGTCCCTGTTCGTGCCGGTGTTCCTGTTCCTGATGCTGCTGACCATCGGTTTCAGCCTGCGCGAGCGCAATGTCGGCGTGCTGATGATGTGGATCGGCACCCTCGGCATTTTCGGCCTCACCTGCTGGAAGATCCTCGAGAAACTGCCGTCGTAAACCTCTACACTCGGGCAAACGTTTGACCTGAGGTAGATTTCCCGGTGCCAGCCCTCCTGCGTTGCATCACGCTGCTGTTCCTGCTGTTCGTCACGCCAGCGCACGCCGCCGGCCTGCCAGGCCTGCTCGGCTCCAGCACGCCCGCCCAGCCCGAAGCCAGCGAGCCCTTGGGCAAGTCCCTGGACGAGGTGATCAAGAACCTGGAAAACGACCAGCAACGCGCCAAGCTGCTGGCCGACCTGAAAAAGCTGCGCGATGCCACCCGGCAATCGCAACCCACTGTCGAACAGGGCGTGCTCGGCCTGATCGGCGGCGCCCTGCATGATTTCGAGAAACAGTTCAGCGGCGATGCCAGCCCGTTCAAGCGCTGGTCGCTGGAAATCGACCAGGCCCAGGACGAATTGGCCGCACTGGTGGTGCCGGTGCATCAATGGCCGGCGATCCTGTTCGGCTTCGCCGGGGTCATCCTGGTCTGGGGCCTGCTGGCCTATGCCTTCAACTGGATCGGCCACCGTGTGCGCCTGCGTTTCGGCCTGACCGAAGACCTGCCGCAGCACCCGCGGACCTGGGACCTGGTGCGCTTTGCCCTGCGCAAGCTGGGCCCATGGCTGGTGGCGCTGGTGTTCACCGTGTACCTGAGCTTCGCCCTGCCCTCCTCGCTGGGCAAGTCGATGGCCATGGTGCTGGCTTACGCGCTGGTGGTCGGCACCCTGTTCTCGGCGATCTGCGTGATTGCCTTCTCGCTGCTCGATGGCCCGCATCGCCACCGCGCCCTTCACATTCTGCGGCACCAGGCGTTCCGTCCGCTGTGGCTGATCGGCAGCTTCGCCGCGTTCGGCGAGGCGATGAGCGACCCACGCCTGACCACCGCGCTGGGCAGCCACCTGGCCCACGCCCTGGCCACCCTGGCCAATGTGATCGCCGCGCTATGCACCGGGCTGTTCATCCTGCGCTTCCGCCGCCCGATCGCCCACCTGATCCGCAACCAGCCCCTGTCCCGGCGCCTGACCCGGCGCACCCTGAGCGACACCATCGAACTGCTCGGCAGCTTCTGGTACATCCCGGCGCTGATCCTGGTGGCAATTTCGCTGTTCGCCACCTTCGTCTCCGCCGGCGACACCAGCACCGCCCTGCGCCAGTCGCTGATGTGCACGGTGCTGGTGGTGGTGTGCATGGTGCTCAATGGCCTGGTCCGTCGCCATGCCGCCAAGCCCAGGCGCGCCAACAAGCGCCAGGCGGTCTATACCGAACGCCTGCGCAACTTCGGCTATGTCCTGGTGCACCTGTTCATCTGGCTGCTGTTCATCGAACTGGGCCTGCGCGTCTGGGGCCACTCGATGATCAGCTTCGCCGAGGGTGACGGCCATGAAGTCAGCCTGCGCCTGCTGGGCCTGGCCGGCACGCTGATCGTCGCCTGGCTGGTGTGGATCCTCGCCGACACCGCCGTGCATCATGCCCTGGTGCATTCGCGGCGCGGGCTGGCCAACGCCCGTGCGCAGACCATGATGCCGCTGATCCGCAACGTGATGTTCGTGGTGATCGTCATCATTGCGGTGATCGTCGCCCTGGCCAACATGGGCATGAACGTCACCCCGCTGCTGGCCGGTGCCGGTGTCATCGGCCTGGCCATCGGTTTCGGCGCCCAGTCGCTGGTAGCCGACCTGATCACCGGCCTGTTCATCATCATCGAGGACTCGCTGGCCATCGACGACTACGTGGATGTCGGCGGCCACCTGGGCACGGTCGAGGGCCTGACCATCCGCACCGTGCGCCTGCGCGACATCGACGGCATCGTGCACACCATCCCGTTCAGCGAAATCAAGAGCATCAAGAACTACTCGCGCGAATTCGGCTACGCGATCTTCCGCGTGGCCATCCCGCACAGCATGAACATCGACCAGGCCATCACCCTGATTCGCGAGGTCGGGCAGAAACTGCGCAATGACCCGCTGATGCGCCGCAACATCTGGTCGCCGCTGGAGTTGCAGGGGGTGGAAAGCTTCGAGTCGGGATCGGCGATCCTGCGGGCGCGGTTCAAGACTGCGCCGATCAAGCAGTGGGAGGTGTCGCGGGCGTTCAACCTGGCGTTGAAGCGCCAGCTCGATGAAGCGGGGTTGGATCTGGCGACGCCACGGCTGTCGGTGCAAGTGGTGACGGCTGGGGGTGGTGCCATCCCTGAAGCCGGCGGAGCCGCCAGCTAGGGCCGCTTCGCGCCCCATCGCCGGCAAGCCGGCTCCCACAGGGATCACATGACCTTCAAGACTAACGCCAAACCTGTGGGAGCCGGCTTGCCGGCGATGGGCTGCACAGCAGCCCCCTTACCCCGCCTGCGCGCGGATGCGAATCGCATCATGGCGCCAGTACTCCAGGTCACAGTCGATCAGGTGCCCATGCTGGTCGCTGTTGACCCGGGTGATATGCAGCCCGGGGCTGCCAGCCGACACCTTCAGGGCAGCCGCCGCCTCCACCGGCAACGCCGTCGGCAGGATCTCGAAGCACACCTGCCCATAGTGAATGGCGTATTCCCGCGCATAGATCTCGGTCAGTGACCGGGCCAGGTCCAGCTCAAGGATTCCTGGGAAGTAGCGCGGGTTGAGATAGTGCTCGGCATACAGCACCGCCCGCCCGTCGATACGCCGCAACCGGCAGATCCTCACCACGCTGGACAGCGCCGGCAGCCGCAGGCGCGCGCAGATCGCCGCCGAAGCCGGCTGCAGCCGCGCCGACAGCAGCTGCGTACGCGGCTCGCGCCCCTGGTCTCGCACCATCGCATGGAAGTGGCTGCGCTCGATCAGGTCGTAGGTCAGACGCTCGGGCGCGACGAACCAGCCGCGCCGCTCTTCGCGGTAGATCAGGCCCATGGCCTCGAGCTGCACCAGGGCCTCGCGCAGCGTGATACGCGTGGTGTCGAACACCTCGCTGAGCCTGCGCTCGGCCGGCAGCTTGCCGCCGGGCGCCAGCAAGCCGTGTTCGATCTGCTCCTGCAGCGCGTGGCAGATGGCTGTTACCGCGCGCGGTGGCGTCGCTTGCATCAAAGGTTACCTATCTGGACTAGTCCAGCCCCGAAACGGGGCAGTTGGAGCGTAGTGCAAGCCTAGGCACGGCTGATGAACATCCTGTGACACAGGCGCCGCAGGGCACTTGCCAGATATGCCAGATCCGCGCCAGCCCACGCGAATCAAGGCTTTCGATCTGGTCTACGCTGTAGTTCCAGGGCCTTGGGCCTGCCACCCGCCCCGCCCCTTACATCAAACTGTCACGCAACAGGCCTACCTTGGCGCAAGGTTTGCTGACCTAGACCAAGGGGTCGCAAGCACCGCTTCCGTTCATAACAACGAATGCAAGGCACCCACCAAAGGAGCTTCGGATGAAAAAGTTGTTCATGGCGTCACTGCTCGGTTCGGCCATCGCTTTTTGCACCTCGGCCATGGCCCAGGACCTCAAGGCCCTTGAAGACGCCGCCCGCAAGGAAGGCACGGTCAACAGCGTGGGCATGCCCGATGCCTGGGCCAACTGGAAAGGCACCTGGGAAGACCTGGCGAAAAAGTACGGCCTCAAGCACAGCGACACCGACATGAGTTCGGCCCAGGAAGTCGCCAAGTTCGATGCCGAGAAGGACAACGCCAGCGCCGATATCGGCGACGTCGGCGCGGCCTTCGGCCCGATCGCGGTCACCAAGGGCGTGACCCAGCCCTACAAGCCAAGCACCTGGGACCAGGTCCCGGCGTGGGCCAAGGACCAGGACGGCCACTGGGCGCTGGCCTACACCGGCACCATCGCCTTCATCATCAACAAGGATCTGGTGAAGGAAGAGGACCGCCCAAGCACCTGGCACGACCTGGAAAAGGGCAAGTACAAGGTCGCCATCGGTGACGTCGGCACCGCCGCCCAGGCCGCCAACGGCGTGCTTGCCGCCGCCATCGCCTACAAGGGCAGCGAAAGCAACATCGAGCCGGGCCTGCAGCTGTTCACCAAGCTGGCCCAGCAGAAGCGCCTGTCGCTGGCCAACCCGACCATCCAGACCCTGGAGAAAGGCGAAGTGGAAGTGGGCGTGGTGTGGGACTTCAACGGCCTGAGCTACCGCGAACAGATCGACCCGAAACGCTTCGAGGTGCTGATCCCCTCCGATGGCTCGGTCATCTCCGGCTACACCACCATCATCAACAAGTACGCCAAGCACCCGAACGCGGCCAAGTTGACCCGTGAATACATCTTCAGCGATGCCGGCCAGACCAACCTGGCCATCGGCCACGCCCGGCCGATCCGTGCCGAACACCTGAAGCTGCCGGCGGACGTACAGGCCAAGCTGCTGCCCAACGAGCAGTACAAGGCCGCCCAGCCAATCAAAGATGCTGCGGCCTGGGAAGCGACCTCCAAGGCCCTGCCACAGAAGTGGCAGGAGCAGGTGATCATCGAGATGGAATAAGGGGCAGATTCCCTTCTGCCTGAATCGGCCCTGTCGCCGGCAAGCCAGCTCCCACAGGGTCAGCGCAAGACCTGTGGGAGCTGGCTTGACAGCGATGAGGGCGACGCGCTACCGACTGATACCCCTGCGGAGCCACCATGCAACACAACGTCATCCTGGTCCTGCTCGACGGCCTCAACCACCAGGTCGCCCACCACGCCATGGGCCACCTGCACGCCTATGTCGAGGCCGACCGCGCCGCGCTGTACCGCGTGGAGTGCGAGCTGCCGTCGCTGTCGCGACCACTGTACGAATGCATTCTCACCGGTGTGCCGCCGATCGACAGCGGCATCGTGCATAACAACATCAACCGTCTGTCCAACCAGCGCAGCGTGTTCCACTACGCCCGCGAGGCCGGCCTGGGCACTGCGGCGGCGGCCTACCACTGGATGAGCGAGCTGTACAACCGCTCGCCGTTCGACCCGCTGCGCGACCGCCACACCCATGCCCCCAAGCTGCCGATCCAGCACGGCCTGTTCTACTACGCCGACCACTACCCCGATTCGCACCTGCTGGCCGACGCCGAATACCTGCGCCGCCGCCATGCGCCGAATTTCCTCCTGGTACACCCGATGAACATCGACGACGCCGGCCACCGCCACGGCCTGGACAGCAGCCAGTACCGCAACGCCGCGCGCAGCGCCGACATCCTGCTGGCCGACTACCTGCCGCGCTGGCTCGAGGAGGGCCACCAGGTGCTGGTCACCGCCGACCACGGCATGAACAACGACCGCTCGCACAACGGCCTGCTCGCCGAGGAGCGTGAAGTGCCGCTGTTCGTGTTCGGCGAAGCCTTCAGCCTCGACCCTGCGGCCAAGCCGCTGCAGACCGAGCTCTGCGGCACGATCTGCGAACTGCTCGGCGCCGCCCACGACAAACCGGTCTGCCGGGAGCTGCTCAAGTGAATGCAAGCCATCGCGGCCGCTACCTGGCCCTGCTCTGCCTGCTGCCGTTCGCCGTGTTCTTCATCATTTTCCAGATCGCACCGCTGGCCTGGGTCGCCATCAACAGCCTGCAAAGCGAGAGTGGCTGGGGCCTGGCCAACTTCAGCAAGATCTTCGCCTCGAAGTTCTACCTGCAGGCGTTGCAACGCAGCCTGGAGATCAGCTTCTGGTCGAGCCTGTTCGGCATCGTCATCGCCACGTTGGGCGCCTATTCGCTGCGCCAGGTCGACTCGAAACTGCGCGACTTCGTCAGCGCCTTTGCCAACATGACCAGCAACTTCGCCGGCGTGCCCCTGGCGTTCGCCTTCATCATCCTGCTCGGTTTCAATGGCGCGCTCACCCTGCTGCTCAAGCAGATGGGGCTGCTCGGCGACTTCAGCATCTACTCCAAGACCGGCCTGATCCTGGTCTACACCTACTTCCAGATCCCCTTGGGCGTGTTGCTGCTCTACCCCGCCTTCGACGCCCTGCGCGAAGACTGGCGTGAGTCCGCCGCGCTGCTGGGCGCCAGCCACTGGCAGTTCTGGCGGCACATCGGCCTGCCCGTGCTTACCCCGGCGCTGCTCGGCACCTTCGTCATCCTGCTGGCCAACGCCCTGGGCGCCTACGCCACCGTCTACGCCCTGACCACCGGCAACTTCAACGTGCTGCCGATCCGTATCGCCGGCCTTGTGGCCGGCGACATCAGCCTCGACCCGAACCTGGCCAGCGCCCTGGCGATGGTGCTGGTGGGGCTGATGACCGTGGTCACGGTGGCCCATCAATGGCTGCTCAAGAGGAGCTACCATGCGCGCTGAAAACAAAGCCGGCGGGCTCTACCACCGCGTGGTGGTCTACCTGCTGTTCCTCATCCTGCTGCTGCCACTGGCCGGCACCCTGCTTTATTCGCTGGCCACCAGTTGGTCGGCCACCCTGCTGCCCAGCGGGCTGACCTTCAAGTGGTATGTGGCGCTGTGGAGCGAACCGCGCTTTCTCGCAGCCTTCGGCCAGTCGCTGCTGGTGTGCGTGGGCGCGCTGGTGCTGTCGGTAGTGCTGATCCTGCCGCTATTGTTCGTGGTGCACTACCACTTCCCCAAGCTCGACGCCTTGATGAACGTACTGATCCTGCTGCCGTTCGCGGTGCCGCCCGTGGTGTCTGCGGTGGGCTTGCTGCAACTCTACGGCAGCGGACCGATGGCCATGGTCGGCACGCCGTGGATCCTGATCGGCTGCTACTTCACCATCGCCCTGCCGTTCATGTATCGAGCCATCACCAACAACCTGCAGGCCATCAACCTGCGCGACCTGATGGACGCCGCCCAACTGCTCGGCGCCAGTACCTGGCAGGCGGCGTTCCTGGTGGTACTGCCGAACCTGCGCAAAGGCCTGATGGTGGCGCTGCTGCTGTCGTTCTCGTTCCTGTTCGGCGAGTTCGTGTTCGCCAACCTGCTGGTAGGCACCCGCTACGAGACCCTGCAGGTGTACCTGAACAACATGCGCAACAGCAGCGGCCACTTCAACAGCGCCCTGGTAATCTCCTACTTCGCCTTCGTGCTGGTGCTGACCTGGGTCGCCAACCGCCTGAACAAGGACAAGACCTGACATGAGCTTCGTCAGCGTACAGAAACTGCAAAAGAGCTACGCCGGCAGCCCGGTGTTCGAAAACATCGACTGCCAGATCGAACGCGGCGAGTTCGTCACCCTGCTCGGCCCCTCCGGCTGCGGCAAGTCCACCCTGCTGCGCTGCATCGCCGGGCTGACCCCGGTGGATAGCGGGCGGATCCTGCTCGACGGCCAGGACATCGTGCCGTTGAGCCCGCAGAAGCGCGGCATCGGCATGGTGTTCCAGAGCTACGCGCTGTTTCCCAACATGACCGTGGAACAGAACATCGCCTTTGGCTTGCGCATGCAGAAGGTCAAGGCCGACGAAAGCCAGGCACGGGTACGCGAGGTACTCGACCTGGTCGAGCTCGGCAGCTTCGCCACGCGCTACCCGCACCAGCTGTCCGGCGGCCAGTGCCAGCGCGTGGCCCTGGCCCGCTCGCTGGTCACCCGCCCGCGCCTGCTGCTGCTCGACGAGCCACTGTCGGCGCTGGACGCGCGTATCCGCAAGCACTTGCGCGAACAGATCCGCGCCATCCAGCGCGAGCTGGGGCTTACCACCATCTTCGTCACCCACGACCAGGAAGAAGCCCTGACCATGTCGGACCGCATCGTCCTGATGAACCAGGGACGCATCGTCCAGAGCGGCGATGCCGAAACCCTCTACACCGCGCCCGTGGACCTGTTCGCCGCCGGCTTTATCGGCAACTACAACCTGCTCGACGCCGACAGCGCCAGCCGCCTGCTGCAACGCCCGGTGGCCGCGCGCCTGGCGATCCGCCCAGAGTCGATCACCCTGAGCCTGAACGGCGAGCTGGATGGCGAGATCCGCAGCCACAGCCTGCTGGGCAACGTGATCCGCTACCGCGTCCAGGTGCGCGGCGTAGAACTGGTGGTGGACGTACTCAATCGTTGCGCCAGCGATCTGCACGCGGACGGACAACGGGTATCCTTGTCGATCGACCCCACGGCGCTACGGGAAGTGGCCTAAGGAGATTCAACGCATGGCACTGGCAATTTTCGATCTGGACGAAACCCTCATCCACGGCGACTGCGCGTCGTTGTGGAGCGAGCAGATGGCCCGGCTGGGCTGGGTCGATGGCAAGAGTTTCCTCAAGCGCGACCATGAACTGATGGAAGCCTACGGCAAAGGCCACCTGCAGATGGAGGACTACATGGCCTTCAGCCTGGAGCCGATCGCCGGGCGCACCCTGGAAGAAGTGGAGCACCTGGTCGAGCCCTGGGTAGAGGATGTGATCGAGCCGATCATCTACGGCGACGCCTGCCGCTGCATCGCCGAGCACCGCCAGCGTGGCGACCGGATTCTGATCATTTCGGCCAGCGGCACCCACCTCGTCGGCCCGATCGCGGCGCGCCTGGGGGTGGACGAATACCTCGCCATCGAGCTGGAAGCGGTCAACGGCGTATTCACCGGCAAGACCCACGGCGTGCTCACCTACCGCGAGGGCAAGATCGTCCGCCTGCTGGAGTGGCTCGACCAGGAACAGGAAAACCTCGAAGGCGCGAGCTTCTATTCCGACTCGCGCAACGACCTGCCGCTGCTGCTGAAGGTGGATCACCCCTACGTGGTGAACCCGGACCCGGTGCTGCGCGAGCACGCGCAAACCAACGGCTGGCCCATTCTGAGCTGGTCTTGAGTATGATCGGGGGCACCTGAACAGAACAACAAGGATTGCCCCATGCGTGCCCTCGCCGCCCTCAGCCGCTTCGTCGGCAACACCTTCGCCCTGTGGGTGCTGGTGTTCGCCTGCCTGGCCTTCCTTCAGCCGCAGTGGTTCATCGCCCTCAAGGTCGCCATCGTGCCGCTGCTGGGCCTGGTGATGTTCGGCATGGGCCTGACCCTCAAGCTCGACGACTTCGCCGCCGTTGCCCGCCAGCCATGGCGGGTGGCGTTGGGGGTAGTGGCGCATTTCGTGATCATGCCCGGGGTGGCCTGGCTGCTGTGCCAGCTGTTCCAGCTGCCGCCGGAAATCGCCGTGGGCGTGATCCTGGTAGGCTGCTGCCCGAGCGGCACGGCGTCGAACGTCATGGTGTGGCTGTCCAGGGGCGACCTGGCACTGGCAGTGGCGATCGCCGCGGTGACCACCCTGCTCGCCCCGCTGCTTACCCCGGCGCTGATCTGGTTCCTCGCCTCGGCGTGGCTGCCGGTCTCGTTCATGGACATGTTCTGGTCGATCCTGCAGTTGGTGATGCTGCCGATCGTGCTCGGCGTGCTCGCCCAGCGCCTGCTCGGCGCCCGCGTGCAGCTGGCGGTGCAGGTGCTGCCGCTGGTGTCGGTGGTAAGCATCGTGATGATCGTCTGCGCGGTGGTGGCGGTCAGCCAGGCGAAGATCGCCGAATCGGGGCTGCTGATCATGGCGGTGGTAGTGCTGCACAACAGCTTCGGCTTCCTGCTGGGCTACCTGACCGGCAAGCTGTGCAAGCTGCCGCTGGCCCAGCGCAAGGCGCTGGCGCTGGAGGTGGGCATGCAGAATTCCGGGTTGGGCGCGGCCCTGGCGTCGGCGCACTTTTCGCCCCTGGCCGCGGTGCCCAGTGCGCTGTTCAGCGTGTGGCACAACATCTCCGGGGCTTTGCTGTCGACGTGGTTCAGGCGAATGGAGGAGCCTGAGCCAGAGGTAGAGAACATCGTATCTGCCAGAAATTGATGTTGCCTGCCCCGGACTCATCGCCGGCAAGCCGGCTCCCACACCGACCGCATGAAGCCAGCCATGCGCTAACCCTGTGGGAGCCGGCTTGCCGGCGATGAGGCAACCACCGATCCTTGAAACTTGCTCCAGCCTCGGCAAATGGGCACTATAGTGCGCACTGTGAGGACGGCCTCACGACGCTGTGCGTGAACATACCGGGGACGGCCCCATCTTTGATAACGATGGAGAATCACCATGTCCTGGATCATCCTGTTCTTCGCCGGCCTGTTCGAAGTTGGCTGGGCTGTCGGCCTCAAGTACACCGACGGCTTCACCCGCCCCCTGCCCACCGTTCTGACGGTCGGCGCCATGGTCATCAGCCTCGGCCTGCTGGGCCTTGCCATGAAGGAGCTGCCGCTGGGCACCGCCTATGCCATCTGGACCGGCGTCGGCGCGGTCGGCACGGTGATCGCCGGGATCATCCTGTTCGGTGAATCCATGGCGCTGATCCGCCTGGCCAGTGTCGCCCTGATCATCACCGGCCTGGTCGGCCTGAAGGTCAGCGCCAGCTGACCTCCCTCCTTTTCCCTTAGCGCATGTCGCCGCGCAGCAGGCTCACCTGCTCGCGCAGCACTTCAGGCTGCGCCGCCTCCACCGGGATGGCGGCGCCGGCCACCAGGGTCACCCGTGACCACAGGCGCTTGAAGAAGCCCTTGTTCGGGTCACGGCTGAAGAAGCTACCCCACAACCCCTGCAACGCCAACGGGATCACCGGCACTGGCGTCTCCTGCAGGATGCGGTTCACTCCACCCTTGAACACATCGATCTCACCGTCCGAACTCAGCTTGCCTTCGGGGAAGATGCACACCAGCTCGCCGTCGGCCAGGTACTGGGCGATACGGGCAAAGGCACGCTCGTAGGTGGCCTCGTCCTCGCCACGCCCGGCGATGGGGATGGCACCGGCGGTGCGGAACACGAAGTTGAGCACCGGCAGGTTGTAGATCTTGTAGTACATGACAAACCGGATCGGCCGGCGGATGGCGCCGCCGATCAGCAGTGCATCGACGAACGACACGTGGTTGCACACCAGCAGCGCCGCGCCTTCGTCGGGAATGCGCTGCAGCTCGCGGTGCTCGACCCGGTACATCGAGTGGCTGAGCAGCCAGATCAGGAAGCGCATGGTGAATTCGGGCACGATGCGGAAGATGTAGGCATTGACCGCGATGTTGAGCAGCGACACCACCAGGAATAGCTGCGGGATGCTCAGCTTGGCCAGGCTCAGCAGGACGATGGTGATGATCGCCGACACCACCATGAACAGTGCGTTGAGGATGTTGTTGGCGGCAATCACCCGGGCCCGCTCGCCTTCCGGGGTGCGCGCCTGGATCAGCGCATACAGCGGCACGATGTAGAAGCCGCCGAAGATGCCCAGGCCGACGATCGACAGCATGATCCACCAGGCTTGGCTCATGCCCAGCAAGGTCAGCCAGTCATGGGGCGCGGCACCGACCGGGACATCCCCCGAATGCCACCACCAGAGCAGGCCGAACAGGGTCAGGCCGAACGAGCCAAACGGCACCAGGCCGATTTCCACCTTGCGCCCGCTGAGGCGCTCGCACAGCAGCGAACCGACGGCGATGCCTACCGAAAACAGGGTCAGCACCAGGGTGACCACGGTCTCGTCGCCGTGCAGCCAGTCCTTGGCGTAGGCCGGGATCTGCGTGAGATAGATCGCGCCGACGAACCAGAACCACGAGTTGCCGACGATCGAGCGCGATACCGCCGGGGTCTGGCCCAGGCCCAGGCGCAGAGTCAGCCATGACTGCTTGAAGATGTTCCAGTCCAGCTTCATCTGCGGCGCGGCGGCGGCCGCCCGCGGGATCCAGCGGCTGGCCAGGTAGCCCAGCACCGCGGTGCCCACCACGCCCGCAGCGGCCAACGTTGCGTACTGGCTGGAAGACATCAGCACGCCGGCACCGATGGTACCCGCCAGGATCGCCAGGAAGGTGCCCATCTCCACCAGGCCGTTGCCACCCACCAGTTCCTCTTCGCGCAGGGCCTGGGGCAGGATCGAGTACTTCACCGGACCGAACAGCGCCGAGTGGGTGCCCATGGCGAACAGCGCCACCAGCATCAGCTCGAGGTGGTGCGTGACGAAACCAGTCGCGCCAATGGCCATGATGACGATCTCGGCCAGCTTGATCGCGCGGATCAGGCGGTCCTTGGCAAACTTCTCGCCGAACTGCCCGGCCAGTGCCGAGAACAGGAAGAACGGAAGGATGAACAGCAAGGCGCAGAGGTTGACCCAGATCGAGCGGTCGCCCTCCAGGCTCAGCTTGTAGAGGATCGCCAGGATCAATGACTGCTTGAACAGGTTGTCGTTGAAGGCACCCAGCGACTGGGTGATGAAGAACGGCAGGAAGCGCCGCTTGCCGAGCAGGGTGAATTGCGAGGGGTGACTCATCGTCCGTGTACCTGGTTGGGCTTTGTCATTGGAGGCACGTTCAGCGCATAAAGCCACAAATCTGCACGGGAATGGACGATGAAGGCAAGCCCGTTGCTCCTTCCATAGGTTTCGGCTGCGCCACGCCTGTGGCAGAAGCAGCGGCTGTCAGTTCAGCGCCTGTCGCTCGACACGATGGAACGGCAACCGCGAAGCTGGCAGACTGCCGCCCCTCACCAACGCGCAAAGGTGCGCCACTTGGGGTCGAACTGGACAGGGATGAAGGCCAGCCATTGATTCAATTGAATACCCACAACGCCCGGCTCAAACGCACAGTGCGGGCGGCCAGCCATACCGCACGCACGGCGACGACCAAGCAGGAACTGCTGGCCGCCGTGGACGCCATGGCCGACTTTTACGGCAACATGCAGTTCGACAACCGGGTGCCCTGGCTGATGGCCCTGCTCTGTGGACCACTGGCCATTGCCAGCATCGCAGGCTACTTGCAGGCGTACGAGCCGCTGCTGGCGCCGCTGGCCAAGCTGCTGGGCCAGAGCGTGCCGCAGCTTGCGTCCAACCTCACGCTCGGCCTGCTCGGTGGCGCTGCGTTCAGCCTGATCGTCCTTTATCAGCGCAGGAAGCTCATCCCCAAGCTTGCCTACGACCTGGCCGAGCGCTCCAGCCTGATCACCGCCGGCCTGCAGGAAATCCCGGTGACCGACAGCCAGTTGCTCAAGGGCCTGCAAATCGAGTTTCGCGACTATGTGCGCGGCAACCACAAGCGTTTCCTGCGCCGCGCCGTGCAGGGCCACTATCAGGGTCGGCTGCACAGCTTCAACTACCGCTGGTACCACCTGCATTACGTGGACAAACAGACCCACCAGGAAACCGAGTCCGATGGCAAGGGCGGCACGACCTCGAAAACCGTGACCTCCTACCAGGAATACGATCGCTACAGCCTGGTGATCGACTTCCCTTGGGTGCAGGGAATCGCCCTGGGTGGCGGCAGCGGCGGCCGCTCATCCATGGTCGACATGGAGCACCACTTCAAGACCGCCTCAAGCGACTTCGACCGCGCCTTCAGCCTCACTGGCAGCTCGGCCATGGCCTGCGCCCGCTTCGCCAAGCCGGTGACGGTGCTGCACCTGATCGACCTGCATCGCCAGCTTGATACGCCCAACCTGGAGTTCTCGCAGCACGGGCAACTGTGCCTGAGCAGCAACGACAACCCGCTCGCTTTCAAGCTGACTTGCGAGCTGACCCGCGCGAGCGATTTCCGCTTGCTGATCGACCACGGCGTGCACCTGCCACAGCTCAGCGCTCTGCTCGACGCCGTGCACATCCTGGCCGAGCAGCACGACGACAATTTCACCGTGCCTACCCCGGCACAGCTACAGACGGAACACTGACATGGACCTTTTCGCCCTTATCCTGCTCGCCGTGCTGATCGGCGTACCGCTGATCGTCATCAGCCTGCACAACGGCATCGTCGGCAACCATAACCGGGTCAAACGCGCCTGGGCCGATGTGCTGACCTATGAGCGGCAGAAGACCAAGGTGCTCGATGCGCTGCAAGAGCAGGCCGGCCTGTACCGCGACCATGAACAAGGCGTGCTGGCCGGAATCACCCGCCTGCGCAGCGCCATTGCCGAGCTGCCTGTCGAGGCGGACGGCAAGACCCTGGCCAAGGCCGAGGACGCAACCCGTTCGCTGCTCGGCGGGCTGCGCGTGGCCTTCGAGGCCTACCCCGATCTCAAGGCCTCGGAACTGATGAACAACCTCATGCGCGAAATCGCCGAGCAGCAACAGAACGTCGGCGCGGCCATCGTGATTTTCAACGGCGAAGTGGAACGCTTCAACAACGGCATCCAGATGTTCCCAGGCTCTCTGGTCAACGGCGTGATGAACAAGCATGCAGCCGTCACCCCGTTCACCGATATCCAAGCCGCCAGCGCCTTCGACTACACACCCAACCTGTAAGGCCGATCAGCGCTGGGCAATGCACGGTGACACGAACAGCTCGCCGCGCCACGCCCCGCGCAGGGTCCGGCTGGCCACCAGCAGCCAGAGCAGCGCCAGCGCCACCACCAGCACCTGGCCGAACACCGTGAAGAAGCCCAGGCCCAGCCAGGCGGCCAGTTTCAACGTGGCCAGGCAGTACACGCCCAAGGGGAAGGTGAACCCCCACCAACCCAGGTTGAACGGCATGCCCTGGCGCATGTAGCGCAGGGTGATCAGCACCGCCGTCAGCAACCACCACAACCCGGCGCCCCACAGCACGATACCGGCCACCAGCCCCAGCCCACGGGCCACCTCGCCGAGGCCGCCCAGGCCATTGGCGGCGAACACCGCCGGCGCATCGCCACCGAGCACCAGCATGCCCAGCGCACCGGTACCGATCGGGCCCAGCGCCAGCCAGCTGGAGGCGGCCATGTTGGCCGGCGGCAGTTTGTGCAAGGCCATGCGCAGCATGAGGATGGTGAGGATGCTGAACGCCACCGGCAGCGAAACCGCCCACATCACATAGCTGGTGATGACCACCAGGAACTGTGCGTGAACGTCCGCCAGGTGCGGCGCCAGCAACCCGCCACTGGCGGCGGCAACCTCCGCCGCCACCACTGGCAGCAGCCACACCGCAGTCATCTGGTCGATGCTGTGCTCCTGGCGGGTAAACATCAGGTAGGGAATTGCCACGCCGCATAGCAGCGCCAGGCCCACGTCCAGCCACCAAAGCATTTCAACCCACGGCACCACGGCCTCACCCCAGCGCGCCAAGCCGAACACCAGGGCGCCGTTGAGGAGGGTGGCCAGGCCCATGGGGATGGTGCCGAAGAACATCGACACGGTGGAATGCGCGAAAATCCGCCGCGCCTCATTGAAGAACATTATCCAGCGGGCGCCATACAGGACGCAGAACAGGGTAAACAGGCCGATGGTCAGCCACCACAGTCCCTCGGCCACGCTGTCCAATCCCGGCACCTGGACCTGATGAAAGGCCAGGGCCAGCACGCCGGTGCCCATGGTCGCGGCGAACCAGTTGGGGGTGAACTGGCGAATCACTTCGCGGGGATGGGCCAACTGGCTGAACGGGCGCCAGGAAGGCGTACGGGTCTGGGTGCATGGCATAAGGTGTCTCCTGCCCTTGTGTAAGGTAGAGATATCTTATGCCTGCATAGAATATCCATATAACGGGTAATTTCTCTATCTGTTATCGATTTTAAAGATATAGCAGCCAGTCCGGCACCTGGCATATGCTTGACCGCTGACAATGACAAGGATCAGTCGATGCTCCGCGCCCTGAAAGGCTATCCCACCGCGGTTCGCCTGCTGTTGTTCACCACCTTCACCTTGACCATGGCGCGGGCGATCACACTGCCCTATCTGGTGGTGTACCTGTCAACACACCTGGGCCTGTCGGTCGGCCAGACCGGCCTGCTGGTCGGCGGCGCGATGCTCCTGGCATCCCTGCTCAGCCTCTACGGCGGACACCTGGTCGACACCCTGCGCAGCCATACGCTGATCGTCGCCTGCACCCTGGTGTTCGCCCTGGCCTTCGTCGGCATCGTGGCCAGTACCTCGGCTGCGCCGTTCTTCTGTTTCCTGGTGGTGGCCTACCTGGCCCAGACGGTGGTCGACATTGCCGCCAAGGCCGGGTTCTGCGCCCTGCTGCCAGAGAACCGACGCGGCGAAGTATTCGCCATCAAGTACACGTTCAACAACATCGCCTGGGCCGCAGGGCCGATGCTCGGGGTGATGCTGATAGAGGCGGACGACCACCTGCCGTTCGTGGTGTCGGCCTTGATCGGCCTCGGCCTGAGCCTGGCTTACTACCGCCTGGGCGAACGCAGCTTGCTGGGCCTGCGCGAGGCCGGGCAGGCGGCGAGCTTCGCCCAGGTCGGCCTGGGCATGCTGCGCGACCGGCGGCTGGTCTGCTTCACCCTAGGCGGCGTGCTCAGTGCTGTGGTGTTCGGCCAGTTCACCGCCTACCTGTCGCAGTACTTGGTGGTGACTCAGCACGATCCCGCCGAGGTGGCGCGCCTGGCCAGCTACCTGGTCACCACCAACGCCCTCGCAGTGATCGGCCTGCAGTACCTGATTGGCCGACGCATCACCCGTCAGCGCCTGATGCCTTGGCTGATGGCTGGCATGGCCATGTTCGTTGCCGGGTTGCTGGGATTCTCCGTGGCCGCTTCGGCGCTGGTCTGGTGTCTGGCCATGCTGGTGTTCACCCTGGGCGAGATCATCGTGATTCCGGCCGAATTCATGTTCATCGACCTGATCGCGCCGGAGCACCTGCGCGGGGTTTACTATGGCGCGCAGAACCTCTCCAACCTGGGCGCGGGGCTCGGCCCGATACTGGTGGGCCTGGCGCTGGGGCATGTGGTGCCGGTGACGGTGTTCTATCTGTTGATCGGGTCGGTGATGCTGGCGGCGGTGTTCTACTGGCTGGGGACACACATGGCCCGACAGGCTTAGTTGGCAATACCCGCCCGTCACGGGGCCTGCGACGTCCTGCCACTGCGACCATCGTCGGCGCTGACGAACCGCGCCCTGCGTGCCAGACTGATTGATCGGGACCGCGTTTTCTTTTTTGCTCCGGAGTTTGCATGTCGTTGTCCAGCGGGCTGATCGCCGTGGTTGCCCTGGCCTATATGGCCATCATGTTCGCCATCGCCTTCTACGGCGACCGCCGCAGCACGCCGTTGCCGCCGCGCCTGCGCGCCTGGGTGTACAGCCTGTCGCTGGCGGTGTACTGCACCAGCTGGACCTTCTTCGGCGCGGTCGGCCAGGCCGCCGAGCAGCTCTGGGCGTTCCTGCCCATCTACCTGGGCCCGGTGCTGCTGCTCATCTTCGCGCCCTGGGTGCTGCAGAAGATGGTGCTGATCAGCAAACAGCAGAACATCACCTCGATCGCCGACTTCATCGCCGCCCGCTACGGCAAGTCGCAGTCCCTCGCAGTGGTAGTGGCACTGATTTGCCTGGTCGGCGTGCTGCCGTACATCGCCCTGCAGCTCAAGGGCATCGTGCTGGGGGTGAACCTGCTGATCGGCGCCAATGCCGACGCCACCGGCAGCCGGGTGCAGGACACCGCGCTGGTGGTGTCGCTGGTGCTGGCGCTGTTCGCCATCGTCTTTGGCACCCGCAGCCTGGACGTCACCGAGCACCACCGCGGCATGGTCCTGGCGATCGCCTTCGAATCACTGGTCAAGCTGCTGGCCTTTCTCGCCGTGGGCGCCTTCGTGGTGTTCAACCTGTACGACGGCTTCGACGACCTGTTCACCCAGGCCCGGCAGTCCGTGCACCTGAACGACTACTGGGAAGAAACCATCAACTGGCCGTCGATGGTGGTGCAGACCGCCGTGGCGATGATGGCGATCATCTGCCTGCCCCGGCAGTTCCACGTCACCGTGGTGGAGAACATCGAGCCCCAGGACATGCGCCTGGCGCGCTGGGTGTTCCCGCTGTACCTGGCCCTGGCCGCGCTGTTCGTGGTGCCCATCGCCCTGGCTGGGCAGATGCTGCTGCCGGGCACGGTGATCTCCGACTCCTTCGTGATCAGCCTGCCGCTGGCCGAGGCCCACCCGAGCCTGGCCCTGCTGGCGTTCATCGGCGGCGCCTCGGCGGCCACCGGCATGGTCATCGTCGAGGCCGTGGCGCTGTCGACCATGGTCTCCAACGACATGCTGTTGCCCTGGCTGCTGCGCCGCAACAACGCCGAGCGGCCGTTCGAGGTGTTCCGCCACTGGATGCTCTCGGTGCGCCGGGTGACCATCGTGGTGATCCTGCTGCTGGCCTATGTCAGCTACCGCCTGCTCGGCTCCACTGCCAGCCTGGCGACCATCGGCCAGATCGCCTTCGCCGCGGTCACCCAGCTGACCCCGGCCATGCTCGGCGCGCTGTACTGGAAGCAGGCCAACCGCCGCGGCGTGTTCGCGGGCCTGGCCGCCGGCATCTTCCTGTGGTTCTACACCTTGGTGTTGCCGATCGCCGCCCACAGCCTGGGCTGGTCGCTGCAACTGTTCCCGGGCCTGGCCTGGCTGCACGGCAACCCGCTCAACTTGCCAATCACCCCGCTGACCCAGGGCGTGGTGCTGTCGCTGGCGGGCAACTTCACCCTGTTCGCCTGGGTCTCGATCTTGTCGCGCACGCGGGTTTCCGAGCACTGGCAGGCCGGGCGCTTCATCGGCCAGCAGACCAGCGCCCGCCCCTCCAGCAAACCTTTGCTGGCGGTACAGATCGACGACCTGCTCAAGCTCGCCGCACGTTTTGTCGGCGAGGAACGTGCCCGGCAGAGCTTCATCCGCTTCGCCTACCGCCAGGGCAAGGGCTTCAACCCCAACCAGAACGCCGATGGCGACTGGATCGAACACACCGAACGGCTGCTGGCCGGTGTGCTCGGCACCTCTTCGACCCGGGCGGTGGTCAAGGCCGCCATCGAAGGCCGCGACATGCAGCTCGAGGACGTGGTGCGCATCGCCGACGAAGCCAGCGAAGTGCTGCAGTTCAACCGTGCGCTGCTGCAGGGGGCCATCGAGAACATCAACCAGGGCATCAGCGTGGTCGACCAGAACCTGCACCTGGTGGCCTGGAACCGCCGCTACCTCGAACTGTTCAACTACCCCGACGGGCTGATCAGCGTCGGCCGGCCGATCGCCGACATCATCCGCTACAACGCCGAACGCGGCCTGTGCGGCCCGGGCGAGGCCCAGGTGCATGTGGCGCGGCGCCTGCACTGGATGCGCCAGGGCCGCGCCCACTCTTCCGAACGGCTGTTCCCCAATGGCCGGGTGATCGAACTGATCGGCAACCCGATGCCCGGGGGCGGCTTCGTCATGAGTTTCACCGACATCACCCCGTTCCGCGAAGCCGAGCAGGCCCTGCGCGACTCCAACGAGGGGCTGGAGCAACGGGTCGCCGAGCGTACCCACGAACTGTCGCAGCTGAACCAGGCGTTGACCGAGGCCAAGAGCCGCGCCGAGGCGGTCAGCCAGTCCAAGACTCGCTTCCTTGCCGCCGTCAGCCACGACCTGATGCAACCGCTCAACGCCGCCCGGCTGTTCTCCGCCGCCCTGTCGCAACAAGCCGAGGGCATGAACGACGAAGCCCGGCAACTGGTGCGGCACATGGACAGTTCGCTGCGCTCGGCCGAAGAGCTGATCAGCGACCTGCTCGACATCTCGCGCCTGGAGAACGGCAAGGTCACCCCCGACATCAAACCCTTTGCCCTCAACGAACTGTTCGATACCCTCGGTACCGAGTTCAAGGTACTGGCCGCCGAAAAAGGCCTGGAGTTCCGCCTGCGCGGCAGCCGCCTGCGGGTCGACAGCGACATGAAGCTGCTGCGCCGGGTGCTGCAGAACTTCCTCACCAACGCCCTGCGCTACGGCAAAGGCCCGATCCTGCTCGGCGCCCGACGCAAAGGTGAAAGCCTGTGGCTGGAAGTATGGGACCGCGGCCCTGGCATCGCCGACGACAAGCTGGCGGTGATCTTCCAGGAGTTCAAACGCCTGGACAGCCACCAGACCCGCGCCGAAAAAGGCCTGGGCCTGGGCCTGGCGATCGCCGACGGCCTGTGCCGGGTACTCGCGCACCCACTGGAGGTGCGTTCCTGGCCGGGCAAGGGCAGCGTGTTCCGCGTCAACGTGCCCATCGCCCGAAGCCCCGCGCCCGCGACGCCCGCCCCCGTGGAACAGGCCGGCCAGCCGCTGGCCGGTCTGCAGGTGCTGTGCGTGGACAACGAGGACAGCATCCTCATCGGCATGAACAGCCTGCTCAGCCGCTGGGGCTGCCAGGTGTGGACCGCGCGCAACCAGGCCGAATGCGAGGCGTTGCTGGCCAAAGGCCTGCGCCCGCACCTGGCGTTGGTGGACTACCACCTGGATGACGGCGAGACCGGCACCGGGCTGATGGGCTGGCTACGGGCGCGTCTGGGCGAGCCGGTGCCCGGCGTGGTGATCAGCGCCGACGGGCGCAACGAGACCATCGCCCTGGTCCATGCCGCGGGCCTGGACTACCTGGCCAAGCCGGTCAAGCCGGCAGCCCTGCGCGCCCTGCTCAATCGGCATCTGAGCCTGGTTCAGTAAGGACCTCGTCGCTCAGGGCGCGCTCGACCAGCTCGGCCGGCAGGCTCTTGCTGGCCCGTGCGCCGAGCAGCTTGAGCTGCTCGCTGCGGCTGACCAGGTTGCCGCGCCCCTCGCACAGCTTGTTGCGTGCCGCGGCATAGGCCTTGTCGACCTGGGCCAGGCGGGCGCCGAGCTCGTCCAGGTCCTGGATGAACAGCACGAACTTGTCGTACAGCCAGCCGGCGCGCTCGGCGATCTCG
This sequence comes from Pseudomonas sp. B21-023, assembly GCF_024749165.1. Classification (NCBI taxonomy): domain Bacteria; kingdom Pseudomonadati; phylum Pseudomonadota; class Gammaproteobacteria; order Pseudomonadales; family Pseudomonadaceae; genus Pseudomonas; species Pseudomonas sp. B21-023. The sequence goes on along the minus strand of NZ_CP087190.1, from coordinate 1,494,250 downwards.
CGGGCGTTCTGCCCCTGGCGTTCCTGTTTCCACAGGCTGTCGATCACCCGCAGGGTGGCCAGCAAGGTGGTCGGGCTGACGATCACGATCTGCCGGTCGAAAGCCTCCTGGAACAGGTTGGGCTCAGCCTGCAGCGCCGCCGAGAAGGCCGCCTCGATGGGCACGAACAACAGCACGAAGTCGAGGCTGTGCAGGCCCTCCAGGCGGTTGTAGTCCTTGCTCGACAAACCCTTGACGTGATTGCGCAGCGACTGCACATGCTGCTTGAGCGCGGCCTCGTCGTTGTTGCCGACGAACTGCTGATAGGCGGTGAGGCTGACCTTGGCATCGACCACCACCTGCTTGTCGCCCGGCAGCATGATCAGCACGTCAGGCTGGAACCGCTCGCCATCGGCGCTCTTGAGGCTGACCTGGGTCTGGTACTCGCGCCCCTTCTCCAGGCCGGCGTGCTCCAGCACCCGCTCCAGGATCAGTTCGCCCCAGTTGCCCTGGGTCTTCTGGCCCTTGAGTGCCTGGGTGAGGTTGGTGGCTTCGTCGGACAGGCGCAGGTTGAGCTGTTGCAGGCGCTCGAGCTCCTTGCCCAGCGAGAACCGCTCACGGGCTTCCTGCTGGTAGCTTTCCTCGACACGCTTCTCGAAGGCCTGGATACGCTCCTTGAGCGGGTCAAGCAATTGGCCCAGGTGCTGCTGGCTGGTCTGGGCGAAGCGTTGTTCGCGCTCGTCGAAGATCTTGGTGGCCAGGTCGGCGAACTGGGCGCGCAGGGTGTCACGGGCTTCCTGCAGGTCTTCCAGGCGTTGCTGGTGGCTTTCCTGCTGCTCGCGCAACTCGGCCTCCAGCCGGGCGGCCTGCGCCTCCAGGCGGCGCAGCTCGGCCTCACGGTTGGCGCGCTCGAGGTGCCAGGCGTGGGCGGCATCGCGGCTGTTGTCACGGTCGATCTGCAGCAACTCCAGCTCACGCCCCTGGGCGGCGAGCTGGGTCTGCTTGACGGTGTTGGCCTCGCTGAGGTCGCTGACCTCGTCACGGCTGGCCTCCAGCTGCGCCTGCAGGCCGGCCTGGGCCAACTGCGCGGCGGCAAGGCGCTCTGCAAGCAGAGCTTGCTCGGCCTTGCGCGCCCCCTGGTTGCGCTGTACCTGCATGACCCAGCCCAGGCAAGGCACGGCACCTGCCACCAAGCCCAGCAGAATGCTGGTCAGATCCACTGTCATGCCTACCCCGATCGAACACTGATTGATGCTGCGCAGCTTATCAGGCTGCTGGCGCGGTTGCCTGTGCAGCCCTGTCGCGGGCAAGCCCGCGCCTGCTCAAGCGGGGAACCACTGACGCAACAGCCGCCGTGCCTCCTGCGAACCCTGCCCCGCCGCCAGCTCCAACCAGTAACGGGCCAGTTCAGGCTCCTGGGCCTGGCACAATCGGCCAAATTCCAGCTGTGCCCGACGGTCGCCGGCACGCGCCGCCTGACGCAACAGTTCATGACCGATACGCCGGTCGCGGGCATTGCCGCAGTCCCGGCAGAGCATCTGCCCCAGGCGGCTTTGCGCCACCACCACGCCCTGGCGCGCCGGTTGCTTGAGCATGCGCCCGGCCAGGTGCTTGACACTGGGCTTGTCGCCCAGGTGCGGGCTGTCGAGTAGCCACAGGGCCACTTTCAGGGAAAAGCGCTTGGGGGACGGCAGCGATGCAGAGGCATCAGGACTGGCGAAGTGTTTACCGCGAAGCTTCATGACCAACAGCAAGGGTGACTCGAGAGGCGCGCCACTCTACTCGATTTTTTGCAAGCTGGCCCGGGCGACCTTCGGCTGATCGACATTTTTTTTCGATGATTTTTTCTTGACGTTTTCGCGGTGAAAATGCCCATGCCAGACCGCGCCACCCATTGTCGGACAATCGACAAAACAGCTGGCACGCCCGTCCTAGAGCAAGCGCCCGGGACAATCCACAGAACCTGTGGATAAGTCGGTGGACAACCCCTGAAGGCAGCCCGCAAACCCCTGTGAAATGGGGCTTTCAGTCAAACTGTCGATTTTTTCACCAGCAAAAATTAGTGTTTTTTTTCATTGACTTAAGCCCTTAGTCAAGTCATTGGCGAGCCTTCCACAGGATGTTGCTAGAGCGTTACAAGTCTCCGGGCGAGTGTGTACAAGTGCACCAACAAACGGCACGACTGCGCCCGAAAAGGGTACATCCAGACAATTGCCGGGGTATTTCCCCCTCTTCACAGCAGGTGCATTAGGCGACATAATGGTCGGCTTACCGCAAGAAATAAAAACTTGCCAACCCTTGAATGTTCGCGTAGGGTTGCGCCCTGTTAGTACCCAGCTGAAGTCATTCTGGCCACTTAGTCCCTACAGCCCGACGCTCAAGACGAGCAGGCGCTGCCCCATCGGGACCGGCCCATTCGATGATTCACTCGGCAAACCCTGCCCAGCACGAATCACGTTTTCAGATTGATCAGGATCTTCCCCGATGCCCAGAACCCTGGTGTCGGTGTGCTGCCTGCCTTCTGTCGTACCTACCAGTCAGCCCAGCGCCACTTATTGCATGCGCCCCTCTGGCTGCCCTGTTCCAGTCAGGTTCTGCGTCTCCTTAATAAAGACGTCACTGGAACGTTTCTATTGTGCACGGATCAAACACCGTGTCTTACGCAGGAACATCCAACAATATGAGTAACCATCAACAAATCCAGGCTGCCTTTGGCACCCTTTCCCAGGCCTTCGCTCCACTCAAGTGCCTTATCGTTGCCCCACGCAAGGGCAGCTTCAGCTTCACCCTGGTCGACCAATACGGTGTGGCTTGCCACAGCGAGCGCCTCTACCCGGAACAATACAACCGGGCCGAGCCGCTGCAGGCCGTGATCGAGCGTGCGCGCCAGTCGTTGACGGCATGAATGAATGACGGGCAATTCACGTCATGAATACACCCTGCACGCGCCAGCCTGAAGGTAATTGGCTTAATCGCCAGCGGGCATATGCTCCGCGCCTTCTGGCTGCAATCGATTTAAAAACAGCCCTTTACACCACAGTTATCACACTACACTTCAACTCGAGCGGCACCTGCCGCTTCCGGCGGGCCTGACCACTCACCAGCTGCCAAGCTCCAGCGCCCGTCGGCCCTTTTCGTAAGAGGCCATCATGGGCATCGCTGCGAACGAGTTGAGTCGATACGTGATCCGACCGACCCTGATCTACCTGGGACGCCACTGCGACAGCGCAGAAGCTTTGTTACTGGGCGTTGCTGCAAGCCAGTCGGGGCTGGGGGCTGCCCTGCATGACCGACGCGGCCATGGGCTTTACCGGATCGGTGAGAATCGTCACCGTTGTTTATGGGACGAATACCTCGCACGCGACCCCGAACTGGCCAGCCTGGTCCGTGGCCTGGCCAGCCAGCACGCCTTCCTCGGTGGCCCGCACCTCGAACTCACCGTCAACCTGCGCTATGCCACTGCCATCGCCTGGATGCTGATAGAAGAGCAGGCCACGCCGCTGCCGGCCGCCGACGATCTATTGGGCCTGGCGCGGATTTGGCGGCAGACCTTCCACCCCCAGGGGCGCCTGCGGGATTTCACCCACGCCTGGCACCAGTGCATCGAGCCGATGCTTACCCACGCCTCCTGAACAGCCACGTCCTACAACCGGAATAAACGGAATTTTGGTCGGATTGTCCTACAAAACCGCTCTATCTCCTGCGTTCTAGCCTATAGCGCAGTGCGGCATTTGTTGGTAGCGTTTCGCCCCGGAGATCCCAAGGAGTTTCTAATAATGAAAAAAGTTATGCTCAAAACCTCTCTCGGCGTTGCCGTTGCCCTCGCTTCCAGCCAATTGCTCGCCAGCGGCTTTGCGCTGAACGAACAGAGCATCAGCGGCATGGGGACAGGTTTTGCGGGTCGTTCTTCTTCTGCCGAAGATGCCAGCACCGTGTATGGCAACCCGGCGGGCATGTCCCGCCTGAAGCGCGATCAAATGACCGTTGGCGGTGCCGCGGTCATCGCCAAGTCCGATATTTCCGGACGCGGCAGCAACAAAGGGGGGGAAATGGACGGCGACATGGTGCCTTTGGTCGGCGTGCCGATGGGTTACTACGTCAAGTCCATCGATGACCATTGGAGCGTCGGTTTCGGCGTCTACGTGCCATTCGGCCTGGTCACCGACTACGGCAGCGACGATGCCGCGCGCTACTGGGGCAAGAAAAGCCATGTTCAGGTCGTGACCTTCCAGCCGACCGTGAGCTATGCGTTCAACGACAAGGTCTCGATC